>NZ_JADPVH010000099.1 GCF_026932795.1 Paenarthrobacter sp. Z7-10 | reverse complement strand
GCCGGAGACCATCCAAGGAAGGCGAAAGCACCGACCGACACGGTCGCGCCCCACGAACCAGCAACCCGCACCGATCCAGCCCGGCAGGAACAAAAAGCCGCTACGACACCAAACCCGACGTCAAACCACTACCGACCCACCCACCTAGACGCTGACGGTGATCCATTCGCCGTCGATTGCCGCCGCCAGTCGGGACAAGGGTTTCCGCGCCGGTCCGGTCTGCACGCCGCCGTCCGACGGCTGGAAGATCGAGCCATGGCAGGGGCAGTGAAACTCTTGTCCTGCCGGCGCCACCACACAGCCGGCGTGCGGGCAAACGGCGCTGTACGCGAGGACCGAAGCCTCCTCCGGCCTGTAGATCAGCACGTCCTTGCCGTTGGCGCTGCCGGCCGCCGTCGATCCCACCGCAACGTCGGATACCTTGCCTACCCGGACCGGCGTCCCGCCAGTGGGAATAGGGCCCGGTGTCTGCCCAGCCGGGGAACCGCCCCCGCTGGGCGCGCAGGCGGAGAGCGCGGCAGCTGTTCCGGCGGCACCGGTGGCTCCCAACAGGGCGCGGCGGGTCAGGAGGCAAGGGCAGGAGTCCATATCCCTATGCTGCCAGATCCGGCTGGGAGGATGCTTGGGCCCTGCCGGGGCCGGCCCGCCAACCGGCGTGGCCCGCTCCAAACGACGCGGCGGCCCCACGGCGCGGCCTGGGCGGCTACGGCCTGGAAGCGATGCCGGCGGGATGGAACCTGCTGCCGGTTACCCGTTGCGAGGCTCCTGTCCGATCCAGATACGGAGTTATGCCGCCGAGGTGCATTGGCCACCCGGCGCCCATGATCATGCACAGGTCAATATCCTCCGGCCCGGCAACAACACCTTCCGAAAGCATCCGCCCAATTTCGTCGGCCAGCGCATCCTGGGTCCGGGCGAGGACCTGCTCCGCGGTGGAGGAACGGTCGCCGAAGTCCAGCAGCGCCAGAGTCTCCTCGGGCACCAACCTGCTCCCGTCGTCTGCCGTCTCCCACAGTCCCTTTTTCCCGGCGTCGATCAGTTTCTGCTGGTTCGCGGACACGTAAAAGCGCTCTCCGAATGCGGCCCTCAGGGATTCCTGCACGTGTTGTCCCACCGGCAGGCCCACCATCGCCAGCAGGGTGAACGGTGTCATGGGCAGGCCCATCGGGCGCAGGGCGTTGTCCGCCGTGGCCGCATCCGTCCCTTCATCGAAAACCAAGGTGATTTCCGCGAACAGCCGACCCAGGATCCGGTTTACCACGAACGCCGCAGCGTCCTTGACCAGGACCGCGTTTTTACGCAGCGTCTTGGCTGTGGCGAAGGCCGTGGCCAGCACTGCGTCGTCCGTTTCGGGAGCCTGCACGATCTCCAGCAGGGGCATCACCGCCACCGGATTGAAGAAGTGGAACCCGACCAACCGTTCGGGGTGCAGCAGGTCCGCCGCCATGGCCGTCACGGACAGCGAGGAGGTGTTGGTGGCAAGGATGCAGGAATCCGAAACAATGGCCTCCACCTCGGCGAACACCTGCTTCTTGACGGACAGCTCCTCAAAAACGGCCTCAATCACGAAGTCCGCGTCGGCAAAGACGTCCTTGCTGACCGAGCCAGAGACCAGCGCCTTGGTCCGGTTGGCCGCATCGGGGGAAATGCGCCCTTTGGCCTGCAGCTTGTCCAGCTCGCCGTGAACGTATCCCACGCCCTTATCGACCCGGACCTGGTCAATGTCCGTCAGCACCACGGGGACCTTGAGCTGGCGCGCAAAGAGCAAGGCGAGCTGGCTGGCCATCAGGCCGGCGCCCACCACGCCAACCTTGGTGACCGGACGGGCCAACGCAGGGTCCGGTGCACCGGCCGGGCGCTTGGCACGCTTCTGCACCAAATCCAGGAATGCGTAGACCGTGGCACGGAATTCATCCGTCTGCATCAGATCGGCCAGCGCCAGGTTTTCCTGCTCAAAGGACTTGGCCTTGGTGTAGTGCTTGCCCTGCTCCAGCAGCGCGATCGCACGGGCGGGTGCGGGAGCGGCATTGGAGGTGCGTTCTTCGACAAATGCCCGGGCGCGGGCGACGGCGGCATCCCAGGCCTCGCTGTCGGCTTCGCTAAGCGGGTCCGTAACGGAGTTCGGGCGTTCGACGGTGATGTCTGCGGTAATGACCTTGGCAGCCCAGGCCAGCGACTGCTCGACGAAGTCCGCCGGCTCAAACAAAGCATCCGCAATTCCGAGCTGAAAGGCGGCAGGTCCGCTCAGGGTGCGGTTATTGCTGAGCGGGTTCTCGATCATGACCTTGACGGCATTGGCCGGGCCAATCAGTCGCGGCAGTAGGTACACGCCGCCCCAACCGGGGACCAGGCCAATGAAGGCCTCGGGCAGGCCCAGCGCCCCGGCGCCGGTCGAAACCGTGCGATAGTTGGCGTTCAGTGCAATCTCCAGTCCACCGCCGAGCGCCACTCCGTTGATGAAAACAAAACTGGGCACGCCCAGATCATTGAGCGTGCTGTAGACATCGTGGCCCAGTTGGGCCATCGCCACGCCAGATTTCCGTTCCCGCAGTGTCTTGACGGCTGAGAGGTCCGCCCCGGCGACCAAAAAATGCGGCTTGCCCGTCACTCCAACGCCAATGATTTCACCGCGCGCGGCACGCTCACGCTGGGCCTCGAGCACCGTGCCCAGCTCCACCAGGGTATTGGGCCCCAAAGTGGTGGGGCGGCGGTGATCCAGACCATTGTCAAGGGTGATCAGCGCGAAGGTGCCCGCACTGCCGCCGCGGCCGTCCGGCAGCTCAACGTCCTCCAGATAGGAGTGCGTGACTATCTCGTCCGGGAAAAGTTCGGCCAGTGCTTTGAAGCCGTGTGCGCTCATTCTTCGTTCTCCTCATCGCTGGCGGGGGTACCGGTTCCTGAGCCTGCCGGAGCGTTGTCAACGCCATTCCAGTGCGGATTCTCCCAGATGACCGCGCCGCCCATGCCCAGTCCGATGCACATGGCGGTGATGCCGAACCGAACGGAGGGATCGTCCTGGAACTGGCGGGCCAGTTGGTTCATCAGCCGCACGCCCGAGGAGGCCAACGGATGACCAACCGCAATGGCGCCGCCGTAGCGGTTGACGCGATCGTCGTCGTCGGCGATGCCGAAGTGATCAAGGAAGGAAAGAACCTGCACCGCGAAGGCCTCGTTGATTTCAAAAAGCCCGATGTCGGTGATGTCCAGACGTGCCATTTTCAGGGCCTTTTCCGTAGCGGGCACCGGACCAATGCCCATGACCTCGGGCTCCACGCCGGCAAAGGCGTAGGAGACCAGCCGCATCTTGACTGTCAGCCCCAGTTCTTCGGCGGCCTCGGCAGAGGCCAGCACGGCCGCTGTTGCGCCGTCATTCAGTCCGGCGGCATTGCCCGCGGTGACTCGACCGTGCGCGCGGAACGGGGTGCGCAGCGTGGCAAGGTCCGCCACTGTGGTGCCCGGCCGCGGAGGTTCATCGACGGTGTTCAGCCTCCAGCCCTGTCCGGGCTTTCGGGTCACCACCGGCACCAGATCGGGCTGGATAAGGTTTTCGGCATAGGCCGCGGCGAGTTTGGCCTGACTTGCGGCCGCGTAGGCATCGGCGCGGTCCTTACTGATGGCCGGGAAGCGGTCATGCAGGTTCTCCGCGGTGTTGCCCATGTTCAGCGCGGCCGGATCGACCAGCCGCTCAGACATGAACCGCGGATTTGGATCGGCCCCGGAACCCATGGGGTGGTGTCCCATGTGCTCGACTCCGCCGGCAATAACCACATCGTAGGCGCCAAAGCCAATGCCGGACGCGGTGGTGGTTACGGCGGTCATGGCGCCGGCACACATCCGGTCGATGGCGAATCCGGGCACCGACTTCGGCAATCCGGACAGCAGGGCGGCCGTTCGGCCGATCGTGAGCCCCTGATCGCCGGTTTGGGTGGTGGCCGCGATCGCAACGTCGTCGATCCGGTCGGCGGGTAGCGAGGGATTGCGGCGCATCAACTCCCGGATGCATTTGACCACCAAGTCGTCGGCACGGGTTTCGGCATAGATCCCCTTCTCACCGGCCTTGCCAAAGGGGGTGCGGACCCCGTCAACGAAGACGACATCCCGTACTTGCCGGTTCTGACTCACCTGTTGCTCCTCGCCGAGACATGGATGCCGGCGGAGCCGATTGGGCTGGCCTCCGACGGCGTTCCCACCAACGTTACCCGTGGGTAACTTAGCTGACAAGCCGGCAACCCGGCCTGGTTCTACCTGCTGCCGGGTCCCGATTGCTGGCGCTCCTGCTGAACTGTGCAGGCCTCGGAATCGGTGGGCAGCGCTGCGGCTTGCGCCGGGGAAGCGGAGTCGGCGGTCTGAACCGGCGGGGCGGAGTCTGCGGGCACAGCTTTTTCCTTGACAGGCAGCGGAGCCGGATTCAGGAAGGCCTCCGTCAAGGCCGCCACCGTGATCCCGATCTGCCACGGCCGGGCGCCAAGGGTGGCGAGTTGCTCCGCCAGCGCTGACTCGGTGACCACCGCGGGCGGACGCCAAGCCAAGCGGCGCAGATGGTCAGGAGTGAGCAGGTTCTCCACCGGCATGTTCCATTCATCCGCCAATTCGGCAAGCCGGGGCTTGGCGGTGGCAAGCCGTGCGGCTGCAACGGGATCGCGGTCCGCCCACATGCGGGGCGGGGGAGGCGCGTTCGTGGCCAGATGCATTGGTGGTAGTTCATCCAGTTCACGGGCGGCGGCAATGGCGCGAAGCCAACGTGGGGCCTCGCGTTTTGAAGCGCGGCCGTGGAAGCCTTTCACGGTGAGCAGCGCTGGAACGGTAGAGGGCATGGCCTTCGCGGCTGCCACCAAGGCGGAATCAGGGATCAGCCGGCCCGGGGCAACGTCGCGCTTCTGCGCCAACTGCTCGCGCTCCAGCCATAACTCCCGGACGGCCGCCAGTTGTCGTCGGTCGCGGAGCTGGTGCACACCGGAGGTGCGGCGCCAAGGGTCGATGCGGGGACCGGAGACTCCGGCAGCCAGGATGGCGGCGAACTCCTCCTCGGCCAGGACCAGTTTTCCCTGGCCTTCGAGGAGCTCGATGAGTTCCTCGCGCAGCTCCGCCAGCACTTCCACGTCCAACGCTGCATACCGCAGCCAGGGTTCCGGAAGCGGGCGGGTGGACCAGTCGGCGGCGGAGTGTTCCTTGGCGAGGCCGAATCCCAGCAATTGCTCAATCACGGCAGCAAGTCCGACCCGGGGAAGTCCCGCCAATCTGGCCGCCAGCTCGGTGTCGAAGAGCTTTTCCGGCCACATGCCAAGTTCCGCCAGGCAAGGCAAATCCTGCGAGGCGGCATGCAGTATCCATTCCACTCCGCGAAGTGCTTCATTGATGACGGAAAGGTCCTGCAGGGGTTCTGGGTCGATCAGCCAGGTACCGGCGCCCTTGCGGCGGATCTGGATCAGGAAGGCACGCTGACCGTAGCGGAATCCGGAGGCACGTTCGGCGTCTACGGCGGCAGGCCCCGTGCCGGCGGCGAGTGCGGCAGCGGCAGTCTTCAGGCCCTCCGTGTCCGAGATGACCAGCGGCACTCCGTCCCTGGGCGTGTCCAGATCAATGACCGCCGGAAGCGCGGACAGGTCAATCCGTACCTCTGATGCGCTGTCGCCGGTGTGGTCGGGGTCCCGATCGTGGGACGCTCGGTCCTCGGTGTGGTCACGGTGCCGTTCGCGGGACCCTCGGTTGGAAAACCGGCTTGAGTACCCCGCTGCACCTGCCTCGGCGTCTTCAGCGCCATTGATGCCACCGGTGCCTTCCATGGCTTCATCCGCGGGCTTCCTGGCCGGCCGGGGCGTCCTGTCGCGGCGCACCCGGGTGCGCTTTTCCGTGTTTGGGGTCGTCATCGTGCCTCCAGTCTAGCGACGGCTTCCCACCGGGAGGGAATATCCAGCCGGGGCGCCGAGGATGGGCCGGCGCAGGGGCGGCTCAGTTACGACGCCTGTTCGGCAGCGCAAGCACACCTTCGGGCAGTGGCGGCAGCCCTGCGAAGGTGCAGACCATGTCCGACCATGCCTCCAAATGCGCCTGCACATCGGCGCCGGCGGGCGTCCAGGACGCCCTGAGCTCGATGTCTCTGGAATCTTGGCGTCCGCTCAGGGTCCCGTAGCTCTCCGACAGGATCCGGGTTGCCGTGCCCCCCGCAGACCGGTAGGGCGCGGCGTGGCCCTCGAGGGCTTCCACCAGCCAGGCCCAAGCCACCGATCCGAGCATGGCATCATTGCCCATGTCCGCCTCCAACTGGGCCCGGATGTAGGTGACAATCCGGAAGGTGCCATCCCATAACGCAGATCCGTCCGGGTCATGCAGCAGGATGAAACGTCCAGTCGCCAGTTCTGGCGGTCCGGCTTGGGCGGCGGCCATGGCGGCTGGACCGTGGACGGGCCGCACCGGGCGTCCGGTGACCTCAGCCCCCAGGGCCACCGCGAACGGTGCCAGTCTCGAGGGGGCAGGCAGTTCTTCCAGACGCAGTTCGCTGCGGCAATGGGCTTTTCGAAGGGTGCCCAGGGCTGTCAGGAAATCCGAGGGTACCTCTGTTAGCGCGCTCACCCTCGCAGATTATGTCACCGCACCCGCCATCTTAGGCAGGCGCGCCGCGTTCGCGCCGGCCCAGCCGCTGTGGGACAGATTCCCGCTCTGCCCACCGTCCGGCCCAGCCGCTGTGGGACAGATTCCCGCTCTGCCCACCGTCCGGCCCAACCGCTGTGGGCAGAATACTGATCTGCTTGAATTCTAGGGGTTGTTGCAACACCCGGGTTTAGCTGGCTCTTAGTAGATCACGTAGTTGTTCGGCTGGGGTATTCCAGCCCAGTGTTTTGCGGGGGCGGGCGTTGAGTTCCTGGGCGACGTGTTCGAGGTCTTCGGGTC
>NZ_JADPVH010000098.1 GCF_026932795.1 Paenarthrobacter sp. Z7-10 | reverse complement strand
CGGAGGCCCGCAAGTGCGGGCCTCCGGTTTCCCGGGGCAGGCTCTAGGAACCGGTCAACAACGCGCAACTACACACCCCTCCGGCATCCGCGCCAACCGCACCAACCGGTACCGATCCATCCAGCCAGCCAGCTGGCTAACTGTGTAAGGATCGTTTCACGAGGCCTTTGAGGACGTTATGGGTCCGCTGCATTTCGCCGTGTTTGGCGCCCAGGACGATGACGGTGCCAGCGAAGAACGGGATCGTCCACTGCAGGATCTTGAGTTGCCGTTGGGCTGATGCCAGTTCCTTGGAGCTGCCCGGGCCCGGCTCGGTGGCGCCTTCGGCGCCTTCACCGGCGAGCTGCTCCACTTTCCTGCCCAAGATCCCCGTGTACAGGGTAAGTGCGGCACCGGTGAGAGTGACAGCCGTTTTATACGCGGTGAGCCGGGTACCACCATCCTGGCTGGCGATGCGTTCCTTGTTTTCGTTGATCACCGCCAGTCCGGCAACGACGTGCCCGATCAGTGCTGCGCCCTGAACGGGGGCCCACCGTTTCCATCCCAAAGCCGAGAGACGGGTACGTTCGGTGGAATCCTTGGCCTGCCCGGTGGCCCCGTTAAGGCCAACGGCGCCCATCAGGGAACCGCCGAACCAGGCCGCTGCAGTCAAGTCATGGATGGATCGGGCGATGAGGTTAGCCATGATGGTTTCCTTCTCTCAAAATTTGGAAGTACTACATTGACGTGAGGCTGCGAAGACCCTCACCTTCCGGGACAACCCTCTCCGTAACATTGTGGTCCATTAAAGATCTGACGCTGCACTGCGGTTTCGAAAGTTCCGACCAAGGAAGTAACCCAGGGCGATCATGCCAATACCCAGGAACAGGTGCAGCCAATTATCGGTGTTGAGGGGAACAAAGTTTGCTCCGGAGTCCATGTTGCCAGTGAACAGCCCGTAGAGCCACAGCACGAGGTAAATCCCTCCGCCCCAGATCAGGTAGTTCCGGGCACCGGAACCGCTGAGCGTGGCCTTTATCCCGAATATGGTTGGGGCGGGACGGCGGGGATAGCTTTTATGTCAGCAGGAACGCCTTGCTGCACCGGTAATCCCTCTTCCGCTATCGATGGGCGGGCGGCCGCTTGTCTCGGTCCGTCTGCCTGGGTCCACTGCTGGGATCCTTGGGCCGGGTGGGCCCTCGGATTGGTGTCCGTGGCGGGGATGTCCCTTATCAATTCTTTGAGCAGTAACCGCAGTTCCGCGGATGCGTCGGCGTTCTCGAGCGACAGGTCGTTCACGGCTTTCTGAGCATCTTGCAGCGCTTCCCGGCCGGCGTCGGTGAGCGCGACTTTGGTGCTGCGCCGATCGAACACTCCCTTGTTCCTGGTGATGAATCCTTCGTTTTCCAAGCCCTGAAGAATTTTGCCGACTGTTTGCGCCCGAATTCTGAGGCTGCCGGCCAGGGCTGCTTGAGATAGCGGACCGGCCGCGTTGAGGGATATCAGGGCTGTAAATGACGACATGGTCAGGTTCAAGGGCGCCAGGATCTGATTGCCGAGGTATTCCACGTGCCGACCAGCGGTGATCAGCAGCCGTGTGGTGGGCCAGGAATCAAGTTCCGTCGCGCGCTCCGTCGCCGGTCCAGGCGACGCCTTAGGTGTTCGATCCGGACCGGCTCTCACTGATCCACACCCCGGTTCGGTCCAACCGCGATAGTCCCAGGGCCATCCCCGGGAGAGGTTGTCCCGGAGTGGCGTCCCGCCTACCGTGCTTGGTTCCTTCGTCATTCCGTCTCCTGCGCATCGTCCCCTCCGGCGCGGATAGTGCTGCCCAACCTGAGGGCGGGAAAGGTTCGCGTGATCCCAGTGGTCCTGCGTTCCAAAGGGAGGCCCAGCGGCTGCGCCTGAAAGCACACGGTCACAGCCACCGGACATCGTTGTTCAGGACCTAGGCATTTTGCACGTTGTCTTTAGCTTGCGCTGCCCGGTCGGTGACGTCGCCCGCAGCGGACTGACTTTCGTCCTTGACGTGCCCGGCCGCATCGGACACCGTGTTTTTCACGCTTTCCACGGCTTCCTGGGCCGGCTCCTGCAGTTCCTGCGCGACGTCTTTGGCAGCCTCGGCCAGGTGTGAGGTCAAAGGCGCGGCGGCGTCTTTGATGGCCTCGGCGGCTTCACGTTCCTTCTGCGAGGCGGGGATCAGGGAAGCGATGAGCATTCCGGCGCCGAAGGCGATCAGACCCGCTGCCATGGGGTTGCCTTGAGCTTTCGACGCGACCTGGTGTGGGGCGTCACCGATGGCCTCTCCGGTGTCGGAGAGGGTGTCGCCTACTCCGGAAACGGCGGAGTGCGCGGTATTGCCGACGTGATCGGCAGCTCCCATGACACGGTCTTTGAGCCCGGTCACGGCCCCGCGGACGTTTTCCTTGACCTTCTCGGTCTGCCGATCCACGATGTGCGACGGGCTGACCTTATCGGCCAAGGCGTCGACGTTGGCGCTCAGGGCGGCGCGGGTCTGTTCTATGTTGGCTCGCAGGACTTCTGGGTTTTCGCTCATCGTGGTTCCTCGCTTGGTTTCAGAGTTTCGGGGATTTCCTGCAGGGTTTGCGTCGTGTTGGGCAGACCCCTTATAGCCTGCATCTCCTTGCGGCCCCTGGCAGCCAGCACCGCGGCGATGATGCCCCAGATGACGGCGACAATCACCGCGGACCAACCCAGCCCGGTGACGTGAGCGCCGAGCGCCCACCACAGGGCGATGGAGAGGAAGAGCAGGGTCATACGTGCCGCTTCCGAGGCACCGGCCAACAGGCCGGCACCCTTCCCGGCACGGGTGGCTGACTGTTTCAGCTCGACCTTGGCCAGCTCAACTTCCTGGCGCATCAGAGTCGAGACATCACCGGTGACCTGACCGAGCAAGTCGCCCAGGGATGTGGTGGCGGCTCTCTCTTCGGCGGCGGTGTGCGGGATTTCGCTGCTCATCAGTACCGTCCGTTATCCGCGACGGGCTCCGTCGTAGGAGCCAAGTATCCTGCAGATCCGGGCAGGGCTGTCGTGGAAACGGGGGGCTCCCCCGGTGCAAGTGTGGGTTCCGCGTACACGTCTCCGGCGCCGTAGGGCTGAACAGGCACAGGTGCAGGGGCCGGCGAAACAGGCACCACGGGGGCCGATACCGCGCGGTTAGTAGCCCCGCTGCTGGGAGTTCCCGCGCTCAGACCTCTCGTCAGCCGGCCGGCCAGGATGCCGACCCCGGCGGCGAGAGCCAGAAACGCTATGGGACGCTGACGGGCGAAGCCGCGCACTTCCTCAAGCAAAGCCGCGGAATCCCGTCCTTCCAGCCAGGAAGCCACAGAAGCGGACCTGTCCGCCCCCTGGCGCACCAGATCACTGGCCATTCCGCTCTGATCCGAAGAATCAGCCATGGAATGCAGTTCATCAGCGGCAGAGCGCAGACCAGCAGCAAGGCGCTGCTGCTGAGTGTCGGCCTGATCCCCCAATTCCGTGCGCAACTGCGTCAAAAGGTCCTTGGCCTGGGACCCTACTTCGGACACGACCTGAGCCGTCTCATCCTTCACCGTCGCAGCCACGTCGCCTGCAGACTCTGCACTCACATGGGCCACATCCGCCGCCTCAGTCTTGGCAGCCTCCGCAGTGGAGCCCGTCCCGCCAGTTTCCGTGGTGGAGCCGGTCCCGGCTGTCTCCGTGGCGGCCCTGTAGGAGGGGGTCTGCGTATCTGGCGTCAATGGGTTCTCTGTCATCATCACTCTCT
This sequence comes from Paenarthrobacter sp. Z7-10, assembly GCF_026932795.1. Classification (GTDB taxonomy): domain Bacteria; phylum Actinomycetota; class Actinomycetes; order Actinomycetales; family Micrococcaceae; genus Arthrobacter_M. The sequence continues at coordinate 3,447 of NZ_JADPVH010000098.1, read as the reverse complement.
TTCGAAGATTTGCTGCTGGTCCGGAACTGAAAATGTTGGCTCCACAGTAAGCATGCTTACGATTATACTGTAACCATGCTTATGATTATATTGTAAGGGTGCTTATCATGCTCTATCGGCCGTCTGTGGGAGCGGAAACGTCCGGCCGCCGCTAGTACCACGCCGACTCCTGAGCTTGAATCCATGGCGTCGTGAGGTGCACACAGATACAACTGAGGAGAAGTTACTATTCATGGGCGCCAATCCCGACGGATCGGCTCCCATCGCCAAGTCAGCGGGCCTTCCGTGGTGGAAGCCCTTAGAAGGAGAACACAGTGGGATTTTTTGCTTTTCTTGTGCTCGGGCTTATCGCCGGAGCCATTGCAAAACTGATACTTCCCGGCCGCCAAGGCGGTGGCATCATCAAGACCATGATTGTGGGAGTCATCGGAGCGCTCCTGGGCGGCTGGCTGGGTGGCCTGGCCTTCGGCGCACACCTGCAGAACTTCTTCTCACTCCAAACCTGGCTGCTCGCTATCGGCGGCTCCATAGTGCTCCTGCTTATCTGGGGACTGATCACCAAACGGCGACACAGGTAACCCCACCCGCACAACACCAAACAGGTCCATGTGGCCACGATTCGGGGCCCGGGCCACCGGTGCCGGACATTGGAGCTGCACACCCTGGCGAATCACATCGACAGCCCTGCAATGCCTCGGAGCGGCGGCCGTCGTAGGCCGCCGCTCCTACGACATATGCCATCACGTGATGGGCAGCCCCTGCTTCCTAGTGTTGGCCGCCGACGTTACCGCCGGGCAGGTTTGCCGGAAAATCACCTGTACCGGTGTCGGAGTCATTTTCACGGTCCTCCATGCTTTTGGTGTCACTTTCTGCGGTTCCATCCGAATCGCCGCCGGTGTCGATGAGGCCATTGGACTGGTCGAAGGGATGCGCAACCGATCCCTCCCCCGTAGGGGTGAGTAGGTGCTAGCCGCCTTCAACAGCGTCATCAGCCGTGATGGGATGACCCGGCGTCGCCGCATAGGCCTGTTCAGGCCGGGCGGGCGCAACAACCACAGGAGCACCCGGTTCCGTCTTTTCGTTCGAATCCTTGCCTGACGCTGCGGCGGCGACTCCTACAGCGGCTGCTGCAGCAGCCAATCCGATACCAGCCGCCACTTTCCCGGATACCCCGGCCTTGCCACTGTCCCCTCGTGACTGGTCGGCATCCCCCACGTCAGGGGTCCCCACGGCCGCGCCATCGCTGATCGTCCCCCGCCAAGCACCGGTGGCATACCCCTCCGCCTCGATAAACGCCTTGAACCGGTCCAGATCACCTTCCGCCTGATGCTCCACCACGTTCAACTTGTCGCCGATCTTCTCCACCAGCCCCTCCGGCTCATAGTCCAGAGACGGATGTATCTGTGTCTGCCCACCGCCCACATCCTCAAAAGATACGGAACCGGCGTTCGTGGCTCCCTCAGTCGCGGCCCAGGCCACCTTACGGTCCGGCACCTGCTCCAGAATTTTGGCCTCCCAATTCCGGCGCACACTGCCGATTTCAGCAACCCATTCCAGCCGGTCATCGCTGAGATGGCTCACGCTTTTCACCCCACCCATGAAGTGGGGGAAGTCTTCGAACTGGGTCCACTGGTTGTACGCAATGCTCACCGGCACGTTCACCAGAATATTTTTCTCGACCTTTGTGCTCACTACGTCTCCTTCAACCGGAACGACAGAAATGACAATAATAGATCGATTGTCAGTGTGCTTACTATACGCCAAGCCCGTTTCCCGGGGTAGCGTTCCCGGATCATGCAGCATTCCGGTGGTCCAATCCAGCGTTTGGGCATCCCGTCCATGCTCGCCGTTCGGCGACGCCTTCAAAAATGGGGGAAAGGGCGGGGAGGTGGCGCGGGCGTCACTGGGGGACGCATACTCTCGGAGCAGGTCCGGACCGTGGCACAGTAGAATCGAGAAAATTCGCGGCTATAGCGCGTCGGACCGGGCAGGCCTAGGCTGTGCGGCACAGGTCAACCACTTGATTTCAGAAGAGTTCGCGACTAGATCTCGTCCAGAGGATGAAACGATGATTCAGATTTCCACACGAACAACAAAGCTGGCTTTGGGCAAACTCGCAGCCATTGGCATCGTCATCTGCCTGGCCACCGCCGGCTGCACCTCGGCCTCCCAATCCGGAGCCGGAGCTCCTTCAGGACCCGGGAGCTTCAGTGCAGATTCTGTCCCCAAAGACGAGAATCTCGCCAGCATGCTTCCCTCAGACATCAAGGCTAAAGGCGCGTTGGATATTGGTACCGGTACCGGATATGCTCCCGCCGAATTCACCGGTGGAAACGACGGCCAGACTTCGATGGGATACGGGATCGATTTTGGCAAGGCGATCGCGGCGACGCTGGGTCTCGAAGCTAAATTCCATGTGGCCGCCTTCCCCAGTATTTTACCGGGGTTAGGGGCAAAATACGACGTGGCGATTGCCTCCTTGGGAATCACCCCGGAGCGTCTCCAAGCCGTTAATATGGTCAGCTACTTTAATGCCGGCGTGCTGTGGGCGGTGCAGAAGGGCAACCCCAAGCATTTCAGTATGGATGATGTTTGCGGCAAGACCGTGGGAGTCCAGACCGGCACGATCGAAGAAGAACCGGACTTAACCAACCGGTCGAAGGCATGCGTCGACGCGGGAAAGACCCCGATTAACGTCATCAGTTTGAAAACTCAAGCCGACGTGACAACGCGGCTGACTAACGGTGGCGTTGATGCGATGCTCGCCGATTCGCCCATCACGTACTACGCCATTTCTCAAACGGGGCAGCAGTTGGAGCCGCTGGGCGACGTCTACGACGCAGCCATTCAAGGCATCGCGGTAGCAAAAAGCGACGTTGAGATGGCTAACCTGGTTGCCAAAGTCATAAACAAACTGATCAAAGACGGGGACTACAAGAAAATCCTGGACACATGGAACAACGCTCCCGGAGCGGTCACCGAAGCTGTCGTTAATCCGAAACCCGGAGCATAGCCATTCGCGACTGCCGGCCTTGGCTACGAACTCGATGAAGGCGATTCCCTGACCTATGACTCGTCGCTGCCGCGCTGGTACCGCAATTCAACGACAACGGACCGCCGTCCTGATTGGCGCTATGACACCCCCATCGTTCTAAGCCGTCAGCCCCCGACAGCAGAGTCCCCTTCGACTGAAAAGAGAGAATCAAATGACGTTTTCCATTGCTGCGCGCTGCCCTAAAAGCGGCATGGTCGGGGTGGCGGTTTCCACCGCAGTGCCCGCCGTCGGTGCTATTTGCACTTTCGGAGCCCCAGGGCTCCTGACATGGTGAGTTAATACGGGTGGGCTCAGGTACGGTTTTTGACCGCGTAGCGCAGGATGAGCTCGGTGTCGGGGTATCGGGTTTGGGTGCTGGTGAGTTGTTCGCAGAGTTCGGCGATCGCCGTTGT
>NZ_JADPVH010000097.1 GCF_026932795.1 Paenarthrobacter sp. Z7-10 | reverse complement strand
GGCCTGGACCCAGATGCTCGCCCTGACCGGCACCGCGGCCAGGCGCTGGGAGCCCAAACGGCTGCGGGCCAGGATCTTTGAAACGGCCGGCAGAATCGTGCACACCGGCCGCCGCTTCATCCTCCACCTGGCCGCCGATGCCCCGGAAACACCAGCGATCCTTCAGGCCCTGGACCGCATCCGGGCACTGCCGGCCCCCGGCTGAAAACCGTCATCACCCGTCCCGACGAAGCTAAAACAGCCCCTGGAACCAGTGGAAACCAATCCCACCCGAGACCCATCGGGCAAAACGTCGTACCCCGATGAAACAATTCAGGAAATCAGGCAGCCAGTAAGCCCTGACCCTCCGCCAACCGATCCCGATGAAAGATCGAGGTTAGGCCCGGGTGTGTGCTGAATGATCCGGTAAACCACACCGTGCTCCGCGCTACCATGAACAATTCGGCGAACTTTTCGGTTGTATGCCCGCCCACGCCGGTAAATCATCACGAGGGGCTTTCCCTCAGCAGGGGTAAGTTTGGGTTTCTTGCCCCCGGAGCTGGCCCACCAAATCCGTCTGACGACTACTACGACGAAAAGTATGAAACGGATGAGGCCGGCCACCCCGTGACCCACTCAGATGGAAGTCCGGTCGTCCTCTTCGACCCCGATTCCATCCTAGTTGAGGGCGGCGAATGGGCTCCCGTGTCTACGGTCCGGAGGAGCAAAACACGATCATCACAGACATCTTCGAGAAGGCCCGTCACGAACAATGGAACAGAATCCGGCGCTAACGGCGCCGGTTTGTGATCCGGGCGTAAATGCGCTGTTGGTTGCAGCTGAACGGTTCCCGTTTTTTCCCAACGGAGTTGATGCTCGAGATGTTCCGCCCCTCGGCTGCACGGGTAAGTGAATCTTCCGGGTTGTGAAGGGGAGTGTTGAGAGGTGGGTTGTCCGTGCTCCGCATCTACCAGATGCCCTTCGTTTGGTGGAAAACGGAACCATAAGCAAGTCCCATTTTCCTGCAACACGAGGGCCTTCTCGCGCTACGACGCGCTCAACACCCATCAACATCGGTGGATCGAGGTTAAGAGGTAGTTGCTGATGCGTCGGTAGGTTGTCGCGCTTCAACTACCAAAAGTACGATTAGAATCAGTTCGATCAACACGGTCACGGGTCCAAGCGGAACAGTCCATTGCTTATGTTGGATCCCAAAGACGATGTAGGCCACGATGATTATTGCCGCGTAGCTCGCCAACAACCACCGGGCTAGCCCATGTAGTTTTTCCAAAAAGGGAAAGGGTAGATAGACCAGCCCCAACAGCCCCAAATATCCAATGCCGCTAAGACCATAAATCAATCCGCTACTTGGATCCTCAATAAAGAATTTGAAGTGAACCGCCGCCGCCGCCAGCGTTAATAGGATAATCAAAATACGCGACATTTGCTCAATCTCCTTATCGACTGTGAAACAATTGTTAAGCCATCAAGCCATCATACCGGGGTGGGTAGCAACGGCGCAGGATCGTGCGCTAAGCACCCGCGGCTGGTGTCAGGTGGCGGGCTCGCGTAGGGCGCCGAGCTGTCCGTCGCGGACGTCGTGACCGTCTGTCAGTTTCAGAAGTCGTCTGCACGAGTTTCAGAAGCCGCCTGCGCGGACCTTATTTCGCATTCAGGAGCTTCTTCCCATCAACTCGCAGTTCCCCTATCGGGGAGACGTGGCGGTAGAGGGTTTGGCGGGTGATGCCGAGTTCCGTGCACAGGGCACTGACCTTGGTTTCGGGTTGGCCCATCGCGGCCAACGCCAGGCGCACCTTGGCCGGGGTCATCTTGTACGGCCGACCGCCCTTGCGTCCGCGGGCACGGGCCGCAGTAAGTCCGGCGACGGTGCGTTCGGAGATGAGGGCGCGTTCGAACTCGGCCAGGGCGGCGAAGATCCCGAAAACCAATTTCCCCGATGCCGTGGTGGTATCGATGGCCGCTCCCTCGCCGGTGAGGACCTTCAGGCCGATGCCGCGTTCGGTGAGGTCGTGGACGGTGTTCACCAGGTGGCGCAGATCGCGTCCGAGGCGATCCAGTTTCCATACCAGCAACGTGTCCCCGGCACGCAGGCCTTTGAGGCAGGCCGCCAGTTGCGGTCGGTCATCTTTCTTCCCGGAGGCGTGATCCTCGTAGAGGTTCGACGGATCAATTCCCGCCGTCACGAGTGCATCGCGTTGCAGGTCGGTGTTTTGCGATCCGTCCGCTTTCGATACCCGCATGTATCCGATCAGCATGGCCCCTGCTTTCCGTTGTCATTTATACGTTCGTTTAAGTTACAGCTCGATGCCAAATCAGGATGGAACTGAAAATTGTCACTTGTGTGAGTTGCAGCGGTAAGTGGCACGGTTTCCGCAGCGCTATGTGGCCGGTCAAGTAGTCCCGGAAGGCCCATCTCGTAGCGGGCGCGGGTGCTCGCAGGGCTTATTGCCTGACGTATAGAGGTGCTCGAGTTTCCGATGGGGTCATTGCTCCACCGAAGCTGCAACGTAGTGCAGCGTTCGAGCGAAGGCACCCATGGCTACCCTGTTCGGCGAGCCAGAACAGCGGCCACCCCCAGCACCGCTGCCAACAGCGAACCTGCACCACCAGTCAAACCATGGCCGGAAATGAAACCGAATATGGCTCCGACTGATGCACATATTGCAGCTGAAAATAGAAGGATTGTCAGCGACTTCTTGCGATCTGCCACTTCCGCGTCACAAATTACAATCACGGCGGATATTGTCCACCTGGACTGCGATTAACGTTGCCTCTGCAGCAAGGCCCAAAATCAGGCCAATGGCCGCAGGTATCCCGACACCAGACACTGATGCAGCTATGGTCGCTGCGATACTCAAACTGTAGCCGTTTGAGGTTTCAGCTACGCCGCCTACGCCCCCGGCGAGCATCCCCGCTTCGATCATTGTCATGGTCATCATCAGTTGCACGCCCCCGGATCTAATGCTTATTTTCGTCGGCGAAGAAGTATGCCAACGGCCCCATACACAGGATAAAAACAACCACAATTACTACCACTATTGGGTTCGTGATCCCTCCCGTTGAGGGGCTGGGCCCGGCAAGTGACCCCGCTTCGATCATTGTCATGGTCATCATCAGTATCAACCCTGGTTAGCTCCGGTTACCAGAGCGACGCGTTTGTGATTCATGTGGCATCCCTTCAATTCGTAAGCTACCAAACAACGATCGGAAACTACCATACGACCCGTCGAGCTAAGCAAGAAGATGCCACCATGGTCGCTCTCATAGACGGCCGTCCATGGAACGCTTGCCGGCTCGAGTACTCGGAACGGCGCGTCGTGTGTCATGAGCCGTGTCCGAGAGCTATGTGCTGTGACGCACCTTGGCGGTACAGTTTGTTCATGGCATCTGTCGGTTACGCGCGCGTCTCGACTCGAGAACAGAATCTCGACGCGCAAAGGGATGCCCTTGCCTCGGCAGAGTGCGAGAAAGTGTTCGTCGAGCACGCCTCCGGGGTCCTCGCGAAACGGCCGGCCCTAGATGACGCTCTCGACTACCTCCGGGACGGTGACACCCTTGTCGTGACGAAGCTTGACCGGCTAGGCCGGTCCGTCCGGAACCTGAAAGAGGTCGTCGACGGGCTCGAGCGTCGAGGCGTGGGCCTGAAAGCCCTGTCACAGGGAATCGACACCACCACTCCGGGCGGGCGGTTGTTCTTTCATATGCTCGCCGCGATCGCGGAATTCGAGCACGACTTGATCGTCGAACGCACAAAGGACGGGCTGGCTGCTGCTCGAGCCCGTGGCCGGAAGGGCGGTGGCCGGTCAAAGATGACGGCAACGAAAGCCCGTCAGGCGAGGGCGATGTATGACGAGAAGACCTACACGGTGCAGCAGATCGCGGAGACGTTCGGGGTCTCGCGCGGAACCATCTACCGCCACCTCGGCGAAGACGTCGCCCCGGCATAGGCGATGACTTCTCATGGTGCAGAGAACGGTCGAGACGAAATTCGCCCTCCTGCGCCAACACGACGACGGAGTCCCGTGGGCCCGCATCGCGGCCGAGTCCGGAGTGCCACTTCGAACGCTGTCCCGCTGGGCGAGTAAGGACCGCAGTGATTCCACGTCGCATGGGCTGGAACGTCCCCGCCGGGTCGACCGTGGTACGAGGCGAATTGTGCCCGAGCTGATCGAGACAATCGAAGCCCTGGCTCTGCGTCGGCCGGAACCCTCGTCCGCATTCATCCACCGCCGGGTCAGCGACATCGCCCGCGACCGGGGCCTTGCCGGACCGAGCTACAGCAGCGTCCGAATGGTCATCGCGGCCCTAGACCCGGGTCTTCGCACCCTCGCCCAGCAGGGCGACGCCGCGTACCGGGACCGGTTCGAGGTGGTCTTCCGCCGAAATGCAGGGCACCCGAACGAGCAGTGGCAAGTTGACCACACCCTCCTCGACGTCGAGGTCCTCGACAAAGCAGGGACACCGGTCAGGCCCTGGTTGACCATCGTCCTCGATGACTACTCGCGCGGCATCGCCGGTTACACCGTCTTTATCGGTGCTCCGACAGCAGAGCAAACATCGCTTGCCCTGCATCAGGCCGTCAACCGGAAGGCGAACCCGGCGTGGCCCATTTGCGGCCTGCCCGAGGTGCTTTACAGCGACCACGGATCGGATTTCACCTCGGCCCGGCTGGAGCGCGTCTGCCTCGATACCCATATCAGGCTCATCCACTCCCGGATTGGTGTCCCGCAGGGCCGCGGGAAGATCGAACGGTTCTACGGCACCGTCACCACGGAACTGCTCCCGCACCTTCCGGGCCATATCCCGCATGGGACCAACGGACACCCGATCACCGCGCCGACGCTGACCCTGGGACAGCTCGACGGGATATTTGAACAATTCATCGTCACCGACTACAACGAGCGTCCCCACTCCCAAACCGGCGAAGCGCCCTCGCAGCGGTGGGCGGCGTCCGGGTTCATCCCACGAAGCCCCGCCCACCTCGAGGACCTCGACCTTCTCCTTCTTACCGCGGCAGCGACACGGAAGGTTCAGCGCGACGGAATTCAGTTCGCCTCGACGCGCTACGTCTCACCGGTTCTTGCTGCCTACGTGGGCGAGAACGTCACCGTGCGGTTCAACCCGCGGGACGTCGCCGAGATCCGGGTCTACTTCGAGGACACGTTCCTCTGCCGGGCTATCGCCCCTGAACTTGCCGCTGACTCCGTTTCGCTCCAGGAACTCCAGGCCGTCCGTGCGCAACGCCGCCGAGACTTGAAGCAGCAGCTTCGACAACGGCGAAGCCTCGCGGACGCCCTTCCCGCCGACACCCGTTACGCGCCTACTGACGTCGACGAACCGGAGCCCGTTCCGCCGCCGGTAACCGCCCCGCGATCAGGATTGCGTCTTTATGCCACCGACTGAGATAGGCCACAGTCTCCTGGGCAAAAATGACGACGGGCGCCGGTTTCTCTCCGGTACGTTCGGCGAGGTCAACCACGTGCCGTCAACACGACCAGGTCTGCCCCCGTTCCAGACGACGAGGGAGCACCGCCGATTCACCGAGTTCGCGGACACCGTCCGCACCCACCGCTACGTCGGACTCTGCTGGGGCCCACCCGGTGTCGGAAAAACTTTGTCTGCCCGCCACTATGCCGGCGTGGACGAATGGGAACAATGGCAAAGCCCGTTCGACGACGACCTCGGCCCCGTCCCCGAGCGCGTCCTCAAGGCACGAACCGCCTTCTTCACGCCCACCGTCGCTGCGACCATTCGGGAAATATACCGCGGCCTGCCGAACGCGTGCCAACGGATCTCCTTCGGCATCGACTACCACGAGCACGGCGTCGTCGACCCCTACGTCCACACGGACTCCCGCTCCAGCGGCCTCACCGAGCTGCTTATCATCGATGAAGCCGACCGGCTCAAAACAACCGGCCTGGAGCAAGTGCGCGACTACTTCGACCGCCACAACATGGGCGTAATCCTCATCGGCATGCCCGGCATCGAAAAACGCCTCGCCCGCTACCCGCAGCTCTACAGCCGCATTGGCTTCGCCCACGAATACCGGCCCCTCACCCCGGAGGAGCTCAATGCCGTCCTGACCAGATGGCTCCCCGCCGGCGACCAATCGGAGGACAGTGGACTCGGTCGCACGACCGCGATCGCTACCGAATCACCGGCGGCAACTTCCGCCTCGTTGACCGGCTAGTTACCCAAATCGAACGCATCCAAGCGCTCAACCACCTCGACGCACTCACACCGGAAGTTGTGGACGCTGCACGCGAGGCCCTGCTCATCGGCCACTAAGCGGTGCAGAAATCACGCCACTTATCGCTGCGACTCACAGTTGACACGTATTCATTGGGGTCGCGCTACATCGGGTTTACGTCTGTTTGGGGTGTACCCCAACTCGACGGGTCAAGACATTTTGAGGGACATCACCTAAACGTGAATTTCCGTACCGATCCTCCTCAGACCCCTGGTCGCGGTGGGGGTCGTAGTGTGGAAGCTGGACCGGCTCGGGCGCAACACCCACCACCTGCTGGAGCTGCTGGACGACTTTAAGCCCCGCGGCATCAAGTTCCGCTCGCTGGCGGGATGGCATTGCAACTGACCCTGAGAGCGAGGTCGGGGGAGCGATCGCCCAGGCCATGGTCACCATTATTTCTGCCTTCGCCCAGCTTGAACGAGACCAGCTCTCCGAGCGGACCAGGGCCGGCATGGCCGGCGGCCGCGGCCGCCGGCCGAAAGGCAGGACGCCGGGAGGTCACAGCTGAGCACGAGAAGGTCCAGCGCGCGCATGAGCTGAAGGCGCGGGGAATCGAGCCAGCCGATATTGGAAAGATCATCGGGGCATGCCGTGCCACCGTGTACCGGTACCTGAGCATGGAATCCCTGAGTCGGACGAGTTACCCGTCCCGAAGGTTGCCTCTGTGGTTGCCTCAAACGCCCGGGCTTCGGGGCAACATCGGAGACAGTCAGGTTACGCGAGATCCGCGCATCCGGTTCCGCAGGGGAGTGTCCGAACCGGAGTCTCCGCGTTCTAGGGAAGCGGATAGTAGGGCGGGGACGTTTTGAAGGAAACCGGCCTTAAGCTCCGGGGTTAGTCTGATGAACATGGGGAACGAACAGATGATTATTCGCGGGGCGACCGCTGATGACTTGAGCGTGCTGGCGGCAGCGGCTTATGAAGCGATGAACTGGAGTGGAGAAGCCCGGTTCACGCACGAACAAATCATGAGGACCCCGGAGTTGTCGCACTATCTGGAGGGCTGGCGCAGGCCTGGAGACTTCGGTGTCGTAGCCGAGACGGCAGATGCGGTGCCGCTGGGCGCTGCCTGGTGTCGCATTTTCGCCGTCGAAGACGCCGGATATGGGTTCGTAGCGCCAGAGATCCCGGAACTGACCATTGGTGTCCTGCCCGGCTACCGTGGCAGGGGAGTTGGAACGGCCCTCATGGAGGGTTTGATCAGCCAGGGTGTATCCAAGGGTTTGCAGGCTATCAGTCTCAGCGTTAAGGACGGAAACAGGGCCAGGGCGCTGTACGAATGTCTGGCCTTCCGCAAAGTCGGCCGCAACGGCGGCTCAGACACCCTACTGCTCGAACTCTAAACGACGTTTAGCGCTGCAGGTGAGGTGTACTACTGATGTGAGACACAGTTTGAAAGGATTGTGCCCATGTCCGCCCGTCAAACGTTTTCTGATGAATTCAAAGCCGATGCCGTTGATCTCGTTATTTCTTCCGGCCGTCCGATAGCCACCGTCGCCTCCGAGCTGGG
>NZ_JADPVH010000096.1 GCF_026932795.1 Paenarthrobacter sp. Z7-10 | reverse complement strand
CCACCTGGACATTGATCTGGTCCCGAACATGGTACTGGGTATCGACGTTCTTAAAGAAGTCAGAGTTCAGGAAGTCGCTGATCCATCCGGGGGCGTTGGCAATCAGTTGAGTTGTCTGCCCTACGATCGTGGGGATCAGGGTGGCAAAAAAGGCCGCCAGCAGGCCCACCAGGACGGCCAGGGACAGCACGATTCCCGCCAGCCGCGGGACCTTGCGGCGCTCGAGCCAGCGCACCACGGGGTCCAGACCAAGCGCGATGAACAGGGCCGCCAGCATCCACAACAGCAACTGTGCCGTATTGGTCATCACGTAGTACAGGAACAACGCCAGGCCAACGCCCACGGCGCCCATAAACCCCATGTAGATCGGCCGCCGCACCGCCATCCGTGGGCCCGGCATGTCCAGCCGTGCAGCTTCCGCCTCCGCCGCGGCTTCCATCAGGGTTTCCGGTGGCAGCTCGAAACGGATCCGCGGCTGGGCCCCGGGCAGCGGGCGCAAAAGCCTGGACCGCAGTGAATGCAGCGTGTGCAGCCGGACTTCGGCTGGCTGCCCGGACGCTGCCCCGGAGCCAGCTGCAGCCGCACCGTCCGGTATGCCCTCGGACGCTGCAGGTCCCGGCTCCCCGCCGGTGGGGTTTTGTTCCTGGGTCACGGTTAACGGCTGCTTTCACGGTGGCTGGATGAATCTCCAGAGCGGGTATGACCTCGACATCGCCGTCTCGCGGCATCGCGAGGAGTTCGATCGGATCCGCCCCCTGCTCTCGGCCTGACGAGCATCTCGGGGGCGAACCGATCGATCTCCGGCGATTTACACAGCTCGTTCGTGATCGTGGCGCTCAGATTCAGCCTGCATCGCACCCTTTTTCGAGAAGCGGAAGTACAAGGCGATCCCCACACCGATCAACAACCAAGCCACGCCGAGCACCTTTGCGTTGGCGTTGGCACTCCTCAACGCATAACCGAGCACCAGAATCCCGAGCACCGGAGAGATCCAATGCACGAATAGGCGCCGACTACGCAATTTCACGCCAAAGTGTGCACTGACCGCGACGTGCAACAAAATGTATGCGGTCAAGGCTCCGAACGTGACGAGGGTCGTGAGCAATTCCTGTTCGCTGGTACCGACGATGCCGATGACGAGGGATAAACCGGCGATGAGGAACATCGCGTTGCGCGGGATCTGCCGCTTGGCGCTGACCCGGGAGAACACCCGTGGTAGCTGCCCATCCCTAGCCATGCTGAACACCAATCGGCTCGAAGTGGCCTGTGACGCGATCGAGTTCGCGAAGATCGCGACCAGTGCGCTGGTCAACGTGATGACCACTTTGAACCACGGCCCCACGACATCCCCCGCGATGTTGTAAAAGGCGTTGTTGGTGGCGTCACCCGCGGCAAATATGGTGCCGGTCGGTACAAAGATCGCCGCAAGGTACACCTGCACCACGAAGATGATCGTGATGGCGAACAGGACAATCATGGTCGCCTTCGAGACCGCGGCCCCGCCACCCTTGGCCTCCTCGTTCAGCGTGGAGATCGCGTCGAACCCGATAAAGCTGAGAGCCGCAATCGGAATAGCACCAAAGACGATCGCCCAGGAGAACTGCGCGCTTTGGAAGATCGGATCGAGCGTGAACGCGGCCTTTCCCTGCGCCACCGCGATCAGTGCGCCGACCACGAAGATGAGAAGCACGATGAGTTGAATGGCGAGGAACACCCTGTTCATTCCGGCAGTCAGGCCGATGCCTCGGAGGTTAATTGCCGCGGCGAGCACGACGAACACCACAATCCATACCCAAGCCGGAATGGCGGGCACCACCGCAACCATCGCCGCCGCCGCGAACACTGACAGCAACGCAGGCAACAACAGATAGTCGAGCAGGATCGCCCAGCCAGCCAGAAATCCCACGAACCGATTGAGGCCAATGCGTACGTAGGAATAGACCGATCCAGCGATCGGGAACTTTTTCGCCATCTCCTTATAGCTGAGCGCGCTAAAGAACATTGCGATTGCGGCTACCAGATAGACCAGTGCTGGCATTCCGCCGGAGAAATTGTAGATGATGCCGAAGACCGGCAGCGTCGCCAGCGGCACCATGTAGATGAGGCCGTAGACCACCACATCGGTCAGGCTCATCGAGCGTTTCAACTCCTGGGCGTAGCCAAACTCCTCGAGCTCGTGCTCGGCGCCCTCGACCCGTGCTGGATCCTTGCTCACAGTACGTCCCTCCTTGAACGATGAAAGGTCATTGCACCGGCGGCAGCACATGGAAGCGGCGGGTCTGGAGTTTCTGTTATCGACATCATTGTCTTTCTGTTGGGGTGGCAGAACTGCGTGCTGGGTGTGCTAAACCGCAGTGAAGCTGTGATGGTGCACTCAGTGGAGCGTGTATCAATCCTGCTGGTCAAACTGCGTCATGAATGACGAGACCACCGCACGGAAAGCCTCGGGCTGCTCGAGATGAGAGCAGTGACTTGCACCGGGGAACACGTGGCTCGTCACATCCGGAATACGGTCGATGAACGGCGCCCAGGTTGCCGGCGTTGCTTCGTCGAACTCTCCAGCCACGACCAGCGTTGGCGCGGTGATCTGGTCGAGCCTGTCGATGATGCTCCACTCGCGAAGAGTGCCGAGGATATGGAATTCGTTGGGCCCGATCATGGTGTGGTACACCGTGGGCTCAGCTTCCATCTGCGCTTCGCTCTCCCGAAAATCTTCTGGCGTGGGCACAATGCGGCAGACGTGACGCTCGTAGAACTCCATCGTTGCTGCTAGATACTCCGGGTCATCCAGGGTGCCATCCGCTTCGTGACGGCTCAAGGCATCCTGCGTTTCCTGCGGCAATTGGGCGCGAAGCTCGTTGGCAGCCTCCACCCACAAAGGCATGGATGCCGGTGCGTTGCAGAGGCTGAGACTGGCGAGGCCAGCGGGGCGCGCAACGGCGATCTCCACTCCGAGCATCCCCCCCCAGGACTGGCCGAGCAGGTGATACTCGCTGATTCCGAAGTGGCTTAGCAGGTTATGAAATTCGTCAATAAAGAGCTGCGGGGTCCAAAAATCAACGGCAGCGTCGGGCAGGTGCGTGCTGTTGCCGCAGCCAAGCTGGTCATAGAGGATGACCGTGCGGCCCGTGCTCGTCAGCGCAGCCAAGTTCTTCAAGTAGTTGTGGGCCATGCCCGGGCCGCCGTGCACAACGATGAGAGGCAATGCGCCGACAACAGGATTCGCTGACGCGTGCACCTGGGCCCAGGTCTGCCGCTCCTGAAACGGCACACGTTCCGTCGTTACGCTCGTTGATTCCAGCACCGCTGCTCCTTCACGTTGGTCACGTCCCGCTGAGTGGTGGAGTTTCTCGACACCGTGCAGGTCAGTGGTTCTAGTTTAGGGCGCCGCAGAAAACGGAAAAAATCGTACGCTAAGGCATCGCTGAGACGCGTACCCAGCAGCGTACAGCTTGTTGATGGAGGATGTGCCAGCAGGGGTCCGCAGGGGAAACCTCTTCCGGCATAGCAGGCCGAGTGGCGATTAGGTCTTTCACGAAGCGTCTGACTTTAGGGCAGCGCGACATCGGTGCTGGTGATGGTTATGGATCCGCTCAGGGAAACCAGTCGTCCCGTGAGTTGACTGTTGGCTTGCAGTGTTGCGTTGGTGGCGGCCAAGTAGTTTCCGATGTTGGTACTGTCTGTGCCCAGGGTGATGGGCCCGGCGATGCGCCAGTATATGTTGCTTGCTGAGGCGCCGTTGACGAGCCTAATGGCGCTGTTGGTTGCGGCGGTGAAGGAATTGGCTTTGAAGATAAAAATGACGCTGGGATCTCCGCGAGCGTCGAGGGTGAGGGTGCCGGTGATGGTTAAGGCTCCGGTGGTGGAGGCATAGACGCCGGGGCCTATGGTGCCGACCAGGGTGGGGGGCGTGTCGCTGTGGTGGTCCGTATTCCTGCTGCGGAGTACAGGGCCAGTGCGTCCGTTTGGGCATTACGGGCCGCGGTGGTGTTGCGGTCCGCGCTTCCGGAGACGTTCCAGTTGTAAAAGCCAGTGATTGTTGTCCCGGGGCTGGTACCTATGCTGCCCGAAATGTATGTTCCACCGCCGAAGAAGCCGTTGTTGGTGATTCCGGAGGAAGCCAGTAAGGCGTATCCGGTTGCGCGGCCGATACTCAGGGATGCCTGGGACGCGACTTTCCAGGTACTGGCCACGTTCGATGTCCGGGATGTAAATGCCGCTGTGGCACGTGGGTGCGGAATCATGACCAGGGTCGTTATTGCCGTTACGCCGCCGAGGACAAAGAATCGGCGGCGGGTATGGGTTTGCGGATCATCCGGGGGTCCTGCAGCGGGCGTTGGCCGGTCAAAGATCAGGACAGCGAGAGCGGTCAGGGTCAGCAGAACCCACAACACCAGGGGAGCAAAGTGGCCTGTGGCCATCCAGTAACCGGGCAGCCCGACGAAAGGTATGAGCAGCCGAGCTTCCCCGGTGATTTGCGCCCTGGTCAGGGGGTCGCTGTCGGCGTCGGCGTTCGCATCTCCGGCAGTTTTATAGGTGCCGTCCTGGTTCACCGCGATGACGCGGTGAAGGCGTAACTTCGCTACGCCATCCGGTTCGGCTTCTGACGGGCTGTGGAACTGTACGACGCGTCCCACCGGAACCGGTGACCCTTGGGGCAGGCTGGTGGAGAGGACGACGTCGCCCGGGCTGATCGCCGGTTTCATGGACCCGCTTTGTACGATCGAGCCGTGCCCACCGAAGAGAGCAGGAACCAGGGCCAAGGCGGTAAGGCTGATAAGGAACATCAGGTAAACCCTGGCTAGTGTGACCAACACCAGCCAAGTCCAGCCGTCCCGCCACGGCTCATGGCGGCGTCGGCTACGCTTCCCTGCGATGATCGCCCTGCGTGGTCTCATTCCTACCGGTTAGGGTGTGGGGGCGTTGCTTTGCAGTTCCCACACCAGATCTACGCTGGTCTGCGCGCCCTGTAGTGCATCAACCTGCGCCTGGGTCATCCCTGTTGTGTCGAAAGTCCAAGTTGCACGGTAGGACTTGGTTTCCCCGGGTGTCCCAGCCGTCTTCCAGGAAGTCCCACCGGTCGCGTAGCTGTTGTTCGCCGTGGAAAGGATTGTCAGCGGTTGAGCGGCGATCGGAGTAGACGTGGCAGTGAAACCGGTGCAGTCATTGAAGGAACCGCCCGTACCGATATCCACCGTCATCTTGAGGTGATCTTCCAAACCCTGGGCGGACTTCGCCAGGTTCTGCACGTATGTGCGCACTTCACCGGCCACAGTTGAGGATGAGGTTACTACAATACATTTTTGGCCCGTTTGGCTCGGGACCAAATTGTTCACCGTGAACGCGGCTCGACCGGAATCATCATCGGTCAAGGTGACCTGACCGGTGCTCCAGGAGCTTCCGGAGTTACGTGTAGTTGCTGAAAACGCCGCGTAGGATCCCTGCCAGACCATGGAGCCCGCTACGAGAAGGGCCAGCGGGGCAGCGCTGAAGGCAACGATTTTTCGGGCACGAATTTTGCGCGCGTTGGTGGAAGGCGATGTGTTCATTAGGAGACCTCAAGCTTAGGGGTGCGGCTACAGCAGGAACATCGGTGCAGTGTACCCCCCAAGTAACCGGATAGCCCCAACCACGACGTTACCGAGATCGTACGAGACATCTGCCCATAACAGGTTGCCAAATGCTTCGACTTATGTTAATGCGCAAAAGACCACCCCAATCGGGAGGGACCAAAGAACGCATATTGGTCCCCTAGCGCAGGTACAGGTGTTGCTTTCACCGGTTGAATCCGTTCCACGGGCGGAGACCACTGACCATTTGACACGCCATGAAACTGACCCGGCAGTAGTGGTCATCCGCGAAGCCAAATTTGACGAGTATCAGACAAAAGCCAGCCGCATGCCGTCGTCCCGCCACGTCGGCCATGGGCTCGTCGTTGGTATCGATGCACGCCCTTTAGATCCGTGTACTCGCGGATGGTTTCAGTGCCATGTTTCACACCCACTCCGCTGTTCTTGAAGCCGAGCAGGTGCGAGCCGGGTGAACTATTCGCACGCGGCAACGACGACGGCCTCGTCGGCGTCGTAGCCATTGATGCCGCCGAGAATGGCCGCCCCAGGGCCCGTCCACAGCAGAATCATGCCTCCCCCGGATGGTGTGATCCCGGGAGCCACCGGCGCAGCGAGGAACATCGTGAACTCCTATCATCGCCTGGACTTGTTTATGGGCACTACCGTTCCCGTAAGCCGGTCCACCACCGCGACACCCATCCGCTAATTTTTTGACAGCCAAAAAGCCATACAGATGCTGGTTTCACGGATTCGCATATACCCCGCCCGCATAAAAGCTCGGTGGAGGTGGCTCAAACGCTACAGTTGCCCCATGACCGCACACATCATCGGCTACGCCCGATATGTGGGCATGAGACACGTCCAGCCCGGTCTCTGTCTCATACCGAGCATCGATTCTTAAGACGCCGTCCTGGCCTGCCTCTGACTCGCCGGTCGGGACGAATACCGAAGAGCTCCGCACAGAAGTCACACTCGCCACTCTAGGAACGGCCACCGAAATTTCCCGGAAAACATCAATTCCATGGCCACAGCAAACCCGCCCATGAGACACGGCCAAAGCGTCTACATAACGCCCGCGTCTCCACCAACGAACAGGACCTGACCGCGCAGCGGAATGGGCTCGCGGCCCTGGGTGTGCCGGCGGACCAGATCTACGTCGACCACGGACTGACTGGTCGGAACAGGGAACGGCCGGGCCTGCGCGAAGCCCTCGCCGCTATGCGTGAGGGCGATACATTGGTCGTCGCCAAACTCGATCGTCTCGCCCGGTCTCTGCCGGACGCGAGGGACATCATCGAAGACCTCACCAAACGGGGAGTAAAGCTCAGTATCGGCGGCAGTATTCATGATCCCGGCGACCCCGTGGGCCGGCTGTTGTTTAACGTCCTGGCCATGGTCGCCGAATTTGAATCCGACCTTATCCGGGCGCGTACGAGGGAAGGTATGCAGGTTGCCAAGGCCAAGGGCCGCCTCCGTGGCAAACAACCCAAAATCAGCAAGAGTCAGGAGGTCCACCTCGTCTCCCTCCATAGGGGAGGAGCCCACACCACCACCGAGATTGCCGAGCTGTTCAAGGTCGCACGCAGTACGGTGTACCGCATCGTGCAGCGCACACCGGCACAAGCCCCCGCGCCTGCGGAGCGGAAACGAGCATGGCTGATGATTAACGCGATGGCAGCGGCCTCGTGGCTGAGTTCATGTCGCAGGCACAATAAGTGCATTTGCCTGCCGACGCCTACGTCTCAACACCCGACTACTGGTAAGCAGGCTTATCTTGTTCGGGTAGCGTTGTTTACATCGCCGAGGACGTGAGACCCCCGAGGCTGACAGTCGCCCGACCCTGAGACAGTCCGGCGCACTTCTCCTGTCCTGAGACCGCAGGAGAAAATCACGCCCCGGTGGTGCAGTATTCGCGCCCCGGGGCAGTTCTCTTTTACGGCACCATTCGTGGCCGGCAGCAACGACGGTGGTACCGGATGAGGTTTCGAATCGGGTCAGGCTTTGGCTGTCCAGCGCCGCCCCGTCGTTGCGCGCCGGGCTAGTGCGTCAGTGAACCGCCCCGGGTTTAATGGAGGGTGTTGAGTCCTTGAAAGGATGAGCACCATGGCAGCACCAAAGAAGTATCCTGATGAGCTTCGCCAGAGGGCGGTCCGCCTCGTGATGGACGCCCAGAAGAATCCCAGTGGCCGGCGTGGCGC
>NZ_JADPVH010000095.1 GCF_026932795.1 Paenarthrobacter sp. Z7-10 | reverse complement strand
AACCGGTGTACGGGATCGGAGGGGTCAAAGGCCGGGACACGGGGCAGGGTCACGGCCGCGATCGCTGCTGCCAGTGCCTGATCCTCGGATCCGTCCATAACCCCACTCTGCCAGAGGGGTCCGACAAAATAACGCGACGTCCCGTCCAAACGAACAACATTGTGGCAAACCGTGGAAAAGATGGAAAACCAGCCGCAACACCGACACCGATGCCGTTCCCAAATCGTGGTTCCACCGGTCCATTGGGGTGCCGGCCCACGCCTCATTGTCGCCTCCGCTGCTGATCTACTAGGGTTAACCCTCGTGACTGTCAACGTTGACCCCAGTGAGAATTTTCCCTACGAAATCCGGAGTTTCCCGGTCCGTAAGGGCTCGGATGGCGTCGATCCAGCCACCGTAAAATGGGTGCATGCGGTCATGTTGGGTTTCCACGACGGCGCTGGAGACACTGCGGCGATCGAAAAGTTCGTTGAGTCGGAGGAA
Organism: Paenarthrobacter sp. Z7-10; assembly: GCF_026932795.1. Classification (GTDB taxonomy): domain Bacteria; phylum Actinomycetota; class Actinomycetes; order Actinomycetales; family Micrococcaceae; genus Arthrobacter_M. Next base: position 7,369 of record NZ_JADPVH010000095.1, on the reverse strand, counting down.
AAGGACGGGCGGATCCTCTGGGGTGCGTACGCCAGCCGTGCTCCGGAGCGCGGGTGGGATGCCGAGTATCCGGTGGCCACCTACGCAACGCATCGCAAGACCCTCAATGTTGGAAACGGCACGCTGCTGCCGGCACACCTCATCACCGCCGTCACAGTCCGGGGGACGCACCGCCGCCGTGGAATCCTGCGGAAGGTGATCGGCACTGATCTGCGCCAAGCCCAGGCCGACGGCGTTGCGGTGGCTGCACTGACTGCCTCCGAAGCGACAATATATGGCCGCTTCGGCTTTGGACCGGCCACGCACTACCGAAGTATTCAGGTTGACTCAGGCCCGAAGTTCTCGCTCAAGGGCTCCACGAAAAGCGGCATGGTGGATATCGCCGACCCGCAGGTGCTGAAGGACCTTGAACCGGAACTCTTCGAACAGCTCCATGCCACCACGTTCGGTTCCATCGGACGCCAGGACGCCTACCGCTACCTGGCTTCCGGGGCCTGGACCTATGATCATCCCGAACCGGATAAGAACGTCCGTGCGGCCGTCCACTACGGGGCCGACGGCGTCCTCGACGGCTACGTCGCCTACAAGTTCACTGGCTGGGACAAGACGCCAGCAACAGTTGCGGTTCGGGATCTCCTGGCCACCACGCCGCAGGCCTACCTTGCACTGTGGGGCTACCTGGGATCGATTGATCTGGTGGAGCGGGTCAGCTGGAAACGTGCGCCGATGGACGATCCGCTGGAATGGGCGCTGACGGACAAACGTGGTTACGAGGTGAAAGGCGTGGAGGACCATCTGTGGCTGCGCATCCTCGACGTGGCGGCGGCCCTTGGCGCCCGGTACTACTGGACGGATGGCTCCATCACCCTCAAGGTCAACGACCCGCTCTCGCTTGCGCAGGGGGTTTACCGGTTGGATGTGGCGAAAGGATCCGGAACTGTCACCGGGCTGGAGGAACCGGCCCAAGCGGAGCTGGAGCTGGGCATCGCCGAGCTAAGCTCCTTGTACCTGGCCGGAATTCCGGCCCAGATCCTCGCGGCTGCGGGAACCATTACCGAACGTAGAGTCGGCGCCGCCGCCGAATTCGACAGGCTCTTCGGGACGCCATTGCCACCGCGTTGCCGCACGGACTTTTAGGTCATGCGCCCACGAACCTTGGGCTGGCCGGAGGGCCTTTGACCGCCGTCGCACCCACGGATGTCCTGCTGACCGGACGGCCATTGACCGCCGTCATACCGGCGAACCTTCGGCTGACCGGACGGCCTTTGACCGCCGTCGTACTTTTGCCATTCATTCCGCGATGCGACTAGACTAAACGGGCGCGTAGTGCGCGCATCCAATCATCTATCCACATCGGAGTCCCTACTACATGACCATCACGACCCCCGAGAAGACCAGCGCCCCCGTCGTCGCCCTGAACGACATCGGAACGGCTGAGGACTTCCTCGCAGCTATTGACGCCACCATCAAGTACTTCAACGACGGAGATCTCGTCGAAGGTACGGTCGTTAAGGTTGACCGCGACGAAGTTCTGCTCGACATCGGTTACAAAACCGAAGGTGTCATCCCTTCCCGTGAACTGTCCATCAAGCACGATGTTGATCCCGGGGACGTTGTCTCCGTTGGCGATCTCGTCGAAGCCCTGGTGTTGACCAAGGAAGACAAAGAAGGCCGGCTGATTCTGTCCAAGAAGCGCGCGCAGTACGAGCGTGCCTGGGGCGACATCGAGAAGGTCAAGGAAGAGGATGGTGTCGTTGCCGGTACCGTCATCGAGGTCGTCAAGGGTGGTCTTATCCTCGATATCGGCCTGCGCGGCTTCCTGCCCGCGTCGCTGGTCGAGATGCGTCGGGTCCGCGACTTGGCTCCGTACATTGGCCAGCAGATCGAAGCGAAGATCATCGAGCTGGACAAGAACCGCAACAACGTTGTGCTCTCCCGCCGTGCCTGGCTGGAACAGACTCAGTCCGAGGTTCGCTCCACGTTCCTCAACAAGCTGGAAAAGGGTCAGGTCCGTCCCGGCGTCGTTTCCTCCATCGTCAACTTCGGTGCCTTCGTGGACCTGGGCGGCGTAGACGGTCTGGTGCACGTTTCGGAGCTGTCCTGGAAGCACATTGACCACCCCTCCGAGGTTGTCGAGGTTGGCCAGGAAGTCACCGTCGAGGTGCTCGAGGTGGATCTGGACCGCGAGCGTGTTTCGCTCTCGCTCAAGGCCACGCAGGAAGACCCGTGGCAGACCTTCGCCCGCACGCATGCTCTCGGGCAGGTTGTGCCGGGTAAGGTCACCAAGCTGGTTCCGTTCGGCGCGTTTGTCCGCGTCGAGGACGGCATCGAGGGTCTGGTGCACATCTCCGAGCTGGCCGTGCGCCACGTGGAGCTGGCCGAGCAGGTTGTCTCCGTGGGCGACGAGCTGTTCGTCAAGGTCATCGACATCGACCTGGAACGCCGCCGCATCTCGCTGTCCCTCAAGCAGGCCAACGAGGGTGTCGACGCCGACAGCACCGAGTTCGATCCGGCCCTGTACGGTATGGCCGCGGAGTACGACGAAGAGGGCAACTACAAGTACCCGGAGGGCTTCGACCCGGAGTCCAACGAGTGGCTTGAAGGCTACGAGTCGCAGCGTGCGGTCTGGGAGCAGCAGTACGCTGATGCTCAGGCCCGTTGGGAATCCCACAAGAAGCAGGTCGTGGCCCATGCGGCCGAGGACGACGCTGCTGCTTCGGGTACCAGTGACAGCGACTCCGGTTCGTCGTCGTCGACCAGCTACTCCTCCGAGCCCGCCGTCGCCGAAACCGGTGCCGGTACCTTGGCTTCGGATGAGGCATTGGCTGCGCTGCGCGAGAAGCTCACGGGCAACTAGCAGCCGCGCTGGCCGCACCCGCTGCGGCGAAGCGTAAGTTCGTAAACTGAGGACCTCCACCTGTGGGTGGGGGTCCTCAGTCATATGACGAGCAGCTCCGGAAACCGTCTGGGCGCCGGCCCTGCCGATGGTCCCGGGCCCGATGACCGCCTCACACGCTGGGCCGGAGACCGGTCTGTTGTTGGCGGGCCGCCACTGTGCCAAAATGAGGACACCAAACCGGCCGTTGCATGGTGGGCGCCTTGCCGCGGCGTCCGCCACTGAGGCACTGGCCGGCCGGGGCGACTATTCGACCACCGGAGGGTGGGGGTGACATGCTGCGTGTCCATGCGCTGGGTGAGCAGCGCGTGTCCGTCCAGGGCGCTTCGTCGACGCCGCCGGCAGCGTCCGCCCGTGCACTGGAAATTTTGATCTATCTTGCCCTGCACGCCGGCCGTGCCCAGCCGCGTGTGCAGCTCGCCTGCCTGCTCTGGCCTGATTCGAGTGAGTCCCAGGCCCGGACCAACCTGCGCCGCGAACTGCATCATCTCCGCCAGCTTCCGGGAATGGAGACGGCCCTGCAGGCCGAAGGTGCCGCGCTGAGCTGGAACGATGACGGCGGGTGCTTCGTCGATGTCCGGCACTTCGAAGTGGAACGCGCTCAGGCGCTGGAGTATGACGCCGCGGGCAACAGCCCCGCGCTGCTTGAGCACGCATGCGCGGCCATAGACGCCTACAAGGGTGACCTGTTGCCGGGCCTGTATGAAGAATGGGTTTTAGAGGAGCGCGAGACGCTCCGGCGGCACTGCATCGAGCTGTGTGATCTGGCCTCGGCTGCTGCCCGGAACTTGGGCGATAGTTCGACGGCGATCGGCGCGATGCGGCGCCGCATCCAGCTGGAGCCGCTGGAGGAGGCCGGCTATCAGGCGTTAATGAGTCTGCAGGCTGAATCGGGCGACACGGCGGCGGCGGTGCGGACCTATCACCGATGTGCATCTGTGCTGGAGCAGGAACTTGGCATCGATCCGGGAACACGGACACGTGCGCTGGCACAGCGCCTGCTGGGAACGGCTCCCGACCGGGCTGTCAAAGGAGCTTCGCCGACCGCCCCGCCGGCGGCGTCGACGGCGGCGGCGGCGGCGGGCGCGACGCTGGGAGCGCCGACGGCGTTCCGAGCGACGCGGGGAGGTCGAGCGACGCCAGGCGGGAAGCCAGGAGTGCCGACGACGGGAGTGACGCGGGGCGGTAAGCCAAAAGCGCTGAGGACGGGAGCGACGGAGTCAGGACGGCCAGCGGAGGGTGAAGGACCGACGACGACGGCATCCGGGGCTGCGGGTCCGAGTCCATCAATGGCCGCGGCACCCGGTCCACCGGCGGTGGACTGGGCCGGGCCCCGCCCGCGCGATATTCCGCTGATCGGCCGGGAGCGGGAAGAAGCCCTGCTGGCGGCGCTGTGGCAGCGGGCAGCATCAGGCCAGCCGAGAATGGTTGTCGTCTCAGGCGACGCCGGTGTGGGCAAGAGCCGCCTGGTCGCGGCCCTGGCCACGACGGTCCGGGCGCAGCGGGCCGTGACGGCGGGCAGCCGCTGCTATGCGGGATCCGGACGGATTGCCCTCGCTCCCGTGGCGGGGTGGCTGCGCTCTCCGGATTTTCGGGCCGTGGCCGAGACCATGGACGCAACCTGGGGCGGGGAAGTGTCCCGGCTTCTGCCAACCACCGCCAACGCCGGGACCGCTGGCTACGCTGGGAGCGGCGCAACCGGCGTAACCGCTGGGAATGGCGCAACCGCCGGGCCCGCCGGAACCGCCGGGAACGGCGCCACCGCCGGGAACGCCGGACCCGAAGGAATTGGCCCGGCCGCCAGCGTCAGCGCGGCCAACGCCCTGATCGACGCTTGGCAGCGGCACCAGTTCTTTGAGGGTCTGGCGCAGGCTGTCCTCGCCTCGGGCCGGCCGACGCTGCTGATCCTCGACGACCTTCAATGGTGCGATGAGGAAACAATGAATTGGCTTGGCTTTCTGCTGGACTACGCACCTGAGGCGCCACTGTTGGTCGCGGCCACGGCACGCTCCGGGGAACTGGAGGACAACGCGGGGATCGTGGCGCTGCTGCGCGCCCTGCGGTCGGCTGGTTGGGTAATCGACGTCGAACTGACGCCCCTCGATTCTCTGAACACTGCGGAACTGGCTGAGGCGGTGAGCGGCAGGGCGGTGCAGACCCAGGAGGGGGCGTTGCTGCATGCCGCGACGGGCGGCTATCCGCTCTACATTGTCGAAGCTGCGCGCGGACGGGACGGGGATGGCCTGGCTTCTGCATTGACCGGCGCGACAGATGTGGGCGCCGTGCTGCGTCGCCGGATGGAGCAGTCCTCGCCGGTCGCGCGCGAGGTTGCGGGACTCGCTGCCGGGGTGGGCAGGGAGTTCAGCCTCGATCTACTGGCCCAGTCCGGCGGAATGACCGAACAGGCGCTGGTGCGGGCCGTGGACGAATTATGGCGCCACAGGATCATCCGCGAACAGCCGGGCGGTTATGATTTTGCGCACGACCTGCTGCGGCAAACGGCGTATGAGTCGGTGAGCCCGCCGCAGCGGTGGCTGCTGCACCGGCGGCTGGCACAAGCCTTGGAAGTGCTGCATTCCGGCAGCACTGACGCGGTGGCCGCCCAATTGGCAGAGCAGTACCGAAAGGCCGGGTCGCCGGCGCGCGCCCTGCACTACTTCGCGCGTGCCGGTGACGTCTCCACCCGGATTTTCGCCAACGCGCAGGCACTGAAGGACTACCAGCGGTGCCTGGATTTTATTGTGCAGCTGCCCCAGGGGACGGAAACGGATGATCTCGAGCTCCTGGTGCTGCAGAAGATGCCGGCGCCGTTGACCGCGCTGCGGGGCTATGCGTCCGTGCAATTGCGGCGGACGGTGGAACGGATGGTGGAACTTGCCGACCGGCTGGGCCGTCCGCATATTCGGCTGGCGGGTCTTATAGGGCTGTTTGCGGCCACCTTCGTCCAGGGCGAAACGGCCCTGGCTCACCGCATTGGTGCCCGGGCGCTTGAGTTGTCCAAGGCATTCCCGGACCTCGCGGGGCAGGCGCACTTTGCGTATGCCGGGGCGGCCACCAGCCTCGGCCACGCCGGAGAGGCCATCCACCATTTCGATCTTGCCTGCTCTTTGTCCCCGGATGGCTATTCGTACATTTTGGGGACCCGGGTCGAGGTGCACGCGCGCGCATGGTCCGCGCATGCCTACTGGCTTGCCGGGGACGACGACGGCGCCCAGCGGTTGGCGGCCGACGCATTGGACAGGGCGCGTCAGTTGGGCATCCCTACAGTCAGGCGGTTGCCCTCGCCTATGCTGCGGTTCTGCATCAAATCCGTGCCGGCGGTTCGCCGTCAGGGTCCGGCGAGCGGCAGGGCGTGGCTGCGGAGTCGCTCGCGGCCTCCGCCCGGGAGCTGCGGCAGCTCTGCAGCCGGTACGATTTCGCGTATTACGGTCAGTGGGGACTCATTTTGGAGGGCTGGCTGATGGGCGGCCCACCCGGGGTGCACGCCATGCGGACCGGCATTGCGCAATTGCGCTCGAGCGGTTCCTTTGCCCGAATGCCGTATTGGCTGAGCTTGCTGGCGGATCGGTTGATTCACGACGGCCAGGACGAATCGGCCCGGGCGGTCCTGGGCGCGGCGGAGGCGGCCGCCTGCCAACGCAACGACCTCTGGTGGCTGCCGCAGGTGTTGCGGATGCGCGCCCGGCTTGAACCGGATCCCGTCGCGGCCAATTTGCTGGACCGCGCTGACCGCCTGACACTTGAGCAGCGCAGTCCGTTTCACGGAGCGGGGTCCTAGTGTTCCGTGTTAATGGTTTGTTTGCGTTTCATCTTTCCTAAGAGGTACTCCGCTGACTTGGTCCAGGTGAATGGTTTGGCGTCCTTGTTGTAGTTCTTGATGTACTGTTCCATGGCTTCTTCCAGATCCTTCACTGAGGCGAACGTTCCGCGTTTGAGGCACTGACGGGTGATGATCCCGAAGAAGATCTCCACCATGTTCAGCCAGGAACAGCTGGTCGGGGTGAAATGCATGACCACCCGGGGGTTCTGCGCCAGCCAGTCCTTCACGTTCTGATGCTTATGAGTGGCGTAATTGTCGCAGATGACATGCAGCTCAACCCCGGGATGGGCCTCTGAGACCCGGCCCAGGAAATCGACGAATTCCACGTTCGTGTGTTTCTGGTAGAAGGCGTTCGCGCTGAGCTTGCCGGTGAGGACCTCCAGGGCCGCGAACAACGTCGTCGTCCCGTTGCGCTTGTAATCGTGGGTCTGCTGGAGCGGGTGGGTCGGGGACAGCGGCTGGCCCGGGCCCGTGCGGGAGAGGGCCTGGATCTGGGTCTTCTCATCGATGCTTACCACCACCGCGTTTTCCGGCGGTGACATATACAGGCCCACCACGTCCCGGAGCTTGGCTTCCAGGGCCGGGTCGGTGGAGAACTTGAACGTCTCAATCCGGTGCGGCTGGATCTTCCAACGGCGCCAGATCCGTGCGAC
>NZ_JADPVH010000094.1 GCF_026932795.1 Paenarthrobacter sp. Z7-10 | reverse complement strand
CACTCATGATCCCACCCCTCAGCAACCGAACATTTCTTCTACTAGATTATATAACAAATGAGGGAGGATTAAAAGCCGGTCGCCCAACGAAAGACCCGAGATTACAAGGTTCAGCTAGACAATCGACCATCCCATGTCAGGAGTCCTGGGGCTGCAACCCAGGACTACAACGGCTGGGACCGCACCGCTCAGCTGGTCCGGCACCCTCACGACGACGGCGTCTGACTGGGCGGGGTGGACACACTGTCCCGAATCGCCGAACTGGAAATCGACGCCGTCGACTCGCTCTGCCGACTCGGCACCGATGACGTGCCCACGATACGTGGTGGCCGACCATGCCAGCTTCTGGGTGGTCGACTCCGCAGCGGTTGACGACAATGCGCATGCCGGCCACGTCCTGCGCGAGGCTGCCGCCGCCGTCGAACGCTTCCGTGCCGAGGGGAAAACCGTGCTGCTTCACTGCGTCCGCGCTGAGTCCCGCACCCCCACGGTCGCCGCCCTATACGGCGCACGGGTTGCCGGCATCTCGCCAGTGCAGGCGCTGGCGGCCGTGCAGCGGACGCTGCCGGATGCACGGCCGAATGCTGTGTTCATGGGGATGCTGCGGCGGTGAGCCGAGGCACCGGCTCGAGCGCTTTGTCGCGGGGAACCTGGAGCCAGAGGGCGCGCCGTCTGGAACATTGGCGGAAGTCGAGGACACCCAGGATGCGCTGACCGAAAAGCAGTCGCTGCTGCTGGATGCGACGCGCTCGCTGCCGCACGTGCGATTCATCGGCGGTGCCGGCAGCGGGAAAACCTGGCTCGCCCTTGAGAAAGCCCGGCGCCTCTGCCAGGAGTACTTCGACTACGACATGCCCCGCATACTCGCCGGGATCGGCAACGGACTTCCGACCGCGGAAAAGCTCGATGCGATTATTGTCGATGAGGCCCAGGATTTCGCGTCCGAGTGGTGGGACGGGCTGCTCGCGTGCGTCAAGGACCCGCAGCAGGCGGTGGTCTACGCTTTCATGGACGGGCAGCAGGACGTCTACCGGCGTTGGGACGGGCAAGGCACCGTCGGCGCGGGCGGAAACGGCATCGGGCTCATCCCGATCCACGTGGACGAAAACCTCAGGAACACCCGAAAGATCGCCGAGACCTTCCGTTGCTTCGCCGGTGAGCATTTCACTCCGCGCACCTCGAGCGGCGTTCCCGTGCGCATGGTGCCCTGCGCCACCGACGCCGCGCTGGACGTGGCCTCGGACTGCGTGGACGCGCTCATCGAGGAGGGCTGGGCCAACAATCAAATCGCCCTGCTCACCACCAGGAACCGCCACCCGCTGCATCAGGAGGCCTTCGACGCCGGCGACGCGGCCGTGGCGGCGTACTGGCGCGATTTCCACGCCGACGCCGGCGAGTTCTACGGCCATGTCCTCGGCTTCAAGGGCCTTGAACGCTCCGTCGTGATTCTCTGTGTCAACGGATTCAAGGAGATGAACCGCGCCGCGGAGCAGCTCTACGTCGGACTCTCGCGGGCCCGGAGCCTGTTGGTGGTGGTCGGTGATCCCGCACTGCTGACGGAAGCGGGCGGACCAGACCTCGCCAGAGCCTTGGCACGGGCCTCAGTCTGGGAGCCCGCCTCCGCATAGGGCGCGGCAGCCGCCACCATAATGTCGGACCCTCTGGATAGCGTGATCGAACGACAGAGGGGCTATCTATGGGGGATACATGATTATTGAGTTCGGCTGGTTCCTGGACCGCGCGCCGTGGGCCTTCGCAGCGCCCGGCCTTAACCGGGTCCGCGTCGGCCGTAAGAACCTAATCGGCCTCCTGCAGACCCGCCTCGGACTGACGCGGCCGGACACACCGAACGCCGAGCGGGTGAGCCAGTACCTGCAGCGTCTGCAGAGCATCGACTCCCCCGCCGCGTGGTTCCACGCGTCCTTCGCCGTGGATGCCTGGTCCACAGCGCAGGAACTGCTCGCAGCCCGCGATGACGCGGTCACCAATGGTTGGGACGGGCGCCTGCCGGAGCCTCTGCCCGACGCGGACGACGACGGTCCCTCGCCGCTGCTGCCCACGCTCGCTGCCGCCGAGCGCGCCGAGGGCGGGCTGGCGCCGTCGCTCGCCGACGATCTCGTCGAGATCCTCGACGAACTGCAGGCGTCGCCGCTGCCGCTGGGCATCGACGAGCTCGTGCTCCAGCACCCAGAGGCAACCTTTCCAGCGGTTTGGCGGCGGCTCATCGCCGCGCTCCGCAGCCGCGGTGTCCACGTCAGCGAGGCTGCACGCCCCGAAACGCAGCCGCAGCTGACCATTTTGAACGCGGAGACGGAATGGGAGGCTGCCGAGCACACTGCCCGGTGGCTGGCAGCGGCCAACAACGGGCGCACCGCCGTCGTCTGTTCCGATTCCACCTCCGTCCTGGACCAGTATCTAACCGCGCTCGGGCAGCCACGCCTTGGGGCCGGCGCCCAATCCCCGTGGCAGGCGCAGGATCAGCTGATTCCGCTGTTCTTTGAGCTCATCTGGGCCCCCGTTAACGTGTACCTGCTCGCCGAGTTCCTCACCCTCCCGGACACTCCTGTGCGGCACAAGGCAGGACGCTCCCTCCTGCGAGCGCTGCGGGAGGAGCCCGGAACCGGCGGGGAAGCCTGGCTCAAAGCCGTTGCGGAAATCGCCGGTGATGTGGACCTCGGCCCCGCGCTTGCAGCCACCCTGGACACGGCGTTCAACACCGGGCTGCTGCCCGCCAGCGGCAGCGTGGACGGTCGGTCGCTGCTCGCCGCCGCGCAGTGGTTCGCCGCCACCGTCAACGCACGGGCCGCCGTCGAACCGCGGCTGCAGGCCACCACGGCGCAACTCAAGCGCGTGCTGGCGCTGCTGGAACCTCTGCCCGACGTTTCGCGGCAGGACCTTCGGCGGATCATTGCCGCCGTCGTGACACCCGCGTCGGAATCCATCCTGCCCGCCGAAGCGGCGCCGTGGCTGCGCCTCAACCACCTCGTTGAGCTCGGCGAGGACGTCGAGGACGCGCTGTGGTGGGGCTTCAAGTCCGCAACGACACTCGCCGTGCGGCGTTGGGAAATACACGATGTGCGGACCCTAGCCCGTGCGGGTGTGCACCTGCCCTCGCCTGAGGATCTCACGGCCCTCGCCGTCGAACAGACCGTTGCCTGCGCCGGACACGCCCGCCGTCTGCTCATCGTCCAAATCGCCCAGCGCAACGGCGAGCGCCTGAATGGCAACCCGCTGCTTGAGGGACTGGTGGCGCGGCAGCCCGCACCCACCGGGCACACCATGGAGCAGCGGATTCTGGACCGCAGCGTGCCGGCCGAATCCCTCACCGGTGAGGACGGAACCTGGAAGCTGACGGGACGGACCGTCAGGCTGACCCCGGCACAGCTCCGCCGGCCGGAAGCCCCGGCCCCGGTGCAGGAAGTCGGCGCCAACCAGACCCTGATTCCGCAAACCCTTTCCTTCAGCCAACTCAATACCCTCCTCGGATGCTCCCTGTCCTGGGTGCTGCAGTACAAGTCGAAACTGCGCATTCCCGACGCCGCCCAGATCCCGTCGGAAAACCGAATGCTCGGCTCCTTCGCGCACAAGGTCGTCGAGGTGCTGCACGGTCAGCTGTACGCCGAAAACCGTGCCGTGCCGTCCGCCGAGGAGGTGCGGAACGCCATCGAGCAGCTCCTTCCGCACTTCGCCTCGGAGCTGCTGCTGCCCGGCGAAAAGGCGCGCCGACATGCGGTGCAGAGCACGCTGGAGACCGCCGTCGCCACATTCTTTGAGCAGCTGCAGCGCGGAGGAGTGGCGCTGCAGGGTATGGAGGAAGAGTTCCGCAAAGAACTCCGCCTCACTGCCGGCGGCACCGAACATTTGATCCCGGTGAGCGGCCGGGCTGACGCTGTGGGCATTGACGACGCCGGCCGCAGGACGGTGGTGGATCTCAAGTGGTCCAACTCGGACAAGTACCGCAGGGCGGAGATCCAGGATGGCGAGGCGCTGCAGCTTGCCCTCTATCAGTGGGCACTTGGCGACGGCGATTCTCCCTCTGACGACCCGACAGCGTACTACCTGTTCAAGCAGCGCAGCTTCGCCTCCGCCCACGGGCATTTCGGCGCCAAGCTTCCACGCACCCAGGAACCGTCGGAACTGTGGCGGAAAACCGTCCGGTCCGCCGAATTCACCCTCGACGAGGTCCTGGCGGGCCGGGTCACGGCAGCCAAGCCCGCTGAGGATGCACTGCCGGCGGACGGTTTGGACGCCCCGGCCCAAGCCGCCGAAGCAGGACGTCTGTACGTCAAGCCAAACTGCCGCTACTGCAACTTCGGCACGCTCTGCGGCCTGAAAGGGGACTTCTCGTGAGCCTGCTGGATAACGTCACGATGGTTTCGGCGAGCGCCGGAACGGGCAAGACCTACACGCTGACAACTAAGATCGTGGAACAAATCGAAGCCGGCATCCCGGCTGCCTCGATCATGGCCACCACCTTCACCAAGAAGGCTGCCGGTGAGCTCCGGGAGCGGATCGCTGGCCGGCTGCTGGACCGGGCATCCGAGCTCGGCAGGGGTTCCGGCACCGGTTCCGGCGCAGGCGGCGGTATGTCGGCACTGGATCTGGCTGCCCAGGAACTTGGCTCAAGCCTGATTGGAACGGTCAACAGTGTCTGTGGGCAGCTGCTCCAGGAGTACGCCATCGACGCAGGCCTGTCCCCGGCCCTCGAGGTGATTGGCGAAGAACAACTCAGCTCCATTTTCCGGCTCGCCACGGATGAAGTCCTCGCGGCGCACGCCCCGGAAATCCTGCCGGTGGCCCACCGGCTGGGCTTTGACGGCACGGGTGCGCGGGACGCGGCAAGCTGGGAGGACACCGTACGCGCCGTCGTCGACGCCGCCCGGACAAACCTCCTGACCGCAGCCGACCTGCCGGCGTGCGCCGACCGGTCATGGACCGGACTCCGTGAGCTTCTGGACACACCCAGGACCGACCGGCGGCCCGAGTGGCTGACCCAGCTGCGCGCTGCGGAAACCGAACTTGAGCAGGTGATGGCCAGCGGGCTGATGCCCAACGGGAAGAAAGCCAACGTCACGAGCGCCGGCTTCCTGGAACAACACCCCAAGCTGCTGGCCAAGCTCGCCTCCATCCGCGACGTCGGGGACGTTCCCTGGGAGGTTTGGCGGGGCTTTTGCTTAAGCAGCCCGGCTGGCCCGCTCAAACCGATATTTCTGGGCCTGCGGCAGGACATCCACGCCGAGCTGCTCGCCAATCCGGCCCTGCACGAGGACCTCGAAGGCTATATCCGCCGCGTGTTTGTCTGCGCCGCCGAATGCCTCGAGGCGTATCAGGAATTCAAGGACGCCCACGGCCTGATGGACTTCGTGGACCAGGAGGCCAGAGTCCTCCAGCTGGCCCACGGCAACGAGGCCTTCCGCCGGGCGTTCGCGGGACGCATCCGTTTCCTGGTGGTCGACGAGTTCCAGGACACCAGCCCGCTGCAGCTTGCCCTCTTCCTCGAACTGAGCTCGCTGGCCGAGCAAGCCGTCTGGGTTGGCGACCCCAAGCAGGCGATCTATGGATTCCGCGGCGCGGACCCCGAGCTCATGGAAGCCGTTGTCAGACAGGTGCCACGCCGGGAACAGCTTTCCTACACCTGGCGGTCCCAGCAGCACGTCATAGACCTGTCCAAGACCGTCTTTGAACAGGTTTTCGCCGAGCACGGGATGAGCCCGGAATCCGTGCACCTTGAACTTCCGCCTGGGCACAGCGGCAGCGCCTTCGGGCATCTTGAGGCGTGGACCCGGCCCCAAACCAATGACAGCGAACGCCTCCGTGCCACAGCTGCCGGCGTCGCGTCGCTTCTCGCGCGGCACAGCAACCTGCGCCCGTGCGACGTTGCAGTCCTGGCCCGGTCGAATGCCGACGTCCTTACCATCTCGGCAGCGCTCGACGGCCTTGGACTCAGGGCAAGCCGCAGCGCGCGCACCCTGGGCTCCGCTCGGGAGGTGCAACTGGCCCGCGCAGCGATGGCTTACGTCGCCGACGCATATGACACCGTGGCTCTGGCGGAACTCGTTGCCATCCACCCGGGCCATCCGGACCACGGAACCTGGCAGCAGGAACTGCTGGCAACGCCCGAGCCCGACGCGGTCCTTGCGTCCTGGAAGACAGCGCCGGTCCTGGCCGCGCTGGATGCCCTGCGCGCGGACGCTTCCTCAGCCTCTCCGACGGCGGTCTTCGAGGCAGTGGTCGGTGCGCTGGGTCTGCCGGAGCTGATTGCGGGATGGTCAACACCGGAGACAAGGCTGCGCAATCTGGATGCCCTCCGTGGCAGCATCGACCAGTATTACGAACGGTGCCTGGCCCTCCGCTCCCCTGCCACGCTCCGGGGATTCCTGGATTTCTTCGCCGGCGAGGAGCAGCAGTCCGCCGAGAACTCAGGCCCCGACGTCGTCAATGTCCTCACGTACCACAAGGCCAAGGGCCTCGAATGGAAAGCCGTCGTGCTTGAGGCGCTGGACAAGGACCTCCGTTTCTCGTCCTTCGGCCCCGCCGTCGTGCAGGACGTCGCGCTGAACCTTGCCCAGCCGCTTGCCGGACGCTGGGTCCGCTTCTGGCCCAGCCCCTTCCCCTATGGCGGTTCACCACTGGATGAACGCGCCAAGACCAGCAGCGTCGCCCAGGCTGCGGAGGCCCGCGAACGCCGGAACATGGCCCGGCTCATGTACGTCGGTATGAGCCGCGCCAAGGAAATCACCGTGCTGACCGGGAAAAACAGCACCCCCGCGCTCCTGAACAACCTCGGCGTCCCGGACCTCATGAGCTGGCGCGGCGAAACCGAGAACGATCCGGCCGACGCTGGCACCGGCGCCAACGGCGTCATTCTGGTAGGCGGCGATATTCGGCTCGCGGCGCGGGTGGAGACCCTGGAACCTGCAGAAGCAGTTCCTCCGCTCCGCACCTGGACGCCACGCTACATCGACCCGTCCCAGCCGCCGGCGAAGGTCCGCAAGGCCGCCCGCTTCAAAGCGAGCTCCCTCGACTCGGCCGGGATCGAGGCCCAGGTTCGCGCCGTCGCCGAGCTCGGACCGCGGCTTGCACAGCACGGCTCGGACGACTGGGGCGCCGTAGGCAGTGCCGTTCACGCCTACCTCGGCACCGAGTTCCGGTCGCTCGACGAAACCGCCCGGATCCGATCGGCGGAGCGCATCGTGCAGCGCTGGGGTGTGAGTCAAACCGTCGACCCGGACCTGCTCCTGACAGCCGGCGAACGCTTCGAGGCCTACCTTGACGCCGAGTTCCCCGGCTGGAAACGGCACCGCGAGGCCGCCATCGGATGGCGCCCCGAGGGCCAGACGATGGAAGGCTGGATCGACCTGCTGCTGGAAGGGCCAGAAGGATACGTGCTGGTGGACCACAAAACGTACCCCGGCAGCGACCCTGAAGGCCACATTCGTACCAAGTACCTCGGCCAAATGAAGGCCTACGCCAATGCCATCGAGGCCGCCACCGGGAAGCCGGTCCAGCGTGTGCTCATTCACCTGCCGGCGCTGGGGAAGGTGTATGAGGTTGCAGGTCTAAGGTGAACGAGCAATTATGAACAACTCAGGCAGCATTCTTCGTCTGAGCATGCCCGACAGGAGGCCGACCTCGCTCCACGACGGTCGGCTCTCGACGGAGAGACAGTAGCGCCCGACGTTCAATGCTGCGGGGGTTCCGGCTTTTCCCCAGTCCGACAGCAGGTACTCGAAAGAAGCTCTAAACCCGAACTGCGACGAAACGAGAGTAATTCGTCCTGACTTCGCGGGAAAATGGGGCTACTCGAAAGCTACTCTAAAGGAAGCCCTCCACGAGTTGTGCCCGCGCAACATGCTTGGTCATCCAGAAATTTCCACTGCCTGCCGATCCACGGTCCTGTAGACGTCGTCGTCCCACACTTTAGGCAATGCCTCGACGACCCACCCATTATCCCGGCGACCGACCCTGCAACTGCTGGGTGGTCGACGGCCGATCCTATTTTGTCAGTGCCCCCCGCTACAGTGAATATCACAAGCACCGGAAGACCCCTTCGCCGCCAGGCGAGGGGGTCTTTTGCATCGCTAAAACAAGACCGGCACCCATCAAAGGACGAACAATGCGCAGCAAAAAGCCCATGAGCGGCCAGTACCTCGACGGCGTATTTGACATGGATTTCTTCCTCGACGGGACGCCGAGGACGGGTCGCCGATCCTGGAAATGGCGAGCAGCGCCAGATGGTAGCGCCAGTCCATGTAGTTGGTAGCGCGGTTCTGACGAGGTGGTAGCGGCCCGGGCGGGTGCCCGGGCCGCCGCGGTGCTATTCCCAGTAGGTCTCGTGGGCGCGGGCTTGGTCGTTGCGGTGCCTC
>NZ_JADPVH010000093.1 GCF_026932795.1 Paenarthrobacter sp. Z7-10 | reverse complement strand
TCCTCGCCGTCGTCACCCGCGTCAACATCCTCGCCGTCGTCACCCGCGTCAACATCCTCGCCGTCGTCACCCGCGTCAACATCCTCGCCGTCGTCACCCGCGTCAACATCCTCGCCGTCGTCACCCGCGTCAACATCCTCGCCGTTGTCACCCGCGTCCGCGTCCACGTCCTCGTCGTCGCCCGCGTCCACGCCGTCGTACTCATCGTCGTCACCAGCGACCTGCGCGCCGCCGGACCAGCCAGCCACGGGCGTATCTGAAGACCAAGCCCTGACCGCCGCCGTCGTTGCTGAGCACAAAGCCGTCTATGCATATCAGGTGTCCGCTACCCGCTTGACGAATCCGGCGTCCAGCCAGGCCGTGGACATCCTCTCCGAGCACGAAGAAACCCTCTCGCAGCTGTCCGCGATGCTGCGCTCCCGGTGCCTGCCACTTCCGGCACTTGAGCCCGGCTACACACTGGCACCGGATTTCACCATGCACCCCGCCGCCGCACTGTCCGGACTCGAGGACCAGCTGGGCCTGCTTTACGGCGATCTGATCGCGCTCAGCCCGGCGGCCAATGAATCCGTTCCGTCCAGCCGCGCCATGGCCATCGCGGCACTGCTGGAGACCGCGGGAAACGGACAGTTGTGGCAGCAGCCTATCCGGGTGCTGCCCGGCATGCCGGACGAAACCACGGGCACGCAGACCGCGCCCTAACCGGGGATCCACCGGGCGGAGACCCCGCAGCAGGAAATCCTTGCCTTGCTGGCTCCTCCGCGCTCCACGTGCTTTGCTGGGATCATGAGCGAAGTCCACGAAATTACGCCTCATCCCGACGAACCGCACAACAACGACCTTGCGCAGCGGCTGAACTGGCTGCGCGCCGGTGTGCTGGGCGCCAATGACGGCATCGTCTCCGTGGCGGCCATTGTCGTCGGCGTGGCCGGCGTGACAACGAACACGGGGCCTATTCTGACGGCAGGCATGGCCGGACTGGTGGGCGGAGCCATCTCCATGGCATTGGGCGAGTACGTCTCGGTAAGCAGCCAGAGCGACAGCCAGCGGGCCATGATCGAGAAGGAACGGCGTGAGCTGGAGGAACAGCCGGACGAGGAGCTCGAAGAATTGGCCGCGCTGTACCGCGCGAAGGGACTGTCCTTCGGCACGGCGCAGCGGGTGGCTGCAGAGCTCACCGAGCACGACGCTCTGGCGGCGCACCTTTCCATTGAGCTGAACATTGATCAGGAAGACGTCGTCAGTCCCTGGCATGCCGCGGTTGCCTCCGGCGTTTCCTTCACTCTGGGCGCCATCTTGCCGATGCTGGCGATTCTGCTGCCACCCGAAGCCTGGCGCGTTCCGGTTACGTTCGGGGCCGTGCTGATCGCGCTCGCCCTCACCGGCTGGCTGGGCGCGTTCATCGGCGGAGGTTCCCGTGTCCGGGCGGCCTCCCGCGTGGTTATCGGCGGCGCGTTGGCTCTGGCCGCGACCTACGTGATCGGCCATCTCCTCGGAGCCAGCGGCATCGTCGGCTGATGCGCACCTGACCCCAAGCGGCGCTGGCGCAGGTAGGCTTGGCACGTGCCCGCCGCCGTCCCGATTCCCGCCGACCTGCAGCGCCGCTACGGCAACAGCTCTGAGCGCCGTGCGTGGCTGGCCGGACTGCCGGCGCTGGTCAGCGAATGTCTGCAACGCTGGAATCTGCGCGTCACCCTCGCGCCCGGCCAGGAGCCCTGGAACGGGTCGGCCGGCATCGTCGTCCCCGTGCTGGACGACGACGGCGCACCCGCCGTGCTCAAGGTCGCTTTTCCCTATGCCGAGACCCTGCTGGAACCGGTGGCGCTGCGGCTTTGGGCTGGGAACGGAGCGGTGCGCCTGCTGCACGCGGACGAGCAGCGCTGCGCGATGGTTCTGGAACGCATGGACGCCGGGCGCTGGCTGCACAGCGTACCCATGGATGAGGCCACCGCCGTGTGGGGAAGCTTGGTTCGCCAGCTGTCGCTGGTGCCGGATGACCGGCCGGATTGGGCAGCCCTGCCGCACATTGCCGAAACCGCGGAGCGCTGGAGCGATGACCTGCCGGCGGAGTGGGAACGACTGGGACGCCCCTTTGACCGCTGGCTGCTGGAGACCGCGCTGGAGGTCTGCCAGACCCGCGGTGCGGTGGGGCGCAGGGTGGCCAAGGACGTCCTGGTGCATTCGGATCTGCACTATATGAATATCCTGGGCCGCAGCGGAACGGACGACTATGCCGCCATCGACCCGCAGCCCACCATCGGTGAGGCAGAGTTCGGTGTGGCGCCGTGCCTGTGGAACCGGATTCCGGACCTTTCCCGCACCGATCCGCAGCCCGCGCTGCGCGCGCGCTGCGCGGAACTCAGCAGCGCCGCCGGACTGGACGGTGAGCTGGCCCGGCAGTGGAGCATTGCCCGGGAGGTGGATAACGCCCTCTGGTACTTTTCTAAACCGGGCCACGGCGGTGACGCTGCCCGCTCGCTGTGGGTGGCAAGCACCTTGGCCGGCAGGACGCTGGACGGGCTGCCGACGGCCCATCAGCTCAAAACCCTGTGAAGCGTTCGATGTCCGTGTTAGGAGGCGAAGTTATCGTTCCAGACATCGGACCCGAGCTTGAGGATCAGCACCCCCACCACGAGCAGAAAAACGATCCGGATGAATTTGCTGCCTTGCTTCACGGCGGTCCGTGCGCCCAGATAGCCGCCGCACATGTTTGCCAGCCCCAGCAGCAGCCCCACGCCCCAGAGCAGCGAACCGTGCGGCAGGAAGAACAGCAGGGCGCCCACGTTGGTTGCCATATTGACGATCTTGGCCTTAGCACTGGCTTCCAGGAAGGCGTAACCCATCAGCGTCACCATGGCGATGATCAGGAATGATCCGGTGCCTGGTCCGATCATTCCGTCGTAGAAACCGATCACGCCGCCAATCAGGCAAGCCAACAAATAGTGCCGGTGCCCGCTGTGCCGCAGCACAGTCAGCTCACCCACGGACGGTTTGAGCGCGGTGAAAAGTGCCACCGCAATCAGGGCTGCGACGATAATCGGCTTAAAGACCGATTGCGGCAGACTGGCGGCAATGATTGCCCCGCCAAAACTCCCGCCCAGGGCGATCACCGCCATCGGGATGGCCGTCCGGAGATCCGGTCCCACCCGCCGGTAGTAAGTCACCGCGCTGGTGGTGGTCCCGAAGATCGATCCCATTTTGTTCGTCGCCAGGGCCTGGACCGGCGTAATGCCGGGCACCAGCAGCATCACCGGCAGCTGGATCAGGCCTCCCCCGCCCACCACGGCGTCCACCCAGCCGGCGGCAAATCCGGCCACCACCACCAGGATGATGGTGCCCAGCTGGATGTGTTCAAATCCGGAGATCACGACGACGGGCAGCGCCGGGCGCGGCCGGGTCCACCGGACGCCCGCCGCCGGGCAGGTGCGCTCACCGGCGCGCCAGGTTCAACACGAATGCGGCAGCCTCGCCGACGGGCACATTCTGTGCCTCACCGCTGGCCCGATCCTTGATTTCGACGACGCCGTCCACAAGTCCGCGGCCGACGGCCAGGATGGTGGGGACGCCCAGCAGCTCCGCGTCGCCAAATTTGACGCCGGGAGAGACCTTGGGCCGATCATCGTAGATGACCTCAAGCCCGGCCGCTTCCAGTTCGCCGGACAGCTGGGCGGCCGCGGCGAAAATCTCCTCGCCACGTCCCACCGCCACAACGTGGACGTCCGCCGGGGCCACCGCCCGCGGCCAGGTCAAACCCCGATCGTCGTGGTAAGACTCGGCCAGGGCCGCCACGGCACGTGTTACCCCGACCCCGTAGGACCCCATGGTCACCACAGCCAGCTTCCCATTGCGGTCCAGGACCTTCAGGTCCAGCGCCTCGGCGTATTTGCGGCCCAGCGCAAAGATGTGGCCCATCTCGATTCCGCGGGCGGCTTCGAGCGGACCGGAGCCGTCCGGCGCCTCGTCTCCGGCGCGGACCTCGCTGGCTTCAATCACCGCGTCCCAGCCGAAGTCGCGCCCGGCTACCAGTCCGAACACGTGCTTCCCGGCAGCGTTCGCACCGGTGACCCAGCTGCTGCCGGACACCACCCGTGGGTCCACCAGGTACAGGAGTTTGGACGTGCCTTCGGTTCCGAGGACCGGTTCATCCAGGCTGAGGCCCGGGCCGATGTAACCCTTGACCAGCTGCGGAACCTTCCGAAGGTCCTCGTCGTTGGCCGGTTCCACGCCAATTTCCCCGCCGATCGGCAGGAAGGAGCCGATGTTTGCCTCAATGCGCTTCAGGTCCACAGCCCGGTCCCCCGGTACGCCTATCACCACGAGCTGGCGTTCACCGGTGGGCAGATCCACGGCCAGCACGACGTTTTTCAGGGTGTCGGCCGCGGTCCACTCGGCCCCGTCCCGCGGTGCCAGCGTGTTGGCGGCGGTCACCAGAGTGGCGATCGTGGGGGTGTCAGGGGTGTCCAGGACCCGCGCCGACGGAGCTGTGCTGAAATCGATCGCGGCGGGAACCACCGTTGTGACAGCCTCGACATTGGCCGCGTAGCCACCGGCGGAGCGGACGAAGGTATCTTCCCCGATGGCTGTCGGATGCAGGAACTCCTCGCTGCGCGAGCCACCCATCGCTCCGGAGGTGGCTGCCACGGGCACGACTTCCAGGCCAAGCCGCGCAAAAATACGCAGGTACGCGCCGCGGTGGGCTTCGTAGCTGGCGGCCAGCCCGTCGTCGTCGATATCAAAGGAGTAGGAGTCCTTCATGATGAACTCCCGGCCCCGCAGCAGACCGGCCCGCGGACGCGCCTCGTCGCGGTACTTGTTCTGGATCTGGTAAATGCTCAGCGGCAGGTCCTTGTAGGAACTGTAGAGGTCCTTGACCAGCAGGGTAAACATTTCCTCGTGCGTGGGCGCCAGCAGATAGTCCGCTCCCTTGCGGTCCTGCAGCCGGAAGATGCCGTCGCCGTACTCGGTCCAGCGGTTGGTGACTTCGTAGGGCTCCCGGGGCAGCAGCGCGGGAAAATGCACCTCCTGCGCACCGATGACCGCCATTTCCTCGCGGACGATCGCTTCCACCTTGCGCAGCACCCGCAGACCCAGCGGCAGCCAGGTGTAAATTCCCGGTGCCGCGCGGCGGATGTAACCGGCGCGGATCAGCAGTTTATGGCTCGCAACGTCGGCGTCGACGGGATCTTCGCGCAAAGTACGCAGGAACAGGGTGGAAAGACGAAGGACCACGCGTGGAATCCGTTTCTTGAGCAGTTGGATGCACCCGCTGCCGGAACTGGCGCCCCTGAAGGAACAGGGCACGACGGCAACGGCCGGTGCAAAGGCCTCTCCTAATCTACCGGGTGTGGGGACTTACCGGTCCCGCCGTGCCCGCCGTGAGCTGGCCCAGGACCAAAGCCAGCGGTGCCCAACTGCCGCGGCCGCGGCGGGTGCGGGCGTAGGCACGCAGCCGCACATCGGGCCCGCTGAGCGGAATGAGGGTTATTCCGGCTCGGGGCGGACGATCGGCCGGGAGCAGTCCGACTCCCATTCCGGCCAAAATCAGGTCCTCCACCAGATCCAAACTGTCGGCTTGGTGGCGCAGATTGGGTTCGAAATCCGCCATGGAGGCGATCAACCTGACCACGTCCTCATCCGCACGGTTGCGGGAGTTGCCGATCCAGTCATGCTTCCGGAAAGCCCGGAAGACCGCCGGCGAGTCCCCGTGCGCATTCGATGCCTCCTGGGCCGGAGCGCCAAGGCTCCACGGAGCCGACCATAGGGCCAGCGAGTCATAGGCGCGGGCGTTGTCCGGAGCAAGGTTATAGTCGTAAGTCAGCGCAAGGTCCACGGCGTCGGCGGCAAGCAGTGCGTGGGCTTCGGCCGGCTCGTGCTCCCGCACGTCGATATGAATGTCCGGGTGCGTGCCGGCAAGTTCGCTGACGATCGGCATGAGGCTTCGCCGGACCGCAGTGACGAAGCCTGCCACGCGCAGCGTTCCCTTTGGCTCGGCATCGGGACTCAGGTCCCTGTACGCGGTCTCCACTGCGGCCAGAATCGTTGCCGCATGATCGGCGAGCCGGCGTCCGGCCGGGGTCAACCGAACGCCCCTGCCCACCGGTTCCAGCAAAGCAGTGCCCGTCTCACGCGCCAGCACGGCGATCTGCTGGGACACCGTCGAGGTCGTGAGGCCGAGCAGGTCGGCAACCCCGCGCATTGAGCCCACGCGCGAAAGTTCGAACAACAACTGCAGCCGTCGGGTTTCCATGACTTGATTGTGCACGATTCCCGGACGTTTTGTACACGATTGTCACGTGGACACGAACGAATGATGCGTGTCTACTGGATAGATGTCTCCTCCACGTCAGCACGACGGCGTCCGTTCCGGTACGGCGATGGCCGTCGCGGCCATGTGCTGTGTGCAGCTGGGCCTGGCCGCTTCGGTGGGACTGTCCGCGCAGCTCGGCCCCGAGGGAGTGGCCTGGCTGCGGTTGGTATGGGCCGCCGTCATCATTGTGGCTCTCGCGCGTCCCTGGCGGACCCCGTTCAGCCCTGCGACACTGCGGACCTGCATACTCCTCGGGATAGTGACGGCCGGGATGACCATGTTCTTCATGGCGGCCGTGGTGCGGTTACCGCTGGGCACCACAAGCGCCCTGGAGTTCACGGGGCCGCTTGCCGTTGCCGTCGTTCGGGGCCGGGGGACGAGCCGCTGGTGGGCCTTAGTCGCTGCGGCCGGAGTTGTTGCCCTGACCGAGCCGTGGCGGGGACACACCGATCCGGTTGGCGTTCTGTTCGCCCTCGGCGCTGCCGCATGTTGGGCCGCGTATATTGTGCTGACCCAACGGGCCGGTGACGAAGTAACAGGCCTGCATGCGCTGGGTATTTCGATGCCCGTCGCCGCTGTCGTGGCGACGATCGCTGTTGGACCGGCAGTCTTCGCACAGCTGAACTGGCAGCTGCTGGTGATTGGCTTCGGCCTGGCGCTGCTGTTGCCCGTGATTCCCTTCAGCTTGGAACTGATGGCGCTGCGCCGGTTGCCGGCGCCCGCATTCGGGACGCTGATGAGCCTGGAACCGGCCATCGCCGTCGGAATTGGACTGACCGTGCTGGGCCAGATCCCGCGGCCCAGCGCCGTGCTGGGAATCGTGCTGGTGGTGGTGGCCGGAATCGGTGTCACGGCACAGCGTAAGCCCAACTCGATAGAGCCGGCCGTCCCTGCGCCGTGAACCCGGAACGCTGGCTATCCTTAATCTGATCGCTGCCGCCCGCAAATCCGGATGCCGCCGCTCGATGGCGGCTACGGCGACAGGCTGGAACCAAGGAAGACTGATGGGCAACCTCACAAACTGGGCCGATCGGTCGTCTGCAAAGTAATGGATATTAAAAAGCCGTTCGAATTGGTCGTCCACGACCATGGCGGTACCGTGCTGCGGGTCTGCCGCGCCGTCGTCGGCCCCGATGATGCCGAGGACGCTTGGTCCGAAACGTTCATCTCGGCTCTGAAGGCGTACCCGCGGCTCCCCGTCGAGGCCAACACCGAGGCCTGGCTGGTAACCATAGCGCACCGCAAGGCCCTGGACATGATCCGTGCCCGTGGCCGCCGGGCGGGCCCGCTTGCCGATCTTCCCGAACAGCACTCAACGCTTGGCCTGCCGGGCAGCGGGGAGGCGGAACTGCTCCAGGCCGTCGCGGACCTGCCTCCCCGACAGCGGCAGGCCGTCGCCTATCACTACCTGGCTGGGCTGCCACATAAGGACGTCGCCTCAATCATCGGCGGCAGCACCGAGGCCGCGCGCCGGGCGGCGTCCGACGGCATCCGGAACCTGCGCAGCAACTACGTCCCCGCGCTCCCGAAAGGAGGGAACCGATGAACACCGACCCGACGACAGGGAACCGCCAGCACCCGGAAAATGCCCAGGCGGATCCGCCTGCAATGGACCCGCAGGAGGCTGTTTCAGCCGCCCTCCTGGCGCCACTGGGTTATGCGGAGGAGCCCGTCCTGGAACGGCTCCACGCCCGGCTGGCCGCCGCCGCCGAGCGGAGCGGCGATCTGGACATCACCTACCGCACGATTGACACCCCCGTGGGCACGCTGCTGCTTGCCGCCACGGCCCAGGGTCTGCTCCGGGTCGCCTACGAACGGGAAAACCACGACCACGTGCTGGAGAAACTGTCGGCACGGATCAGTCCCCGCATTTTGAAGTCAGCACACCGTCTGGAGCCCGTGGTCCGCGAGTTGGAGGAATATTTCAGCGGGACCCGCAGCCGGTTCGATCTGCCGCTGGACCTGAGCCTGTCCAGCGGGTACCGGCGCGAGGTCCTGGCCCACCTGCCGCGGATCGGCTACGGACATACCGAAAGCTACGCCCAGGTGGCACTCGCCACCGGCAATCCCAAGGCCGTCCGCGCCGTGGGTACGGCGTGCGCCACCAACCCGCTGCCCGTCGTCGTCCCCTGCCATCGTGTGGTCCGTTCCGATGGCAGTGCGGGAGGATACGTTGGTGGGCCGGACGCCAAGGCCGCTCTGTTGATGCTGGAGCGCGCTGTGTAAGCTGCGGTGCAGCCTGCTTCTAGGTGGGTGGGTCGGTAGTGGTTTGACGTCGGGTTTGGTGTCGTAGCGGCTTTTTGTTCCTGCCGGGCTGGATCGGTGCGGGTTGCTGATTCGTGGGGCGCGACCGTGTCGGTCGGTGCTTTCGCCTTCCTTGGATGGTCTCCGGC
>NZ_JADPVH010000092.1 GCF_026932795.1 Paenarthrobacter sp. Z7-10 | reverse complement strand
TGGACCCGAAGACCTCGAACACGTCGCCCAGGAACTCAACGCCCGCCCCCGCAAAACACTGGGCTGGAATACCCCAGCCGAACAACTACGTGATCTACTAAGAGCCAGCTAAACCCGGGTGTTGCAACAACCCCTAGAATTCAAGGTGACGACAACAGGATCCATCAGTGAGGTGAAAGCAGGGTGTTCACGATCCTTGGGCCGCACCATCACAGCGATGCAATCAGTGGCCGGCGGCCAAATGTCCGAGCGGTTCCCCTGCTGATTCGAGGGGTGCTTGCCAAATTGCGTGCGCTGAACGTTCGAGGCTGCCGCGGCTGCCTGCGTTGCTGTCCCGCGCGGCCGGTTCCGTGCTCGCCGATGGTGCCGAGGGACGTGAAACGATGATCGGAAGGCCAACTTTTTGGCTCTGACCGCCGCAAGTCGCCCAGACCCCAAAAACCGCCGGAATTCGCGGATTTTGCGCGAGCCGCTTGAAGACGCAAGCACAAATTGCTCTCAAATCTGGCGAAGCCTTGTCATAAACATGACCAGGCTTTTCGTCCAAAGACGTGAGTAGAACGTGAATTAGCCCCCTGTAATCCTCGCTGCGGGACATAGCCCTAGGTCAGGTCATTTTGTGCCCCGGGCGGGAATCGAACCCACGACCAAGAGATTAGAAGGCTCCTGCTCTATCCGCTGAGCTACCGAGGCGAGCGGTCCGTTGGATAAGCGAACCATGTCTAAATTATCAGGTCCGCGGCGATGCCCGGTGCCCACTGGCATGCCACCACTCCTGCACAGCGGTAGTAACGGCTTCTTTTGTGGACGACGGCGATGGTGTCACTGGCGGTCGATCTTCCCCACGTGTTGGCTTAGGGAATCGACTCAGTCCGCGTCTCTGCGGCTGCAAAGGAAGGCATCTGGAATGACTGACATGATTGCGGTTCATGGATTCGTGGCCAACGACGTACGGCTGTTCGTCACGGAGGAAGGGCTGACGATAGCGAGTTTCCGTGTGGGCTCCACCGAACGGAAATTCGATCGGACCGCCAACGCATGGGTGGATTCGGAAACGAACTGGTACAACGTTTCGAGTTTTCGCTATTTGGCCCAAAACGTCGCGTTCTGCATCAAAAAGGGCGACCCGGTGGTTGTCACTGGAAAGCTCAGGCTGCGGCAGTGGACCAACGAGGCGGGGAAATCCGGCATGACCGCCGACATTGATGCAGATGCTGTGGGCCATGATCTGACCTGGGGTACGGACAGGTTCACGCGCTCCAGCGCTCAGCGTCGTGACGCCGCGGCGGCTGGACGGGAAGCAGGTCAGCCGGAATCGGACCCACTGGAGGTCGACGGGCACCAGAACGACGACGGCGGCGAGTCCGGCATTGCCGTCTCTTTGGACGGTGGGGAGGAGCTGGTGGATGTGGCGACCGGGGAATTGCTGGCAGCGGATTGAGAGCTTCGGGCCGATGAAGTCACATCGGATGCCGAGACGCTAACCTTTGACTGGTTTTCCGCCTGCCATGTGCCATGTGCCTGACCGCTCAGCTGGCGGCCGGGTGCCACTTGGCTCGCCTGTGCGGCCTAAAGGGAGAAAGCCAGGCGGGAAATGTGAGATATCCACCGGCACCCATTAGCCTTGAAGTATGGCGGAATTTATCTACACGATGTCCAAGGCCCGCAAGGCCGTTGGCGAAAAAGTAATCCTCGACGACGTAAGCATGTCCTTCTTCCCCGGGGCGAAGATTGGCGTGGTGGGTCCGAACGGGGCCGGTAAGTCCACCATCCTGAAAATCATGGCCGGCTTGGATACCCCGTCCAACGGTGAGGCGCGGCTGAGCCCGGGCTACACCGTGGGTATCCTGCTGCAGGAGCCGCCGCTGAACGAGGAAAAAACGGTCCTGGGCAATGTCCAGGAGGGCGTTGGTGAGATCTACGGCAAGATCCAGCGCTTCAACGAGATTTCCGAAGAGATGGCGAGCCCCGACGCGGACTTCGACAAGCTGCTGGAGGAAATGGGCAAGCTGCAGGAGGCGATCGATGCCGCCGACGCCTGGGATCTGGATTCCCAGCTGGAACAGGCGATGGATGCGCTGCGCTGCCCGCCGCCGGACTCCGACGTCACGGTTCTCTCCGGTGGTGAACGGCGCCGGGTGGCGTTGTGCAAGCTCCTGCTGCAGAAGCCGGACCTGCTGCTGCTCGATGAGCCCACCAACCACCTGGATGCGGAAAGCGTTCTCTGGCTTGAGCAGCATCTCACCTCCTACCCGGGTGCGGTCCTGGCCGTCACTCACGACCGGTATTTCCTGGACCACGTTGCTGAGTGGATCGCAGAGGTGGACCGCGGCCATTTGTACCCTTATGAAGGCAACTACTCCACCTACCTTGAGAAGAAGCGGGCACGGCTGGAGGTCCAGGGTAAGAAGGACGCCAAGCAGGCTAAGCGTCTGACCGAGGAACTGGACTGGGTCCGGTCCAACGCAAAGGGACGTCAGACCAAATCCAAGGCGCGTCTGGCGCGCTACGAGGAAATGGCGGCGGAGGCCGATCGCACGCGCAAGCTTGATTTCGAGGAAATCCAGATTCCACCGGGACCGCGGTTGGGTGGACTGGTGCTGGAAGCGGTGAAGCTGGAGAAGGGCTTCGATGACCGCACTCTGATCGACGGTCTATCCTTCACACTGCCCCGCAATGGCATCGTCGGCGTGATTGGCCCGAATGGTGTTGGCAAGACCACCCTGTTCAAGTCGATTGTCGGTTTGGAACCGCTCGACGGCGGCGAGCTTAAGATCGGTGATTCGGTCAAGATCTCCTACGCGGACCAGAGCCGCGGCGGGATCGACCCGAACAAGACGTTGTGGGAGGTTGTTTCCGACGGCTTGGACTTCATCCAGGTGGGTCAGGTGGAAATGCCTTCAAGGGCGTATGTGGCGGCTTTCGGCTTCAAGGGTCCGGATCAGCAGAAGAAGGCCGGGGTGCTCTCCGGCGGTGAGCGCAACCGCCTGAATCTGGCGTTGACTCTGAAACAGGGTGGGAACCTGCTGCTTCTCGATGAGCCAACCAACGATTTGGACGTTGAGACGCTGAGCAGCCTGGAGAATGCCTTGCTGGAATTCCCCGGCTGCGCCGTGGTGGTATCGCACGACCGGTGGTTCTTGGACCGGGTGGCCACGCACATCCTGGCCTATGAAGGCACCGAGGAGAATCCGGCCAATTGGTATTGGTTTGAGGGCAACTTCGAGTCCTACGAGGAAAATAAGGTTCAGCGTCTTGGCGCCGATGCCGCCCGCCCGCACCGCGTTACGCACCGTCGTCTGACCCGCGGCTGAGTCCGGCCTACATTCGAATATCGTCCAGCAGTGGCCGGTCCCAGGGGACCGGCCACTGCCGTTAAACGCATGAGCCCCGGTGACTCAGCGGCTTGGGCTGCCGCAGTGCCGCCGGAGCGGCGCTCCTTAGTGTCCCGGGAGTTCTTCCTCGGGAATCCGGATCATGCCTTCCTGGGCCACGGAGGCGACCAGCCGGCCGGAGCGGTCAAAGATCTTTCCCAGGTTCAGTCCGCGGGCTCCGGAAGCGCTGGGCGACTCGGCCGCGTAGAGCAGCCATTCATCCACCCGCACCGGCCGGTGCCACCACATGGCATGATCAAGGCTGGCAATACTGAGTTTGGGGGAGATCCAGCTGATTCCATGCCGGCGCAGGGACGGTTCCAGCAGCGTGTAATCGCTGGCGTAGGCCAAGGCGGCGCGGTGTAGGTTGGGGTCGTCCGACATCGGCCCGATGGTCTTGATCCAGACAGCCTGCTGCGCGACGCGCGCTCCGTCCACATTCAGATAGATGCTGCCGTCGATGTGCCGGATGTCGAAGGGCCGGCCATAGGCCCAGGACTGCGCGACCGGATGGTCGATGGTCCCCAGCAGATCCGCGGCCCGGGGGAGCGACTCAGGTTCGGGCACGTCCAGCGGCATGGCCTCCTGATGCTCAATGCCGGCGTCCGGCACCTGGAAGGAAGCGATCATGGAAAGGATCGGAATGCCGTTCTGATAAGCGTGCACCCTTCGCGCCGAAAATGACCGCCCGTCTCGTAGCCGCTGGACGCCGAACGTGACTGGAAGGTTCGTGTCGCCGGGGCGCAGGAAATATCCATGCATGGAGTGCACCGGACGGTCGCCGTCCACGGTCCGGATTCCGGCGATCAGCGATTGTGCCAGCACCTGGCCGCCAAAGAGCCGCTCGCCCGGTTTCGGCATAGAAACACCGACGAAAATCTCTTCGTCGGTTTGTGCGCCGGCGGCGTCGCTGAGATCCAGCAATTCGATCAGGGCTGCCATCGGGTCCGGGTGCGGTGAGTCAGTCATGGAATGACTCTATGTGTCAGCGATGGCGGGCTCAAACATTCGTGGCCGACACCACGATTCGCCGCCCATCACGGGCTTTGAGAAGATGGTGCCATGGCAACAGTGATCCAGATTCCCCTGCAAATCCGCTTCGGTGACATCGATTCTTACGGTCACGTGAATAACGTCACCTTCCTCCAATACCTGGAGGATGCCCGGGTGCAGTTGATTCACACGCCGCTCGGTGCGGCCGCCGGTGCCGGAGCTGGCGCGGAGCAGACCTTCGAGGAACTGATCGGCCCTGATCTGTTCACCTTGGTCGGCCGGCATGAGATCGAGTATCTGGCGCCGCTGCTGTTCCGCCGCGATCCTGTGTTCGTCAATATTTGGGTGACACGGCTCGGCGGCTCCAGCTTCGAGTTCGGTTACACGGTGGCGGAACGGGACGGCTCCACCATCTATGCGCAGGCCAGCTCGGGCATTGTCCTGGTCTCGCGGGATTCGGGACGGCCGGTGCGGCTGACCGGACCGCAACGGCACGCGCTGGAAACGTGGCTGGGCGACGACGTCGCCTTCCGCCGTCGTCCCGCCAGCTCACGGCCGAAGGATTCGGGCGGGCCGGCGCAGTCCGTCGGTTCCCGGTCGTGACTGTCTCCAGCGCGATGCAGTCGCTGCGTTTGGCGGACGCGCAGACGGCCGCTGATCTGCGCACCTATGTGACGCGGGCGCGGAAAGCGGACGACGGCGCCATCCGGCTTCAAGCGTCGGGTTCCATCCTCGCGGCGTACGTGTGCGTCCTGCGACCCAGGAGTACGGCGGAGCGGATTCCCACGGTGCTTGGTTTGCGGACCATGAACCTTGCCTCTCCGGCGGAGGTGGACGTAACGGTGCCGCTGGCTGCCGTGGCGGATCGGCTGGCTCGACTTGATGACTCAGAGCTGGAACTTACGCTGCCTCCGGTCACCGTCCACGAGTCCTGGGCCGGAATCGGCGCGCCCCGGGGAGGTTGGGTACGCCTTTGCGAGATCGGGACTGACACGCTGATCCAAGTGGCCAAGGACGGGGTACGCGAGATTGCGCAGATGGTTCCCATCAATGCTGGATCGCCGGTGGTCGGCAACGCCCGTGCCGCCGTGTGGGGCCGGCCCATTCCTGAGCTGGGGTCTGATCCAAGTGCTGCTGCCGGGGTCGAGCTGTGCGCGGGGGCCGCTTTTGCGGCCTTTGCCCTTGGCTTCGTAGTCCCCGGCTCTTCTGGCGCGCTGTTTCAGTCGGGGCGCTGGCTGCGGCTGAGTACCGGCGCCGGACACATCCTGGTTCGATCTCCACTGTTGTTGTAGAGCTGATGTGCACGATCGGAGCGGCACGGTTCCGCTGCCGCTCTCATGCGGAATTCACCATCGAGTGCGCGGCGCGCTCCAGGTAATCCCATAAAGTGGCCTCCTGCAGCGGCGGCAGCTTGAGCGACTCAACCCCGGCGCGCATGTGGGTCAGCCAACGTTCCCGGGCCTGCGGGGTGACGGCAAACGGCATGTGCCTCATCCGCAGCCGTGGATGGCCGCGCTGTTCCTGATACGTCGTGGGTCCGCCCCAGTATTGTTCCAGGAACATCAGCATGCGCTGCTCCGCGGGGCCCAAGTCCTCCTCCGGATACATCGGACGCAGAACGTCGTCGGTGGCAACGCCCTGATAAAAGACGTGCACCAGCTTGGCAAAGGTGTCATGTCCGCCAACGCTGTCGTAGAAGCTGTTTTGGGCCATCATGATTCGGCTGCCGCCTGCCGGACGGTGCGATCGCCACGCGGCGGGCCCGCGCTTTCGTCGGGCCGAAGCCCTGCGCTTTCGCGACGGACGGCGGCACCAGTTGGGGGGTCAACGGACTGGGCTGCGCTTTCGCCACGGACGGCGGCACCACTTGGGCGTTCATCGGACTGCGCTGCGCTGCCGCGGCCGGCACCGGCCGGGTGGTCCTCTCCCGCGGTGCGTGTCGCGTTCGCGTCGCTGGCGGCCGCGTTCGCACCGCCGGCGGCCGGCCCGTCGTCGTCCTCGTCGGGCGGGACATAGTTGCCCTGCGACCGATTCCCCACCCTCAGAATCTCTCCGTTGCGCAGGTACCAGATGGATCCGTCCTCGGCGCGGACCCTGGTGATGCGCAGGCCCACGGACTCCACCGCTCCCACCACCTCGCTGGTCTGGATCACGTCGCCGATGCCGTACTGATCCTCGATGGTGATGAAAATCCCGGCTAGGAAATCGCGGATCAGCTGCTGCGAGCCGAAACCGATGGCGATGCCGAGGATGCCGACGCTGGTCAGCAGCGGAGCGACATTGACGCCCAGACTTTGCAGCACATAGATGATGACGATGACCGCTATCACCAGGCTCACTACGGAGGTCAGCAGCGACCCTATCGTTTCGGCGCGCTGCACCCGGCGCTGATTATCCAGTTGCCGCAGCACGGGATGAGCCCATTTGAAGCCGCGGGAGTTGAGGATGGTGGACCCGCTGGCCACTCGCCGGACCATGCGCGAGATGAGGAAGCGCAGCATGACCCAGATCACCAGGCCCACCAGCACCACGATTCCGGCCGTGATCAATTCGGGCCAGATCTGATCCCAATTCCACTTCACGAAGACTGTACCTTCCGATTTCCCGCCATATCCCTGTCCTGAACAACCCTAGCGCCGTAGGCTGGTCGGATGCGCATCCTGATTCTGGGCGGCACGGTATTCCTGTCAGCGGAAATTGCCCGGCAGGCGGTGGAGCGAGGGCATGAGGTGACATGCCTGGCCCGCGGCACGTCGGCGCACCCGCCGGAGGGCGCTGCATTTGTGCGGGCGGATCGTGCGCCCGGGGGTGCGGCCTATGACGGGCTCGACGGCGACTGGGACGAAGTATTGGAGGTCTCCTGGCGGCCGGAGCAGGTCGGTGCCGCGCTGGAGGCGCTGGCCGACCGGGCCGGGCACTGGACCTACGTCTCCAGCTGTTCGGTTTACGCCGACGACGCCCGCGCCGGGGCAGACGAGTCGGCGGCGTTGTTGCCTGCACTGGGACGGGACCAGCATGTCGAAGATAACTATGGGGAGGCCAAAGTTGCCTGTGAAATCCTCTCCAGCGCCGCCATCGGGCCGAGACTGCACATCAGCCGGCCCGGATTGATCGGCGGCCCGGGGGATCCCAGCGACCGCTTCGGCTACTGGCCGGCGCGTTTTGGCAGGGATAACGATCCGGTTCTGGTCCCGGACGTACCGGAGGCACAGGTGCAGGTGATCGACGTGCGGGATCTGTCCGGCTGGATCTTGGATGCTGCGGAGAAGCGGATCACCGGAACCTTCAATGCCGTGGGGGAGAGTGTTCGGTTTACCAGTGTTCTCGGGGCCGCCATCGACGCCACCGGCTATGCGGGTCATGTCTACATCGCGGATCCGGCTTGGCTTGCGGAGTCCGGAGTGGCGCATTGGGCCGGGGAGGACTCGCTGCCGCTGTGGCTCCCCGAGGGCATGGCCGGCTTTGTCACGCGTCGGGCGGATAAGGCCGTACGGCGGGGCCTGAACCGCAGACCATTTGACGAATCACTGCAGGACACCCTGGCCGACGAACGGGAACGGGGACTGCACCGGGAGCGGCGGGCCGGGCTCAGCGCCGGCCGGGAAAAAGAACTGGTGCAGGCTTGAGAAGAGCACCGCTGATCCGGCGGCATGGGCGCGGCCCAGCGCTGGATTGGCGGCTGCGTGAATCGGTCCTGGCAGGTCGGGGATATCTCAAGGATGCCAGTGCGGGACCAGTGCCGGAACCGGGAAGGGCCTGAACTTAGCTTGTAACCTCGGGCTGGTGCTGGACGGGGAAGTTGACGCTGCGCGCGATGAAGCACTTTTGCGCGGCTTCCGCGTGCAGCCGGTTCGCCAACTCCTGCTGGCTGGCGTCGGCAATGACCACCTGCGGCTTGAGTGTGACTGAGCTGAACTGGCCGCTGCCATCCGGGTTCAGCACCATAGTTCCCGAGGCATTGTCCTGATAGCTGGTGACCACAATTCCATTGTTCACGGCCACGTGGAGGTAGGAGAGCATGTGGCACTGTGCGAGCGCCGTCAACAGCAATTGTTCGGGGTTCCAGCGGTCCTTGTCACCATGGAACGTTGGATCCGCCGAACCGGCCAAGGTGGGTCGGCCGGCCGCCGTTACCTCGTGGTCCCGACCGTAGTCGCGGTATCCGGATGTTCCGGTGCCGCGGTTTCCGGTCCAGGAGACGGTGATGTCGTAGGAGTGCTGATTGAGAGCCATGACTTCATTAAACCCCGGGGAGACCTCGGAGAGGTTCCAACTGGCTGGCCGGAAACCGTTCTGCCCACCGAGTCAAGACCCCCGGTGAGCAGCTTGAATTCTAGGGGTTGTTGCAACACCCGGGTTTAGCTGGCTCTTAGTAGATCACGTAGTTGTTCGGCTGGGGTATTCCAGCCCAGTGTTTTGCGGGGGCGGGCGTTGAGTTCCTGGGCGACGTGTTCGAGGTCTTCGGGTCC
>NZ_JADPVH010000091.1 GCF_026932795.1 Paenarthrobacter sp. Z7-10 | reverse complement strand
TGTCGGTGCTGCTGCTGCCCGCCGCCACGAAATACCGCCGCCCCGGCGAGGCCGAGACCGTTCAGCCGCTCTCCAGCCTCTTTGACCAGGTCACCCACGTGGCTCTCGACGTCGTCTGCCTGCTCTTGGCGACGCGCCGGGGGGTCGATAACGTGGCCGCTGCTGCCGCGCATGCGAACACTGAGTAAGACAGAACAGGGCGGTCAGGCCATCGTCCACGCGATTATGCAGAAGGCGCGTAGAAATGCCCCACCGGGCCGCGTCCTATTCGGCTGGTTGCACCACTGACTATGGACAACTTGGTACCTCCGGCCTCACCGTCTCCGCCGTGGGCTTGGGTTGCAACAACCTTGGCCGACCCGGAACGCCGACGGAGTCCCAGCGGGGCACGAACACGGTGATCCATGCCGCCATCGAAGAAGGCATCACGCTCTTCGACGTTGCGGACACGTATGGCAAAACGCCTGGCCTGAGCGAGGAAATGCTGCGCACAGCGCCGGCGAGGAACCGCGACGACATCATAGTTGACGCCAAATTTGGAATGGACATGCAGGGCGCGAAC
Organism: Paenarthrobacter sp. Z7-10; assembly: GCF_026932795.1. Lineage (GTDB taxonomy): Bacteria > Actinomycetota > Actinomycetes > Actinomycetales > Micrococcaceae > Arthrobacter_M. The sequence goes on along the minus strand of NZ_JADPVH010000091.1, from coordinate 8,383 downwards.
GGGACGGACTGGGGCCGGCGGGGCTCACGCCGTTACATTATGCGGGCTGTGGTTTGCCCGGGCGGAGCCACGGGAGAACGCCGGCGTACGTCCGGGGGCTAATCTCGGATGAGGAGCGGAAGAACTCCTGGACCCTGTCGGAGCGGGCCGGGCACGGGACTCCGGACGGGATGCAACGGCTGCTCTCGAGACGGATTGGGATCCGGATGCGCTGCGTGATGATCTGCGTTCCTACGTGGTCAGCCACCTTGCCTCCAGTGAGGGTGTGCTGAGGGTTGACGAGACCGGCTTCCTGAAGAAGGGCCGGCGCTCTGCCGGGGTGGCCCGCCAGTACTCGGGCACCGCGGGCCGGGTCGAGAACTGCCAGATCGGGGTGTTCCTGACCTATGCGACCGCTGCCGGACGGACGTTTCTGGACCGGGAACTCTACCTGCCTAGGGAATGGACCAGGACGCGGACCGGTGCGCCGATGCAGGTATTCCGGCGGAACGGACCTTCGCCACGAAACCGGAGCTGGCCAAGGACATGATCATCCGCGCCCTCGATGGCGGCGTGCCGGCCATGTGGGTGACCGGGGACGCGGTCTACGGCCAGCACTCAGGACTGCACTGGGCCCTGGAAGAACTTGGCGTCCACTACGTGCTGAACGTACCGGTGATCCAGCGGCTGATGGCCAGAACCGGGCCCCTCGGTACCGAGTTCCGCGCCGATCAGCTCATCGCCTCATTCTCCGGACGCTCCTGGCGGACCCGTTCGGCCGGGGCCGGAGCCATGGGCGACCGCCGCTAGGCCTGGGACGGCGCCCGAATCAACAGCGCCAATGATCCCGACAGCGAGTACTGGCTGCTCGCCCGCCGGTCCATGCTCGCCCACACCTTCCTGGCCGTCATCTGGTCAAAAAAGGGGCTCAACACCCCGGCGGCGACGGCCACAGTGAGCTGATTACCCTGAGCCTGCCCGAAATCAGGCACCTGATCACCCGTCTCGCCTGGGCCACGCTGCCGAGCCCGGACCACACCCTGAAAGATCACACTGGCGCTGAAAACATCAGAAACGCGCCAAGCACTGCCACAACCAGACCCGCGGCCACACCCCATAAACGCGACTGCAGTACGAGGCCTAGCAGGCCGCCTAGGCTTGTATGCTCCTTCCAGTCAGCTTGGATGGCTTGCGTGAGTGTCAACGGCCAGTAGTTTCTGCCCGTGGGCGGCCACGCCTGAAGCGCGAAGGGGAATAAAGTCATTGTTCCCGGGCCGCACGGGCAGGATCGGCCTTGGACCGATTCGCCCCGGCTCAGGGAAGATTTTTGGCGGTAAGCCCAAGGACAACGTCGCCTCCCTGTGTCAAGCAGCGGTGTCTTGGAGCGCTAGACGGACAACGCCTTGGGGTGAACAAGGTGTGAGGAGGGAGTCCGTGCCAAGCACCCGCGCTCGACTGTCCGCTTAGTCACCTCGATGGGGACGCCGGTTGGCAGTCGTGCGCATGGGCGGGTTCAGCCGCAACGGAAGAATGGCTTGATTGATGACCTCTGTCACCTTCTCCTGCGAGTCGCATGGCGTGGGTCAGTGCGTCGACGGTGTCAGGGCCTAGCCGCACCCGGGTCAGCGCTTCCCAGGCAGAGACGAGGTTCTCCATCCGGTTGAGTCTGGCTGCGCCGTGGTCGGAGAGCTGGACGGTGATACGGCGGCGGTCCTCGGGGCTGGGAAGCCGGAAAACAGAGGCGGCATCTTCCAATGCGTCGATCACCCTGCTCAGGGATGCGTTTGCCATGCCGGATAAGGCCGCGAGTTCGCCCATCGTCGGGGAGCCAAGCTTCGAGACCAAGTGGAGGACACGCCACTGTTCTGCTGTGGTGTCTTCCTCGCTGAGCGCGAGTGTGAGGCCGTCGAGTAGGTTTTTTCCGATGGCCGACAGGGCGGTGATGACCTCCGTTAGCGGGACGTCGTGTCCCTCATCGTCTCGAATCTTGAGCATGAATCCTCCTCAATCGCACCTTAGGCTCATCGATGCGGCAAGATCGGGTTGTGACCTCTGCAGCCAGCCTAGTGCTTCCGGGCACCCTTTTGCTGCGTGGGCCGATGCCGGGGACGCTCAGCATTGGTCTGCTCGCTCCGCTGTCGGGTGTGATGGGGATCTCGGGTCCCTCCATTTTGAACTGTGCCCTGCTCGCGGCCGAGCATGTCGCTGAGCGGGCCGGCGTTTTCCCCGAGCTCGTCGTGATCGACGCCGGCCGGGGTCCCGTCGAGGCGGCCCGCGTCGTTAGCCAGCTCATCGGCGCCGGACTCGTTCAGGGCCTCGTCGGCGCACACACCTCCGACGTCCGCGCTACCGTCTCGCAGGTCGTCGCTGACCGGGTGCCTTACGTGTTCACGCCACCGCATGAACGGGAACTGGAGAGATCCGGCACGATCTTTATCGGCTCGGGGCCACGGTTACAGCTGCAGCGACCCCTCGAGTGGATCGTTGCACGTCATCGGGTGCGCCGGTGGGCGCTGATAGGCAATGACTACATCTGGCCACGGCAGGTCCACCGTACCGCCTCCCAGGTTCTCCCGGGCCTGGGGCAAGTCGTTGTCATGGACCGGCTTGTTCCCTTGGGCTCGGTCGACACCGGACGCCTCTTGGACGAGGCGCGGAAGAATCGCGCGGATGCCATCCTTATCTCACTCGTTGGCCGTGACGGAATCACCTTTCACCGCGCAACGGCCGAGGTTGGTGCTGACCAGCGGTTCATCCGTCTGTGCACGACGCTGGATGAGAACAGCCTGATGGCTGCCGGAGGGGACTCTACAGGGACGCTGTACTCCGCGATGCCCTCGTTCATGCGGCAGAGCGACGAGCAGCATCAAAGTTTCCTCGAGCTGTACCTGGACCGCTTCGGGATGTCTGCGCCCCTTCCGGCGTCTTATGCCCAGGGCTGTTATGACGGGGTCGTACTGCTGACGGAGTTGTGGCGGAGCGGACTCCTGGAATCGATGACGGCGGCATTGGCTGTCCGGAGGCTGACTTCGATGACAAGCGCCGTCGGGCGTGCTTCCGCCCGTTCATCGGCCGGCTCCAAGCTCGCTCTGGCGGTAGGACACGACCTGCTTGTGATCTAGCCCGCATCCCCGTATCATCCAATCATTCCATTTGGAAATAATTTCACCCACGGACGGCGTCGTCCGCGGCCAAACATTGGATGACAATCGACGATGAAAACTACACCGCACGGACCCCAGGATGTCAGTGCTCCCCCCGGGACCATGGCGGGTAGCGGGGACGGCATTGAAGAGTTCGGTTACCGGCAGGAACTCAAGCGCAGCCTGAAATTCTCCGACCTGCTGATCTATGGGCTGATCTTCATGGTGCCGATCGCACCGTTTGCGATCTTCGGCAGCGTCTTCCAGGCCTCGGGCGGCATGGTGGCGATGGCGTACATCGTGGGAATGCTCGCCATGATGTGCACCGCGAACTCGTATGCGCAGATGGTCCAGGCCTTCCCGATGTCAGGCTCCGTCTACACGTACGTCGGGCGCGGAATCACGCGCCTGCTCGGATTCGTGGCTGGATGGATGATCCTCCTGGATTACATCCTGATCCCGGCCCTCCTCTACTTAGCGGCATCGATAGCAATGAACGGGATGATCCCCGCTGTGCCCCTATGGGTGTGGCTGGTCGCGTTCGTGGCGCTCAACACCCTGATCAACTATCTGGGCATCGAGTTCACGGCCCGGGTCAACAAGGTCATGATCGTGCTCGAAATCCTCGTGCTGGCCGTGTTCCTGGTGATCGGGTCTGTAGCTGTTGCCAAGGGTCAGGGCTCTTTCAGCTTCGATGCCTTCTTCAATTCCCATACCTTCAGCTGGTCGTTGATCTTCGGAGCGGTCTCGATCGCTGTCCTGTCGTTCCTGGGTTTCGACGGCATCTCGACCCTCGCTGAGGAGAACGCCGGGACGACGAAGTCGCTGGGTCGATCCATGATCGCCGCGCTGCTCCTGGTCGGTGTGCTCTTCGTCGTGCAGACGTGGGTAGGATCCATGCTCGTGCACGATCCGGCCGCTCTGATCGCCAATGGCGATTCGAGCGGAACAGCGTTCTACGACGCTGCGAAGAACGCAGGCGGGCCCTTCCTGTTCATCCTTACGGCCGCGGCGACTGCCGTTGCATGGGGCTTCGCCAACGCCCTGGTCGCTCAGGCTGCAACCTCCCGTCTTCTCTTCGCCATGGCCCGGGACCGTCAGTTGCCCGCGTTCCTCAGCCGTGTGCACCCCAAGCGCGGCGTACCAGTGAACGCTACTTTCCTTGTAGCGGCTGTCTCGCTGGTGCTTGGCCTCTACCTCGTCACCCAGCCCAACGGCCTTACTGAAATCTCCACCCTCGTTAACTTCGGGGCGCTGACGGCTTTCTCTTTGCTCAATATCGCCGTCGTCTGGTGGTTTATCGTGCGTCAGAAGTCGCGCCGATGGTTCGTGCACCTTGTGATTCCGCTCCTTGGCCTCGCCATCCTGGTCGCGGTGATCATCAATGCAAACATCGCCGCACAAATCCTCGGGGTGCTCTGGCTGGCCGTTGGTGTCATTGTGGCAATCATCCTGCTCAAGACGGGCCGGATGACGGACCCCTCCGCACCCAGTTCCCCGGTCGACGCGACGGAGGTTCGCTGATATGGCAATTCACTCTCTGAGGCCGCGTCCTGATCAGTATTCCTACGTCTTCGGCGGGGTTGAGCCACTGCTGAGTGTGAAGCCTGGCGATATCGTGGAGGTGAGCACCGAGGATTGCTTCGGTGGCAGGGTCACCAGCAACACTGACCTGCCCAGCAAGATGGTTCCATTCGCTGAACTTAATCCGGTGTCCGGTCCCATCCACGTTGAAGGAGCCGAGGTCGGCGACGTGCTGGCCGTGCACTTCGTCTCGATCATCCCTGCCCGGCCATACGCGATCTCCAGCACCTTCCCCCTGTTTGGTGCGCTGACGCCGACGCACGAGACTGCGATGCTTTCCAACCCACTCGAGGAACGTGTCTGGTTCTATGACATTGATCTCGAGTCATGGACGGCCACATTCCGTGCCCGCCGGTCCGAGTACGAGCTGAGGATGCCGCTGGATCCGATGCACGGCACCGTCGGTGTCGCACCCGGCAGCGGGGAAGTCCGTCTCGTTGTGACGCCCTCCACTCACGGCGGCAACATGGACACCCCCGAAGTGCGGGCAGGGACCACGCTATACCTCCCGGTCAACGTGCCCGGGGGAATGCTCTCCCTTGGCGACGGACACGCACGACAGGGCGAGGGTGAGATCTGCGGGACAGGGCTGGAGTCCGCTATGAACAGCGTGATCGTGGTGGATGTCGTCAAAGGAGGAGCCCTCGCCTGGCCCCGGCTTGAGAATGATGAGTACATCATGAGCACCGGTTCAGTGCGCCCGCTCGATGACGCGTTCCGGATCAGCCAAACCGACCTCGTCTCCTGGACCTCCGACCTGACCGGCATGGACACCCTCGATGCATACCAGCTCGTCAGCCAGCTCGGTCTCGCTCCAGCCGCCAACGTCTGCGACCCCAACTACACAATGCTGGCGAAGTTACCGAAATGGTCGCTCAAGTCGGCCGAAGCCTACCGCGGAGCGCACCGACGGCTCCGTGCCGCCGCGGCGGAATACCAGACCCGGTAGAAAGATTGCGCCGGCCCCGGTTCAGCGCCCCGCCGAACCGGGCCGGTCCCTAAACCGCATAAAGCCTTTGCCTTGGACCGGTACTGGCATGGGGGGGGCAACGCCTCGACAGTAGGCTCCGTGACGCGGGTGCCCAAGCCGGGGGTCAGTCCTTCTGCTTGTGGATCGCGTCGCGCAGCTCGGCCATCCCGTCTTGATAAAGGCTCTCTTGCTTAGACGATATGGGAGGGCCTCAACATTGGTGTTGCCAAGGATGTGTGATGCGCCTTGCGTCTGCCACTGGTTAACTTAGGAATTGGAGCGTCCCCGGTTTGGTGGGTGGCTGCCGGGCTGACCCGTTCGGAGATGGGACTGGGTCGCACGTTAGGGGTGGGCACAAAACTCCTTGCTCGTGCGTCCCGGTATCCGCCGGATGGCCATGTGTCGGCCGCCACCCTGGTCGCCCGCAAGCCACTCGCGCTCGACGCGGCACCCGCGTCCCTAGCGCTTTGAGTGCCCTTGCCCGCCGCGGCTCTTGGTGGCGGGTAGTACGTTCGTGCGCCCAACCGTAGTACACCTCATTGTGATCATCGGGGTGCACCATGCCGTCCCGGCGCAAGGTGACGTCCTCAACACCATTTTTGATCAGCAGCGGACCGCCGTTGACAATGCTCGTGGTCTTCGTCGGTTTGACCAGCCTGCCATGACTTCCGAGAAGACCGGTCCTGATCTCCAGCTTGGCCCCTGTCCGGGCCACCGCACGCCGGGCGGGGACGTCGGTGCCCAGTGGCCTGTAGCGTGTGACCATCAACGGGGACGGAGGACCCACGGCTTGCTGTGACGGCGGTGACGACGTTGCGGCGGCTAAGCGAGACCTCAAAGCCAGGGCCCGCCGGTGTGCGTCGTCCGAGCGCCGAATCGAAGGCGACTAATTCGTTGGCATTGGTGCAGGTGACGTCCTGCAGGGGCAGCGCCGTCGGGGCACCGTTTCTCTCCCCGCAGTTCCGGATCAGGCCGGTGACACGGTCAATCCCATCCAAGGCAAGGGTGGTCCTCCACGCTGCAACGCTTCCGGCCCAACGCAGGCGTTGGATCTGAGTGGTGTGCGACTTCCCACCGATGATCCAGGCGGGCCTGTCCGCGGCCGGTTCGCTCAGCGTCCTGCCTTCATAGACTCCGTCGCTGGCCGGATCGCCGGCTGCCCCTGCCTTGGGGTCGAAGACGAAGAAACCTGCGTTGATGTTGGCGACCGCCCCTGATGCAGCGGCCAACTGGCTGGTGGTTTCCGGTTTTTCAAGGTCGGCACCGAAGGAGGCCCGGAGTTCGCCGTGGTAGTTCTTGGGATCTATGGTGATCACGTCCAGATTCCAGGGTCCGTGGGTGGTGCCGATGCTTCCGAGGTCGCGGTCCCATCCGGTGTAGAGCCCCGAGGAGCTGTATCCGGCAGCCGTGATCTGCGCCGGCAGGTTGGCCCCGGCCGCCTTGTCCGCGAAATATCCGGCCCGGACGCGGTAGTCCAGTTCGCCGCCGGAGTCGGCCAGCCGTGGCGATTGAACCTGCTCGACGCGGGCCTCCACCCCGGCGGACTTCAGCTAGGCCGCCATGATTTGGGCGTCGGCCGGGGTGGACAATGCCGTGGACGGGGCGTCCGGATCGGGCGAATCAGCGGGAATGGATATTTCTGCCGTCCAGAAGAGGGAGCTGTCCGTGCTCCCGCGGCTGATCTTGGTGAGCGTCACACCCGCAGTGAGTGCGGTGCTGGTGCGTGTTTCGACGAGGTCCGGCGCACCTAGGTTCAGGGTTGCCGCGTGGACGTTGGAGTGGTGCTGGCCCTCCGCTGCCACGGACCCTCCGACTGGTCCAAGGACGGCGGAACTGACGGCGAGCACTAGCCCGCGGAGAGAACGGTCCGGAAGCGATACGTTTGCGACATGCGGCCGGCAGTGGCCGGATTCCCGCAACGTCCGGGGCGTCACGCAGGGTCAGTGCGCTGAAGTGCTCCGTGATCATTGGTGCACAGGAAGTCAAGGAGCGTATCCAGCCACGCACCGTGGAGGCCGGCCGGCCCAAATCCGCCTTGGGCCCGCGTAAGAATTTGGAAGCTCAACGCCGGGCCACTCTAACGCGGAAGGCCGCGCTGATGCTCACGGTAAATCATGATCTTGGGGTTGTCGAGTCGGAATTGCTCGGCGGGCGCCTTGGCCGCCCCACACCCTTGCTACAGTCGATGGCGCTAAGCGCGATCACCCGGTGCCCGGCGCCGGCAACCATTTTGGCTTCAATCGTGATGGACGCCCAGAAGAATCCCAGTGGCCGGCGTGGCGCGTTTACAAGGATCGGCGCGCAGCTGGGCATCCCGGCGGACACGATCCGTGGCTGGGTCCGCACAGTGGAGATCGATCAGGGCGTGCGTCCTGGCACTACTACCGATGAGGCAACACGTGCACCGGTGTCCTGCGCCCGTGGGGGTGGGTCAGGCGCCGGGTTGTCCGCCGCGGAGCCGGCGCCGCACTGGCCTCGGTGGAGCATCATCCCCGCCGAGCCCGATGTAAGCGGTGCCTCCCCAAGGTTTATCTCTGGTCGGGCCCCTCGCGGCTTAGCGTGAGGTGTACTACTGATGTGAGACACAGTTTGAAAGGATTGTGCCCATGTCCGCCCGTCAAACGTTTTCTGATGAATTCAAAGCCGATGCCGTTGATCTCGTTATTTCTTCCGGCCGTCCGATAGCCACCGTCGCCTCCGAGCTGGG
>NZ_JADPVH010000090.1 GCF_026932795.1 Paenarthrobacter sp. Z7-10 | reverse complement strand
GCGGCAGCGATCCGAAGACCTCCGCAACGTAGTCCTCCAGCTCAAGGCGCACGGCCGCGATCTCGTCGTCCCTCATAAACCGAAATTAACAGACCCGACCGAAGATTAAAAGAGCAACACCCAAAAACCTAACAAAGTACTACTAGTGCCGTAGCGCACGATCGATACGGCGGCCGGGCTCACGTTCATGTGGACCGCAACCCAGACATACGTCGAAACACCAGCGCTCCCGCCCATAACACAAAGACTTGTCGATTTACATCAAGAGACAGCGGCGCGAGACCCGAGAAACTTTTTGCCGGCATTCATGGTCGGAAAAGGTCTGTAGAGTTGCCGGAAGCTGTTGGAACCGGACCGGGCGGGCGCACGCCAGGGCGCGGCCTCGGCCACGTCTTCGTTGTGGACGCGGACGGGGTCCTCCGCCAGGACCTAATCATCGGCGAGGGCACCATGTATCACCCCGGCGGGATTGACTTCGACGGCACCAACATCTGGGTGCCCGTGGCGGAGTACCGAAGCGCGAGCAGCAGCATCATCCACACCATTGACCCCCAGTCCCTGGAGATCAAGGAAAAATTCCGGGTCCAGGACCACATCGGCTGGCTGGTCAGCGACCCCCTGAGGGGCGTCCTCTACGGCGGTAGTTGGGGCTCACGGAACTTCTACACGTGGTCATATGACGGTGTTGAGCTGGCCGCTGGCAGAATACCAGTGACTTCATCGACTATCAGGACTGTCAGCACGCCGGGGACGGTTTGATTCTGTGCAACGGCATCGCGGCCCTACCGCAGGCCGGCAGTGACGGTGACGGTGACGGTGACGGTGACGGCGACTACGAACTCGGGGGAATCGCCCTCGTGGACCTTCGGCATCACCGAATCCTGCATGAGACTCCTGTGCCTCTGTTCAGCCCCGCCGGACACGTGGTAACAAGAAATCCTTTCGCCATGTCGGCCACCGACGACGGGCTTGTCCTCCGGCTGGCTCCGGACGACGGCGACGAGGGCGGCGACGAGGGCGGCGGAACGGAAATCCTGACGTATGCCCTCACGTTCTAATGTCGGCAGCACATGATTGTCCGCACCAAGACAGTGGCGGACCGCCCGGCCGGTGGTACGCCGCCAGTTCGACGTGCCCCCCGGTCGGCCTGACACCATTGAGGCATGACTGATCTGTTCATCGCCCTCGCTCCGGTCCTAGCCGTGCTGCTCGCGGCCATCGCCGCCCTCGCGGCCACTGCCGTGCTCCGCTTCCTTCTGAACCGGACCCTCAGCCGGGCCCCGGCTTCCGCGAGCAGTCCGCCCGCGCACGGAATCCCTGTCGGATCACCCTCGCCCTCGTCGGTGTTCACATCGGCCTTGGCATCACATCGGCGGGCGAACCATGGTTTCCGACGGTGGAGTTCATTGTCATGGTCGCGGTGATCGCTGCCCTGGGCTGGCTGGCCATCATCGTGCTGCTGGTCGGGGAAACGCTCCTCCTGACCCGATTCCGGACCCAGGCGCAGGACACCCGGCGCACGCGCCGGCTCGAGACCCAGGTGACGTTGGGGCGACGCGTGGTCGTTGCCCTGATCGTCACCCTGGCCTTGGCTGGCCTGCTGCTGACGATTCCGGAGGTACGGGCGCTGGGGACAGGCATTTTGGCCTCCGCCGGACTGATCTCCATCGTGGCCGGCCTGGCAGTGCAAAGCTCGCTGACCAACGTTTTCGCCGGTGTTCAGTTGGCGTTCACCGACGCGATCCGCATCGACGATGTCGTCGTGGTCGAGAAGCTGTGGGGGAAGATCGAGGAAATCACCATGACCTACGTGGTGGTCCGGGTCTGGGACGAGCGGATGCTGATCCTGCCCTCCACTTACTTCACCACGACTCCGTTTGAGAACTGGACCCGCACCAACTCCAAGATCATGGGCACCGTGGAGCTCGACCTGGACTGGCAGGTACCGGTCGCCCAGTTGCGCGCGCATCTGGCCCTACTGCTGGATAGCACCGATCTGTGGGACCGTCGGACCGGGTCCCTTCAGGTGACGGACGCGACCGGGGACTTCGTACGCCTTCGCATCCTGGTCAGCGCCGCGGACAGCGGCGCGCTCTGGGACCTGCGCTGCTTGGTCCGCGAATCCATGCTGGAGTATCTGCAGACGAGTAATCCCTGGGTGCTCCCCCGGCACCGCTGGCAGTCGGTCCAACCCGGCCCGGACGACGACGCGGCGCCTACCGCTGAACGGGAGGAGGTGCGGACCGGGACACAGAGCGGCCACCTCGAGGTCGCCGCCGGCGATGCGGAACGCAAACAACTGTATTCCGGTCCCGGTGGAAGCGCCTTCGAGGAGCGGGCGAGCAAGTCAGCGGGCAACCCCGCGTAAGCGGCTTCGGCAGCGTGGCTGACGGCGGCGTTGTGGCTAGGGGACATGGTCAGCGGGAGGCAACGTATGTTAGAACTGAGGCCGTGCCCGACGTTCCTGGGCAGCGGCACCAAGCGTGGCGCCAATGCACGGTGCAGAAGCGGGGATGATCATGACAAACGGCAAAATCGCTCGGCTGAGAGACATCCTTCGGACGCAGCTGTGGCCACTGCCTGCCTTGGCCGTGGTCGTGTCCGTGGTTCTGGGCGGGGCGCTTCCTGCCCTGGACGCCGTCGTTGACCGGCAGCTGCCTGAAGGCCTTGCTGTCTTGCTCTTTGGCGGCGGCCCCGAGGCAGCCCGGTCTGTGCTGCAGGCGATTGCGGGGTCGCTGATCACAGTGACGTCGCTGACCTTTTCCCTTACCGTTGTGACCCTTCAGCTGGCCAGCAGTCAATTCTCTCCCCGCCTGTTGCGCACCTTCACCAGCGACAGGTTCGTTCACGCGACGTTAGCGCTATTCATGGCCACCTTCGCGTTCGCCCTTGCGGTCCTCAGGAGCGTACGGACGGAAACCAGTGGGAGCCCGTCCTTCGTACCCGAACTCTCCATCACGATCGCCTATGTCCTGGCGATCGCGAGCATCATGGGGTTGGTGTTGTTCCTAGCACACTTGACTCGCGAAATTCGTGTGGAAACGATGATGCGACGCGTCACCGTCGAAACCCGGAACAGCATGGACCGGGTCTTTCCCCCGGATCGGCCCGCGGCTACCGCCGAACCGACGGTGGGAGCCGGCAGTATCCGCATCCGGTGTTCTCACTCGGGCTTCCTTACGGTCGTGGACAAAAAAGCGCTGCTTCACGCAGCGATCGAAGCCGGCGCCGTGATCCGGGTCGACCGCACGCCCGGCAGCTCTCTAATCGAGGGAACCCCTTTTGCCACGGCGTGGCCGCTGGCGCCAGGGGCCACCTTAGACTCGGACGCCTCGGGGCAACTGCGGGAAATGGTCAATTCCGCGGTCGAGACCGATGTTGAACGAACGAACGTCCAGGACATGGGTTTCGGATTCCGTCAGCTCGCCGACGTGGCAGCCCGCGCTCTGTCGCCGGGGACCAACGATCCGACCACTGCGGTGCACGTACTCGGACATCTTTCGGCCCTGCTATGCCGACTCGTCGGGAGGAGTCCGGGTCATGAGCTGCTGCGCGACGACGCCGGAAACGTCCGGGCCGTCCTGAGCCAGCCCTCGTTCGCGGACCTGCTGGACCTCTCCATTGGACAGGCTCGGCTCTACGGAGTAAGCGACCCTGCCGTCGCCGAGAGGCTCGTATGTCTCTTGCAGGAAGTGTCATATTGCGACAGCAAGGACCATTACCGTAACGAAATCCACGAACAATTGGAGCGTCTGCGCGAGGCCATCGGTGCCGGCAGCTACCTTCGTGCCGAGCAGAGCCGGCTCCTGAAACTTGCGGATGATGCTGGATATTGGGTGCACCACTAGTCTGAGAGTCGGGCACGAGCGTGAGAGCCATAGTTGTTGGTCGGGTATCACCAGCTTGGTCACGGCCCGCCAGCTCGGGTCGCCGGCTGGGATGTCGTCCTGCTAGAGCAGCCAGCCCGCAGCGCTGGAGGGGGGCCCTCGACGTCCCGACAGGGCGAGCGTAAATGCGGACGGCGCGTGGCTGAGGCGAGCCTGGGAAAACAGTGATGGCGTGGGTGTCGAGGTTGAGGGCTGGACGCAGGGCCGATCACCGGGAACGTCTCGTCTACCGCGACAGCGGATGTTGTGAACCGTTGGTGCCTACTAATGGGGACGACGCAGCGCCCCGGCAGGCGCAGGCTGGAAGATTCCTGGAAACAGTTCCGCTCCACGTCTCACGTTGAGGTTGCTGCCTTAGAGCCGACCGTTGTAAACGTCCAGGCCGAATCGATTGACCCAGGGGCTTGCGGCCTAGCCGAAGTACGGCAGGTGCAAGGTGTCTTCGATGCCGGCGAGCAGACTGTAGTGGTTGTACGGGGTCGTGGACCAGGTTTCGCCCTTGGTAAATGGCGACAAGACCAGTGCCCCAACCCGTCCGCCGCCGGGTCCGGAGATGCCGGGCTGCGGCGAGCTCGATCCGGGGCCTTCCCCGCAGCAGGCCGTGGCGTCGGATTGCGGCCCGTCGAGCGCTGAACAGATCCCCGAAGGCATGACCACCGGCGGCACAGCCGCGAAACGATCAAGAAAGGCGACACGGCGGAGATCCGTGGCCAGCGACTTTCGTACGAGGCGGGCGGGACCAGGCTGGCCACATGAGAGATGTAGTGTTCGAGGTAGAGACGCGTTCAAGCGACGATCGTGTGCACGCCGCTGGCGATCAACCCGTCGAACGCTCCCGTCGCCAGCCAGGCGGGGTCGGTATGGATCGACGGCCGGTCGTAGTAACTGGCGAAGGCGACCATCTCCGTCTCGCTGAGGCTCGCGTAAGCGATCTCGTAAACGGAGCCAGCGACATAGTCCTCACGCGACCGGTCCTCGAACTACCGGTCGCCGAACGGCGCAGGGAGATTTTACGCTCCGAGGAAGCCGGTCATGACCGGTCCACCTCACTTGCGGCGATGGACTCGGCGATCCGCTTGATCGCGGCGAGCGTTTTAGGGATGCCGTCGAGCGCCTGCTGGGTGCGGTCGGTGATCTGAACGTACGCCATCTCAGCGAACTTCTCCTCGAACATGGCTATACCGCTCGGCAGGAATTCCCACGACTCGCTCAGGGTCGTCCCGGTCTCTGCCGGGGTAAGGGTGAAGCCCCACCGGACCAGGCTGCCACCCACCACCCAGACGAACTCGCGACCGCGCTCGGCAGCCACCACCAGCGACCGGGTCTCCCAAGACCGGTGCGGGAGCTCATTACGCCCGGTGAACCAGGCACCGACCTGGCCGGCATTGACCTCGTCGTCCCACCAACACGACGTACAAACCGGGCTCCACTCGCCGGTGCGGGTGATGTCGGAGACCAAGTCGTAGAGCGTCTGGGCTGATGCCTGAACCGTGACGGACTCCTGGTGCTGGCGGATGCTTGTTAAACTCACGAGTCCATTCTCACAGATCGGTCACTTCTTCTGCCGCCGGCTGCCGCCGTGCCAGTCCTCCTGCTGACCGACCGTATCGGCGTTGACTCCGAGGGCAGCAAGCTGTGGCTGTTCGCGCAGGCTTCGCTTGAGCTCCGCGAAACCGGGGAAGCGTGCCAGCCCGACCACATGATCCCACAGCTCGGCGGCCGAATCTTCCTCCGGCAGCCGGCTGATGACCGGCCCGAAGAAGGCCACGCCGGCGGGTGGCTCAAAGTGGATGATGGGCGTGCCCACATCCTTACCCGTCAGCGCGAGGGCCTCATCCGTCTCCTGCCGGAGCTCACGGTCCCACGACTCGTCGTCGAGAGCCTCCGCCAGTGCCAGGGGCAAGCCAGCCTCGGCGAGGATCGGCTCCACGAACTCACGCGTCCCACGCCGCTCACGCACCTCACCTTCGGTGCGCTGGTTGACCGGGTCTGGGGCGGCATCGAAGATGTGCGCCCCGAACGCCGCATACAACCCGGCCATCGACTCGCGGCCATGCTCCGCACGTGCCCAGGCCGCCACCCGCAGAAGCCGGAGCCCGGCCGTGTGTCCGGCCTCGTACTCAGGCGGAAAATGCGCGTCATAGTCAACCCCGGCGTTGATCAGACGCAACGAGATAAACCGCCAGTCCACGGTGTAGTCCCGCTGCGCCTGCACCTGCCGCACCCACTTGCTCGTCATCCAGGCGAAAGGGCAGACCGGGTCGAAATAGAAGTTAATGTCGGCATCCATACGTCCACCTTTACACCGGTTGGTAACCCACGTCTAATCGAATCCAGGCCCCAGCCCAAAAGGTGGACACCCGGTCAAGTCCAAATGCGTGGTGTATTGCGGTTGCCGCGTGATCCTTGGTTTGGTTAGGAGCTGAGTGCGCCGAGTTCGGTGTTGGTGTCTTCCTTCTCTGTGGTGGTTCTTGCTTGTGGTGAGCGGGCCAGGACATCGAGTCCGAGGTAACGGCGGCGTTGTGTCCATTCGGCGTGCTGCTCCGCCAGGACTGCGCCAACGAGTCGGATCAGGGCGGTCCGGTCCGGGAAGATTCCGACTACATCGGTTCGCCGGCGGATCTCCCGGTTCAAGCGTTCCTGCGGGTTGTTGGACCAGATTTGGCGCCAGATTTCCTTCGGAAACACGGTGAAGGCGAGGGCGTCAGCGCGGGCGGACTCGAGGTGGTTGGCGCCCTTGGGCAGCTTCTCCTCCAGGGCGCGCAGAACCCTGTCGAACTGGGCGTGCACGGCGTCCGCGTCGGGCTGGTCATAGACACTGTGCAGCAGGGTCCTCACCCACGGCCAGCTGCTCTTGGGCGTGGCGGACATTAAGTTCGCTGCGTAATGGGTTCTACGGCGTTGCCAGGCCACTCCGGGTAGCGTCGCCCCGATGGCTGCCACGAGTCCGGCGTGGGCATCGGAAGTCACCAGTTTCACTCCTGTGAGGCCGTGGGCGGTCAGGTCCCGGAAGAAGGCCAACCAGCCGGCCCCGTCCTCGGCGGAGGTGGCTTGGATCCCGAGGATATCGCGGTGTCCGTCGGCGTTGACGCCGGTCGCGACCAGGGCGTGTACGTTGACCACCTGCCCGCCTTCACGTACTTTCAGGACCAGTGCGTCGGCGGCAACGAAGGTGTACGGTCCGGCGTCCAGGGGCCGGGTACGGAACGACTCAACCTGTTCGTCCAAGTCCCTGGCCATGATCGACATCTGGGACTTGGACAGGCGTGTAATGCCCAACGAATCAACCAGTTTCTCCATCCTGCGGGTACTGACCCGAGCAGGCAGCAGGTCGCCACGACCGAGGTCAGAGCGGCCTCGGCACGGCGGCGGCGCTCGAGCAGCCAGTCCGGGAAATAGCTGCCCTGCCGCAGCTTCGGGATAGCTACGTCACCAAGTCGTCGGCGAAACTTTCAAACGGTTCCGCGTCCGGCGTCGGGTCGTCATTCGGGTGGTATCCAATTCCTTCAGGTACGGCAATGTCCTCCACATCAAAAAACTCGTAGGGCGAGGGCCGGAGGGTGTCGAAAATTCGATCATTGAGGTCGGCTGCATAACCCCCCAGTATTGCATCGAACAGCGCTACCTTACCCGGAGTGGGCCGGTCCGGAAAGACTGGCGCAGGGGGCGCCGCTGCCCGCCCTGTTGGACGGGGCAACATGCCGCGGTCACCGGGGCCAAGTAGCTTGATGCGGTCTCCAGGCTGCAAATCGTAGAGGCCGAAAATGGCCAGGGACCCAAGATCAATGGTGTGATCCGAATGGAGGTGTGTCAGGAATATCCCCGAGATGGAAGAGACGCTGATGCCCGCGACCATCAGTTGCCGGCCGACACCGTGCCCGCAGTCAACAAGATAACAGCGGTCCTTGACCAGTATTGCGGTCGCAATACCGTTGCGTGTGCCCGCTCCCGGCCCCGTCCACCACATCTGCCCGCCGGCGGTGCCCCTACATGTCAGCGTTGGGTAAGGCCAGCAGCTCATAGCAACTCCGTCTAATTCGTAGGGCGAGAATCAGGATCAGCATCAATGTCTATCTCCACAATGGGGTGGAACCGATTTCCCGTTGACTCAGGGGCAATACTTCATCCTGAGACCTGGCCGGCCCTTGCCCGCACAAGAAGGACCACGGCCATGCCGGTGACCGCGCCGAGGAAAGTCTCCACTCCTCGGGCAGCTATGAGGGCGTCCACGTTGGTGGGATGGGCGAGCACCGTCATGATCAGAATCAGAGGAGTGAAAAAGACCAGAGCCAGCCCGTAGTGGCGCGCCATGAACAATTCTGTGGGGAACCCGAAGACAGCCACCAAAATTGACAGCACGACGACGGCAGGGCGGAACTGGAGCAACATTGCAGTCACTCCCAGGCCGGCGAAGGTGCCGACTATGCGGTGGACACCGCGGCCGAGTCGGCCAGCGAAATCCGCCCCCGTCAACGGGACGGCGGCCGTAAAGACTCCCACCCTGGATCAGAACAGCGAACGAGGCTGAAGGGGCGCCTCGACTGGCTCCCGGGATTTCCAGGTTCGTACCGCAAAATGCCAAAGGTTTACGAGGGGGGCAGCTGCGGGCCGCTTGGCCTAACTGGGTTTGGCCGCCGCCCTGCATCGTGAGGGAAAGAGCCGCCCCTGCTGCACCGCGGTTGCTTGCCTAGAACTGGGTAGTACCGCGCAGCCTGTGTGGGCGGCCGTCCGGATCCACGACGAGACGGCTGATCGGATCCGCCCAAAGGCGTTGTCGGGGCGACACAGGTTCTGGAGTGTGGTGGCGCACCTGTCCGAGGGGGCGGGGCGAGTGGCGGCCAGTTTCGTGCCAGCGGTCAAGAGCTTCGGCGGAGGTGTTCCACAGTTTGAGCCCTGCCGCGGGGTCATGGAGTCGGGAATCTTCCTGGTCCAGGCCCAGATGTTCGGCCCATAATTGGAGGCGGAGCCCGTGGGCCAACGATCGGGCAGCGTCCGAGCCGGTGTCTGTGCCGGACGGTTCCCGGCTGGTGGCAGTGGTGTCAAAGACGGCGCAGGTGAGCTCGCTGTCGGTGGTCCAGGATCGGCGATTGAGGTTATCTGAGCCACAGTCGAACCAGGTGTCGTCGATGATGCAGATTTTGGCGTGGATGTAGATCGGAGTACCGGTGCTGTTCTCCAGGTCGAACACCCCGACCTGAGGTGTGTCAAGGATGTGAGACAGTCGGCTGGTTTCTTGTTGGTTAGGCAGCGGTTGGCAGCGATTGCTGGTTTGGCTTGAAATTGGTCATTGCGGTGGTCGGTGGGAGTCCTTTGTTGTGGCTGTGTGGGCGCCAGCGGTTGT
>NZ_JADPVH010000009.1 GCF_026932795.1 Paenarthrobacter sp. Z7-10 | reverse complement strand
CCTGAACCTCGTGGTTCAGGGGGTCTCTTTCGCTCTTAAGTACAAGACTTAAGCGTTGGGACGCTTACCGTGGTTAGCGCCGCCACGCTTCCGGTCACGACGCTTGCGTGCTCGCTTGGACATAGCTGCCTCCAATCTTCGAAAATGATCTGAAAAAGATCCGCCCTCTAGTCTCCCATAACCCTTACCGGCTGACCTAACTGGCGCTGGCTGGGCATGCCGGGGCTTTAGGCGTCGAGAGGATAGGCAGTCGCAGTGGGCCTGAATGTGGGAAATGAACCGTGTTTCCTTCGGCGTATTGACTCAGTGCAGTCCTTGGATCGGGCGAAGTGGGGGTTTGCGCGGGTGTTGGCCTCCGCCGTTCACGCCAAGGTCGCTTTCACACACTGAGCCGGAACCGTCGTCGTCCGCATCTGTGCAGGGGATTCGCTGACTACGGTCAGCGGATGGTGGAATGTAATTCCAGATGAGCATGGTTGTCACCCTTTCAGAGTTGCCTGGATGGCGATCTTTGCCTGGTCAAGGACGGTGCGCACAGTCTCGGCTGTGATCTCGTCCAGAGCACCGCGCCCGGCAAAGTCACGCAGCTCAACGCGTACGTCGTCGCGGAAAGATTGAAGCATCATCTCCGCTTCCTTTAGCAGGCGGTGAGTGCTGGCCTGCGGACGCGTGGAGGCGCCGGGCATGCGGTGGGAGCCTTTTCTTGCCGCCTCGGCCGTGGCAGCGAGGTCGGCCCGCAAGCCCTTCATATTGGCTTGGATATCGCTGCGAAGCTCGTCGGCCAGACGCCGGATGGAGGCAGAAATGTCCTCTTCCACTGCCTGAAGCTCATCCCGGCGCCGCTCCAGCTCCGCTAATCCGGCGTCGGTGATGCTGTAAATGGTCCGCCGCCCGTCCGACGTCGTCCGAACCAGAGCCTCCTCCTCCAGTTTGGCCAGCCGCGGGTAAACCGTCCCGGCGCTGGGGCAGTATGTGCCGCCGAAGCGCCCGCTCAGGTCGCGTATCACGTCGTAACCGTGTTTGGGACCTTCCTCCAGCAGAGCGAGCAGGTAGAGCCGGAGAGCGCCATGGGCGAATACCGGGGGCATCAGAGGTCGGCCTCCATGCCTGCCTTCGAGCTCGTCTCAGGGGCGGGGCCGCGGTGCACCACCGCCACGCTGCCGGAAACCGAGGTGGTGCGCAGTTTGAGCATATTGGCAGCCGGGCCGGAGCTGGCTCGAACCGTCTGTGCGGTGCCGGAGAAACGCTGGTCGTCGATGATGATGGTTCCGGAGGTCGACTTCGATTCGACCTGGACGCCAACATCGTCCGCCAGCCGGACCGTGACGTCGCCGGAGACGGACTTAAAGGACAGATCCTCGGGTACGCCGAGCATGTCGAAGGTCATGTCTCCACTGACGGTGGAGGCACGCACATCGCTCAGGAAGCCCGAGGCGGTGATTTCGCCCGAGACGCTTTTGGCCACCAGCGGCCCGCGGTGATGCCGCGTGATAATTTCTCCGCTAACCGTATCGGCTGTCAGCGTGCCCGTGGTGTCGTCTGTCATGACGGAACCGGAAACGGTTTTCACTGCGGTACGGGCCGAGGTGCCGCAGACCAGTCCGTCGCCGCTGACGGTCGCTGCGGAAACATCGATGCCGGACGGCACAGCGATGCTGATCACGGCCCGGTTCATACTGTTGAGATTGCCGAGTTTTTTCAGCCAGCCTCCGGAGTCCAAATGGTCGATCCGCAGGATGCCGTCGCTGAACTCCACCTCCAGCGGCGGCCCGGACACTTCCGTCACTTCGATCCGAGTGGTGGGTTCGTTGTGAGTGATGACGTCCAGACGCCCGCGGACGACGGCGGCGCGAAGGTCCGCAACGCCGTCGACCTCCAGCGTCTGCGGGGTTGAAATGGACCAGTTTTCGGTTGTCATGATTCCTCCACAGTTCGCGATATATCGCGTGGTGAAACTTACGATATATCGCGTTTGCGGGCGCGTCAAGGGAACCGCTTTCCGGCTGGCTGAGCCAAGGCAGCGGAGCGGGGCTGTTGTCTCCTCTGCGAAGAAGTGCAAGGCTCGAGCTATGAACTCCTCGAACGGGATCAGCCTCGCCGACGTCTCCCTGCACCGACGGGAGGACCTGCATCGGTATGAGGCGCAGATCAAAGGCGAGCCCGCGGCGACGCTGACATATCAGGAGCGGGCGGAAAGCATCGATTTTGTGCATACGGAGACCGACGAGAGGTTTCGGGGACAGGGTCTGGCGACCCGACTGGCCATCTTTGCGTTGGACGATGCGATGGAGCGCGGCAAGCGCATAATTCCGCACTGTCCCTTCGTTGCCGACGTTGTCAGCACGCGCGAGGAATATGAGGGCAAGGTTGACTGGCCGGGAACTGGAGCCTAGATTGCGCCGGGGAACTGCAGCAGCCGTAGGCATCATAGCGAAAGGGTGTACCAATGCCGAAGACGGATAAGGGCGGGAATGCAAAGCAGAGCGAACTGCCGGGCACCTTGCAGCGCTCGGATGCCCATGCCCAGGAGACGTTCGCGAAGACGTACGATTCGGCGGTGGCGGAGTACGACGACGAGGAACGGGCTGCGAGAACCGCTTACGCGGCGCTGAAGCACAGTTACGAAAAGGTGGGGGACCACTGGGAGGCCAAGGACTCCGCCGGTCCCTCGGACAACCAAGCCAAGGGCGGAAGGGGTACCCAGCGGCCCACGGCCGGCGGTGTGGATGCTAATGCCTCCAAGGAACACCTTTACTCGTTGGCGAAGCGACTGGATGTCACGGGCCGGTCCCGGATGACCAAGAGCGAATTGGTGGACGCCCTGCAAAAGGCCAACGACAAGGAAACCCGGATCGCACGCAAGCAGGATTGATTCAGCCGAAATCCCGGCGACGGGACCGAAGTAAGGGAGCCAGCAGCAATGACGAACCCATCCGACGAGAGCACCGGGAACGAAGCGGATTCCACGGATCTTCTCGGTAGTCCCGTGCCCGTTTCAAGCGGGAACCCCGCCAAGGACCCCGAGGACTGGGTCACGGGGGACGATCCGATGACCGGATCCCAGCGCAGCTACCTGGACAATTTGGCACGGCAGGCGGGCGAGCAACTATCTCCTGACCTCACGAAGGCCGAAGCTTCCGAACATATTGACCGGCTGCAGGAAAAGCTCAACCAGCAGCCGACCAGCGCAGGAGAATGATGTGAAGACGTTTGCTCCCCTCGGCTTCATCGACCGGCTCGAAAATGCTGGAGGCCTCGACCCACTTGCCGGCGCGGTGCGCGACGCCGTTAACAAGATCGTGAAGCCGCAGTGGCTTCGGGATGTGCTGCATGGAGTTCCGCTGGGCCATCCGCTGCATCCACTGATGGTTCAGGTGCCGCTGGGGGCTTGGACATCGGCCGCCGTCCTGGATGCATTGCCGGGAACCGGAAAGGCCTCGACCGCGCTGGTGGCCCTCGGACTGGTCACCGCCGGTCCCTCCGCTCTGGCCGGCTACGTGGACTTTTCCGAGCTGCACGAACAGCAGCAGCGTGTCGCAGTTATCCATTCCAGCGCCAATCTGGTGGCGGTGGGCCTCTACACTGGGTCGCTGCTCCAGCGGCTGACCGGATCCCCGGGCCGCGGCAAGGCACTGGGCCTGCTGGGACTGACGGTCGTGATGGCCGGAGGTTGGCTGGGTGGTCACCTGGCGTTTCGGCAGGCAGTTGGCGCTAATCATGCCGAGGACGTGCCGCACCGGATTCCGGCGGGCTGGCACAGCTTGGCTCCGTTCAGCGAACTCACGACAGGCAAGATGGAGCGTCGGCTGCTGGGGACCGTTCCATTATTGGTGCTGCGCACCCAGGCCAATGAAATTCTGGTGCTTGCCGATACCTGCAGCCATCTGTCCGGTCCGCTGTCCGAGGGGAAACAGCAGACCATTTCCGGTGAACAGTGCGTCGTCTGTCCATGGCATGAAAGTGCTTTTTCGCTGCGCAGCGGAGAAGTGGTGCATGGCCCGGCAACGTCACCACAGCCGAAATTCCTCACCAGGGTGGTGGACGGGCAAGTGGAGGTCTGCCTGCCGGGCGCCGGCTGATTGGCCTGAAGTAGCAGGAACGGGGTTCCCAACTATCAGGATGTGCCGCGGGTCAGGACATCTCCGGAAGGTTAAGCCACTGGTTCCAGCCGCGATGCAGCACCAGCCATGCCATCAGCCCGTAGCCTGCCTGGCCGGGTGTTCCGCCATTGGCGGCCAAATCGGTGCGCCACTGCTCGTGGTTCTGCAGCGGTGAGAAGGTGTCCACGTAGTAATGCTTGCGGCGGGTGGTCACGTCGGCGAAGGCTGCGTTCAATTCCGCCAGCCGTTTATTGGCCACCGGATCCAAGCCCGGCGGTGGACCAACGACAAAGACAGGAATGCTCTTCTGGGCAGCCCCGTCCAGGATGTTGGCCAGGTTCAGCCGGCTCCGGGCCGGAGAAAGGCCAAAATCGATGTCCCGGCCGGAGAGCCCAATGACCAGCCGGTTCTCGTGGAATTCGTCAAAGCGCCGGCCCACTTCCTGTACCCAGCGTTCGGCCAGTCCCTCCGTGCCTTCCTGTGGGCAGGCCAGGGCGTAGGCCTGGACGGGGACATCGTCCTGCGGTGTGCGGGCGAGCACGCGGCCCAGCCAGCCCAGAGCGCGCGGGTCCCCGACCCCTGCAATCAGTTCATCCCCGACTGCAACGATCCGCAGTTTCCTGTCCTGCACCATAAACCTCTTCTGTACTTGCGGAAATATACTTGCCGTAAAAATCGGATGCCCGGTCCGCCAGCAGACCGGGCATCCGTGGAACTACGTGCTTCTCTCGAAGGCCTTGGAAACCAGCAGGTTCTGCTCCACGGCATGCCGCTTTGCCGATCCGGTGGCGGTGGAGGCCGACGCCGGGCGGGAGACAAGGCGAACCGGACGGTCCAGCACCGGTGCCAAATTCAGGCCGATGAACGGCCACGGACCTTGGTTCGCCGGTTCGTCCTGGGCCCAGACGATATCCGCGTTCGGGTACGTGGCCAGCTCGGCTTCAATCTCCTGCAGCGGCAGCGGGTACAGCTGCTCCAGACGGATGATCGCCGTTTTCTCATCACCGGACTTCTGCCGTGCGACCAGCAGATCGTAGTAGAGCCGGCCGGAAACCAGGATGACGCGCTCCACCGCCCCGCCGTCCAGGGCTGTGGCTTCGCCGATGACCGGACGGAAGGTGCCCTCGGTGAAGTCCTCCACCGGCGACGCGGCGGCCTTCAGGCGCAGCAGCTGCTTGGGAGTGAAGACAATCAGCGGCTTCCGCGGCTTGCTGTACGCTTGTCGCCGTAGCAGATGGAAGTGCGAGGCCGGGGTGGTGGGATTGGCCACCACCATGTTCTCCTCGGCGCACATCATCAGGTAGCGCTCTATGCGGGCCGAGGAATGGTCAGGTCCCTGACCCTCGTAGCCGTGCGGCAGCAGCAGAACCAGCGACGAACGCTGCCCCCACTTCTGTTCGGCGGAAGAAATGAACTCGTCCACCACCGTCTGGGCACCATTAGCAAAGTCGCCGAACTGTGCCTCCCACAGCACCAGTGCATCGGGACGTTCCACCGAATAACCGTATTCGAAGCCCATGGCGGCGAATTCGGAAAGGAGTGAATCGTAAATCCAAAATTTTGCCTGGCTGTCGCTCAGCTCTGCCAGCGGCGTCCATTCCTCGCCATTGGCCCGGTCATGGAAGACGGCATGGCGCTGGACGAAGGTGCCGCGGCGGGAGTCCTGACCGGCCAGCCGGACGGGGACACCTTCCATCAACAGCGAACCGAAAGCCGCCAGTTCGCCGAAGCCCCAGTCGATGCCCCCCTCTCGGGACATCACTTCGCGCTTTTCCAGCAGCTGCTTCAACTTCGGGTGCACGGTGAAGCCGTCCGGAATGGTGACGTGTGCCTTTCCGATTCCGGCCAGCATTTCAGCACTGATCGCAGTCGAGGCCGGGTTGCTGATGCCCGCGTCCGACTGTTGCGACATTGGCCGTTCCAGGTCGGAGACGGCCTGCGAGTCAGAAGTAAGGATCGGAATCGGTGAGGTCTGGGCCGCATGCGTCTCGGCAAAGACCCGCTCCAACCGTTCCTGGTAGTCGCGCAGCAGCTGCCCGGCTTCTTCTTCGGTGATGTCACCGCGGCCGATCAGAGCCTCGGTGTACAGCTTGCGGACGCTTCGCTTGGCTTCGATCAGGTTGTACATCAGCGGCTGCGTCATCGACGGGTCATCGCCCTCGTTATGGCCGCGGCGCCGGTAGCAGACCAGGTCAATGACGACGTCCTTGTGGAACTTCTGCTGGAACTGGTAGGCCAGCTGCGCCACCCGGACCACTGCCTCGGGATCGTCGCCGTTGACGTGGAAGATCGGTGCCTGAATCATCTTGGCCACGTCGGTGGAGTACACCGAGGAGCGCGACGACGACGGAGCCGTGGTGAAGCCGACCTGATTATTGACCACGATGTGGATGGTGCCGCCGGTGCGGTAGCCCCGCAGCTGGGAGAGGTTCAGCGTCTCCGCCACCACGCCCTGGCCGGCGAAGGCCGCATCGCCGTGCACCATGATGGGCAGCACCGGGAAGGCCTCGCCGCGGTCCAGCCGATCCTGCTTGGCCCGCACAATGCCCTCCAGCACGGCATCGCCGGCTTCCAGATGCGAGGGGTTGGCGGCCAGGTAAACGTTTGTCTCGTTCCCGTTGTCCGAGGTGAAGGTTCCCTCGGTGCCGAGGTGGTACTTCACGTCGCCGGAGCCCTGCACGCTGCGCGGGTCCTGGGTACCCTCGAACTCGCGGAAGACCTGCGCGTAGGTCTTGCCGGCAATGTTGGTGAGGACGTTCAGCCGGCCACGGTGGGCCATGCCGATCGCCACCTCGTCCATGCCGTCGTCGGCCGCGTTGGAGATGACTGCGTCCAGCAGCGGAATGAGCGATTCGCCGCCCTCCAGCGAGAAACGCTTCTGGCCCACGAACTTGGTCTGCAAAAAGGTTTCGAAAGCCTCGGCCGCGTTGAGCTTGGAGACGATGCGCAGCTGCTCCTCGCGGCTGGGCTTGGAGTAGGGGTGCTCCAGTTCGTCCTGGAACCACTTACGCTGTTCCGGATCCTGGATATGCATGTACTCGATGCCGGTGGTGCGGCAGTAAGCATCGCGCAACACGCCCAGGATGTCCCGGAACTTGAGCATCGGCTTGCCGCCGAAGCCGCCGGTGGGCCAGGCACGGTCCAAATCCCACAGCGTCAGGCCATAGGTGAGCACGTCGAGGTCCGGATGCTTCCGCTGGACATATTCGAGCGGATCCGTGTCCGCCATCAGGTGCCCGCGCACCCGGTAGGAGTGGATCAGCTGCTGGATCCGCGCCACCTTGTTGATTTCATCCGCGGGGTCCACCTGGATGTCCGGGCTCCAGCGCACCGGCTCATACGGGATCCGCAGGGACTCGAAGATATCGTCGTAAAAGTTGTCCGCCCCCAGCAGGAGCTGGCTGATCAGGCGCAGAAATTCGCCGCTGCCTGCGCCCTGGATGACGCGGTGGTCGTAAGTGGACGTCAGCGTGAGGATCTTGCTGATGGCATTCTGCGCGATGATTTTTTCGCTGGCGCCCTGGAACTCGGCCGGATAGTCCAGCGAACCCACTCCGATGATGGCCGCTTGGCCCTTGGACAGCCGGGGAACGGAATGGACCGTACCGATGCCGCCGGGGTTGGTCAGCGAGACGGTGGTGCGGGCGTAATCATCGGCCGTGAGCTTGCCATTGCGGGCCCGCTTGATCAAGTCCTCATAGGTGTGCCAGAACTCGGAGAAATTGAGCGTCTCCGCCTTCTTGATGTTCGGAACCACCAGCAGCCGGGTGCCGTCCGGTTTGGGCATGTCGATGGCGATGCCGAAATTTACGTGCGCCGGCGTCACCGCAACGGGCTTGCCGTCCACCTCGTCGTAATGGACGTTCATGGAGGGGAATTGGGCCAGTGCCCGGATCACGGCATAGCCGATCAGGTGTGTGAAGGAAACTTTCCCGCCGCGGGCACGGGCCAGGTTGGAGTTGATGACCACGCGGTTATCAATCAGCAGCTTCGCCGGAATTGCGCGCACGCTGGTGGCCGTCGGCACCTCCAGGCTGGTGATCATGTTGGCCGAGATGGCCTTGGCCGGACCGCGCAACGGGGAAACGGCGTCTTCCTCGAGTGCTGCATTGTCCCGGACAGTCTTGGGCAGCTGGGCCGGAATGGGGGTGGTTCCGGTCCGGGCCGAATCCTTGGCGGGGCCGGCGGACGACGGCGACGGCTTGGCAGCGGCCGTGGAGTTCGGTGCGGTCTTCGGCTCGGCAGCGGCTGCCGGAGTTTTGGCTTCCTCGGCCTTTGCCGGCGCTGGAGCAGCTGATTGGGCCGGCGGCGTCGCCGGCCTGGCTGGTAAGGTCGGCTCGCTTGCCGGCCCGGAACTCTTGGCGGGTGAAGCGGAGCCGGACACTACCGGCAGTTCCCGCGTCACCGGGTTGGCGTTGGCACCGGCGTGCTCGCCGTTGGGTACGCTGTCCTCGCGGTCAAAGGATTCGAAAAGGGGCCACCATTTGGTATCGACCGAATTTTTGTTCTGTTGATACCGCTCGTAAAGCTCGTCAACGAGCCACTCGTTTCCGCCAAAGTCCTCGGGTAGACGGTGGATGGCTTGATCTGACACGTGTAATACGCCTCTTCCATGAGTTCTAGTTGCCCGCTGGCCCAGGCCACGGTGCAAGAGTAGCTCCTGCATCCCGGCCGGCTTCTTGTTCCGCTGTCGGGTCCGGTTTCACCAGACCCACCCACACCCAGTGTAGTGAGAAGAACAAGGAGCAAGCCAATCTACGGGCGCTCGTGTCAAGCATTAGACTTTCTTCGTCGAACGCGACAATCCACCTCGGCCCCGGTACCGGTGCGCCAGGACATATCCCGGAGTAAATATGCGGTTTCTCAACAGCCCCAGCACGGATTTGACCTATTCCGACGTCTTCCTGGTGCCTTCGCGCTCGGAAGTCACGTCCCGGTTGGACGTTGACCTGGCCAGCGATGACGGTACCGGCACCACCATCCCGCTGGTGGTTGCCAATATGACGGCCGTGACCGGCAAGCGGATGGTGGAAACCTTGGCCCGGCGCGGGGGACTGGCGGTGTTGCCGCAGGATATTCCGCTGGAGATCCTGCGCGAGGTCACCGGATGGGTGAAGCAGCGCGACACCGTCTTTGAAACTCCTGTAACGCTGACTCCGGGGGATACGGTCATTGACGCGCTGCACCTGATGAGCAAACGTGCCCACAATGCGGTGGTGGTGGTCGAGGGGGACAGCAGCAGTGGCAGCAGCAGCAGTGGTTCCGGGGGCGGCAGGTATGTCGGAGTAGTGCGGGCTGCGGACTGTGAGGGCGTGGACCGGTTTACCTCCCTGCAGTCGGTGCTGCGCACCGGTGCCGTCACGGTCGACGCAGCAGCCTTTGACGCGGCCGGCTCTCCGGCCGAAAAGGAGGCCGCGCTCCGTGCGGCCTTCGAATTGATCGACCGGGCCGGGGACACCTTCGCCCCCGTCGTTCGTGAAGGCCGGCTGGCCGGCGCGCTGACCCGCACCGGTGCGCTCCGCTCCACGATTTACCAGCCGGCGGTGGACGGAACCGGACGGCTCCGGGTGGCAGCCGCCGTCGGCATCAACGGTGATGTGCAGGCCAAGGCGGCAGCACTGCTGGAGGGCGGCGTAGACGTCCTGGTCGTTGATACCGCCCACGGCCAGCAGCGCAAGATGTTTGACGCGCTCAAGGCGGTTCGGGCCTTGGGGCCGACGGTGCCGATCGTGGCTGGGAACGTGGTCAGCGCCGATGGCGTGCGCGACCTGGTCGAGGCGGGCGCGGACATTGTCAAGGTCGGAGTCGGCCCCGGTGCCATGTGCACCACCCGAATGATGACGGCCGTGGGTCGACCGCAGTTCTCCGCCGTCCATGACTGCGCTGCCGCAGCCCGGGAGTTGGGCGTCTCGGTCTGGGCCGACGGCGGTGTCAGGTATCCGCGCGACGTGGCCCTGGCGTTGGCCGCCGGAGCCAGCCAAGTGATGATCGGATCCTGGTTTGCCGGCACTTACGAAAGCCCGGGGGACCTGCAGTTGGACAGCAATGGACGCCAGTATAAGGAAAGCTTTGGCATGGCCTCGGTGCGGGCCGTGCAGAACCGTACCCAACGCGACGGAGCCTTCGACAGGGCGCGGAAGGGGTTGTTCGAGGAGGGGATTTCCTCCTCCCGGATGTACCTGGACCCGGTCCGCCCTGGTGTCGAGGATTTGCTGGATGTCATCACCGCCGGGCTGCGCAGTTCGATGACGTACGCGGGGGCTCTGACGCTGGCGCAGTTCCGCGAGCAGGCGATCGTTGGAGTCCAGTCGGCCGCCGGCTATGAGGAAGGCCGGCCGGTGCCGCAGAGCTGGTAACTGTTGCAGTCAGCGCGCTGCCGGACCTGCCGGACCTGCCGGACCTGCCGGACCTGCCGGACCGCCCGGCAGCGCCCGGCGGTGGGGCCGGCGGCTGCGCCTCCTTGGGGCTGGTGTGCGGCAGCGCCTGCGTGGAATGGCCGGCGGCTGTTGAGCCGCTAAGACGAGAATAGGATTTCATGACGTTGCCCGCATCACCCGCCTCAGAACCCGCCGCAACCGGCGGTTGGCACCGCGGCCTGGCGTTGCTGGCGGCCGCCACGTTTTTCATGGAAAACCTGGACGGCACCGTGCTGGTGACTGCCGTGCCCAGCATCGCAGCGGATTTTCAGGTGGCCTCCACCGACGTCAACGTCACAATGACGGCCTACCTGGTCACCGTGGCAATGTTTATTCCGGTCAGCGGCTGGCTGACCGAGAGGTTCGGAGACCGCAAGGTGTTCTGCACCGCCATCGCGTTGTTCACTGCCGCTTCGGCATTGTGTGCGCTGAGTCCGGATCTGACCTTACTGACCCTCAGCCGGATCCTGCAGGGCATTGGTGGAGCCATGATGGTACCGGTGGGCCGCCTGGTGGTGCTGCGCTATACGGACAAGAAGGATTTGCTGCGCGCCATTGCATTCCTGACCTGGCCG
Source organism: Paenarthrobacter sp. Z7-10 (assembly GCF_026932795.1). Classification (GTDB taxonomy): domain Bacteria; phylum Actinomycetota; class Actinomycetes; order Actinomycetales; family Micrococcaceae; genus Arthrobacter_M. The sequence goes on along the minus strand of NZ_JADPVH010000009.1, from coordinate 70,639 downwards.
GCGCTGCTGGCGCCTGTGATTGCCCCGCTGATTGGCGGTATCTTTACCAGCTACCTGTCCTGGCATTGGATCTTCCTGATCAACGTACCCTTGGGGATGGCGGCATTCTGGGCCGCCGTGCGAATGGTTCCGGTCCGGACCGGAGGCGCTCCCGTCCGGCTGGACTGGTTTGGTTTGATTGGCGCCAGCGTGGGCATCGGTGCACTCGTGGTGGGGCTGGAGCTCATTTCCGGCAGCACAGACAGCGCCGGCAGCGCCGGTGGGGTGAGCGCCGTCGTCGTGCTGGGTTTTGCAGCCGTGTCCATCGCCGCCGCCGTATGGTGGATGCTCCGGACGCCGCGGCCGCTTTTCGACCTGCGCACGCTGCGGATCCGCACCTTTCGGGTCTCCAACTCTGGCGGATTCATTTACCGCACCGCGATCAGTGCGGCCCCGTTCCTGCTGCCGCTGTTGTTCCAGAACGGCTACGGTTGGGACCCGCTGCGGTCAGGGGCCATGGTGGCGGCGGTGTTTGTCGGGAACATCGCGATTAAACCCGCCACCACGCCGCTGATCCGCGGACTGGGCTTCCGTCCCGTCCTGCTGCTGGCCATTGTGGGGTCCGCGATCACCTTCGTGCTGTGCGCGCTGCTGCCTGTTGGCTTGCCGGATCCACTGATCTTTGCCCTGCTGGTGATCAGCGGCGCCTTCCGTTCGATTGGATTCACGGCCTACAACTCCCTGCAGTTCGCGGACGTTGGGCCAAAGCAGATGGGCTCGGCGAATGCGCTGTCCGCGACTGTCAGCCAGCTGGGTTCCGGCTTGGGCATCGCCATCGGTGCGCTGAGCCTGCGTCTCGGTGCGGAACTGAGCGTGCGTGCCGGTGGGGAACTGAGCGATGGTGTCGGTGCCGGTACCGCCGGGAACCGTGAGGGTCCGGCATGGGCCATGATGCTTGCGCCGGACCCCCTGCTGCCGTATCGGATCGCATTTCTGGCGATGGCCGCTCTGATCCTGCTGTGCGTGATCGACACCGTGCGTTTGCCCCGCGACGTCGCCTCCCATGTGAGCGGCGTGCGCCCCGAAAGTGAGTAACAGCAGATGCACTCATTCCGCGTTTTGAGTGCATCTGCTGCTACTTACTTGGGACGGCGCGCTGAGATGGGACGGTGTGTTGAGGCGGCGCGCTGAGATGGGGCGGTGTGCTCGGGGCGGGGATGGGTGCGGGGGCTACTTGACTCCTCCCGCGGTGAGGCCACCCACCAGGTAACGTTGGAAAATCAGGTAGAGCAGCACCACGGGAACGGCACAGACCAGCGCCGCGGCCATCATCTGGCTGTAGACCGGTATGGCCCCTCCTTCCTGGCCGGCGCTGAAGACCTGCAGGGCGATGGCGGCGGTGTGGGTTTCGGGACGGGTGAAGACCGACGCGAACAAAACGTCATTCCAGCCAAGCAGGAAGGCGAAAATGCCGGAAACCACAATGGCGGGCCAGCTGAGCGGGACGATGATCTTGAACAAGATGCCGAGGTTGGAAGCCCCATCGATCCTCGCTGCCTCCTCCAGTTCACGCGGCAGGCCGCGCAGGTACGTCACCATCACCCAGGTGGAAAAGGGCAGTGCGAAGGTCAGGTAGGCGATGAACAGTCCCCAGAGCGTGCCGATCACGCTGATGCCTAGGTAGGTGCCCACCGAGGAGAAGAGCACAAACACAGGCAGGATCATCAGCGTGCCGGGGATGCTTTGCAGCCCGAGGAGCCCACGGAGCATGGTCAATCGGCCAAAAAACGTAAAGCGAACCAGGACATAGGCCGTCCCGACGGCAATGACCGCGGAGACGATGGCCACGGAGCCGGACACCAGGATCGAGTTTATGATGGCCTTCCCCAGCCCTACGCTGGTCCAGATCTTGACATAACTTTCGCCGGAAAAGGCGCTCGGCCAAAATTCACCGCGCGCCACTCCTGCGTCTGTGTTCAATGACGCCAGGAAGATGTACACGATCGGCACCAGCACCATAATGCACAGCAGGGTCGTGATGACGGCCAGCAGCGGGGTGGGCATCAGCCGGGTGACCTGCTTGGCCCTGCCGGCATTGGGATGCCGTGCCGCAGTTCCGGACCTGGCCGGCTGCCGTGTTCGTTTGGTGCTCACCGTGGCGCTCACTTTTTCGCTCCCTCTTCGTGCACATCAAGCCGGACAGCCCGCAGATAAATGAACAGCGGAATCGAGATCAGGATCAGCGAAACCACGGCCATGGCGGCGCTGAGTCCAAACCGGAAACTTTGGAAACTGGTGACGTACACCAGCATGGGGAGCACATTGACATCCGACGGCGCCGGTGCCCCGAACAGCACAAACGGCAGTGTGAAGTTGTTGATGTGGTTCAGCGTGCCCAGCAGGAAGGCCAGCGACACTGGCCCCTTGAGGTAAGGGAAAATCACGTACCGCAGTTTGCGCCACCAGAGTGCGCCGTCCAGGGCCGCCGCCTCGTGCACCTCGTGGTCCACCGACTGCAGACCGGCCAGCGCCAGCAGGTAGATGAACGGCCAGGCGGCCCAGATCTCCACCAGGATCAGCGTCCAGTACGATTGCGGGCCGTTGAGCCATAGGCCACCGCCCATGCCGACTTTGCCGAGCAGGTTGTTGACGATGCCGTCCGGCTGCAGCATGGTGCGCCAAACGGTGGCGACCACAAAGGAGGGCAGCACGTACGGAATCAGGAAGATGGCGCGGACGACGGCGCGTCCCCGGTAGGCGTTTTGCGTCACCACGGCGGCTGCGACGCCGAGCGGAACTGTGACAATCGTGGAAATGACCGCGAATGAAACGCTGATCCAAATGGACCGCAGCAGGTCGGTGCTGGTCAGTGCCTCGACGAAGTTTGCCACGCCTATGAAGGGGGTGCTGAGCCATTTGCGCAGGGTGTACTGATCCAGGTCGATCAGCGACATGTAGATGCCCAGCGCCAGCGGGATCAGGATGACCACCGTCATCAGCACCCCGCCCGGAGTCAGCAGCCAGAGCGGCCTGTTGCGCTCCGTAACGCCGCGCCTGTGCTTCTTTTTGGGCCCGCCCCCGGGTTCGTCGTGGCCCGGGGCGCCGTCTCCTGGCCGGTGAAGGGCGCGCCTGCCTGCGCGTCCTGGTGTCTCGGTCGTCATTGGCTGCTGCCTCCTGCTGATTGCGTTCTTGCTGCTGTGCCGGTGGAACTGCTACTTGGCGCGGTCCAGGGAGGTCTGCGACTTAGCTTGGGCATCTTGGAGCCGTTTGGAGAGGTCCGCATCGCTGACGCCTCCGGAGGCAAGGTCGGGAATGCTTTGGACGGCAATGTTGACCAGCGCCAGCTGCACGTCGCCCCAGGCACCGCTGAAGGGTGTCGCAACCGACTTCGATGCAGCTTCCAGCGCGGGAGCAAGCACCGGATCTGACTGCAGCGCCTTGGCCGCCTCGGCATTGGCCGGCAGCTCGCCGAATGTCTTGTAGTAGTCGGCCTGTACAGCCGTGTCTGTGATCATTTTGACGAAGGCAAACGCCAGGTCCTTTTGCTTGGAGTAGTCCGCAATGACCAAGTTGTCGCCGGAAAGGATGCTCGCTGCCTCCACGCCGCCCTCAGGACGGGTGGTGGCTCCGGGAGGAACCATGGGCATCAGCGCGTACTTGTACTTGCCCTTGACCGCCGACTTCTCCAACGTCGGTATGCTCAGCGGCGAGGTCATCGGGAAGTAGGCGGCCTTGCCATCGGCGAAGGCGGCCAGCGCCTGGGAATTGCTCCAGCCAATCGACGCCGGATCCACCACATGGTCCTTCGTCAGCCAGCCGAAGTAGGTTTCATATGCGGTTTTGACTGTGGGATCGGCGATCTTGGCGCTTTTACCGTCAATGAGCTTGTTACCGGCCTGGATGGACATGCCCCAGATGAACTTCCAGGGGTCGAAATTATCCTTGTAGGCTATCGCCAGCCCGTACTGATCACCTGAGGTGAGTTTGCGGGCCTGGGCGCCGAGGTCGTCCCAGGTGGTGGCCGGTTTATCGATGCCCGCTTTCTTCAGCAGCTCCGTGTTGTAGGCCATCACGAAGGGCCGGCTGACAAACGGGATCCCTATCTGGTTGCTGTCATCCGGGCCCGAGATCCCCAGCGCGGCAGGGACGAATTTATCTTTCCCGCCCAGCATGTTCCACTCGGCGTCGCCGAGTTTGACGAAGGCGGATGTTGAATAGGCAGTCGGCGTGAACGTTGTGCCCAAGCCATAGACGTCGGGGCCTTGGCCAGACACAACCGACGTCTGAATGCGGGTCATCTCATCGTTGGCTGAGGGAAAGGTTTCCCATTGGATGCCCGCACCTGTCTGCTGCTTGAACTTCTCGCCCATTTGCTTGAACCAGGTCTGCTGCTCCTGCGGATACTGCGACTTAACGCTCATCAGCACCACCAGGGTTTTCCCGGCGCCATCCACTTTCCCGCCGCTGCTGGTGGAGCTGGTCTTGGCGCCGCCACAGGCGGCCAGCGCCAACGCGAGTACTCCCGTCCCGCCGACGCCGGCGAGAAATTTCTTCCGTGTCAATTCCATCGTGTTCCTCCTCGAACATCGTGACCTTCACCTGGCCCTACAGACGTGATCGATACCACATCGCCGAGCTGACGAGCCCGACTCTACCGAGGCGGCAAATTGTGTGCAATGAGTTGCCAAATATTTGCCAAAGGTGTCTGATAAAGATCTGTTCGAGGTCCGTCGGGGAAGCCGCGGGCGTCACCGAAAGCGGGGAGCAAGCGTGTCAGAGCGGCAAAGCGGGGCCCGGGCCACCATCCATGACGTTGCGGCGCGGGCCGGTGTGGCCACATCGACGGTGTCCCGGGCATTGTCAGATCCGGGTCGAATCAGCGCCAGGACCAGGAATCTGGTGCTGCAGGCCGCGGAGGCGTTGGACTACGTGCCAAATTCAGGCCGGCGTCCCGGGGTCGCCGCCCGAACCCGAGCGGTGGCCTTGCTGGTTCCGGACATTACGAACCCGTTTTACTTCGACATCATCCACGGCGCCCAGGAGCAGCTCAAAGCAGCCGGATACACCCAGCTGCTGGTCGATACGGAGGAATCCGCCGACGTGGAAATGGTTGCGCTGGAACGAGCGATGACGACGGCGGACGGCGTCATCCTGGCGGCTTCCCGGCTGCCGGAGACAGTCCTGGCCGGCGCCGTTCACCGCATACCGCTGGTGACCATCAACCGCAATGATTCGGTGGTTCCCACCGTGCTCATCGACACCACCATGGGGGTACAGCAGGCGGTGGAACATCTCGTCTCGCTCGGTCACCGCAGGATTGCCTTTGTCTCCGGTCCGGCGAAGTCCTGGACCAATCAGTGGCGTTGGCAGGCCTTCGAGGCCGCCGCCTCCCGCCACGGCGTTGAGGCGCTGCGAATCGGACCATATGCGCCCAAACCCACTTCCGGGGCCGCCGCCGCGGATGCGGTGCTGATCAGTGCCGCCACAGCTTGCATCGCCTTCAACGATCTGCTGGCCATTGGCATGCTGCAGCGGTTCAATGCCAGGGGAGTTCGAGTTCCCGGTGATTTCAGCATCGTGGGCTGTGATGACATCTTCGGCGCCGACTTCTGCAATCCTCCGCTGACCACCATCACCGCGCCGATTGAACAGGCGGGCAGGGTGGCGACGAGCATGCTGCTGGCCGCGCTGAGGACGGGCCAGCCGGCGATGCATCAGCCCGGTGGCAAACACCCCGGGGTGCATCAGGTGACGAGGCTGCCCACGCATCTGACCATCCGTGATTCAACCGGCCCCGCTCCATCTGAGTAACAGCAGATGCACTCATACTGGCTTTTGAGTGCATCTGCTGTTACTTAGATGAGAAGGGGTGGGGCGCAGGAGGCAGGGAGCGGCCGCCGGCGCCGCAGTTCCTGCCCCAGTGTCCCGCACGCGGGAGATCCTGGCATTCGAGTGGCAATCGGTTGTCAAACGGCGGTGCGGCCGATAGACTTCCAGCCAGATGGCCGGGCGCCACCTCCACCGTGCGAGCTGCACCGTGGAGAAACAGGTCCGTCCCGGCGGCAGGTTCGAGGCGAACTGGAGAAAATGAATGAACACCGATGATGCACTCAACTGGACGCTCTCCGGGTTTGGCGACGAAATCGACCCCAACCCCGATCTGCAGGCCTCCGTGCTGCTCGCCCTGGGCGCGCGCCATATCGAGGTGCGCAGCGCGTGGGGCGTCAATGTCGTTGATCTGGAACCGGATCAGACGGCCGCGCTCAAGAAGACCCTGGATACGAGGGGGGTAATGGTTTCAGCGGTTGCCTCGCCCATCGGCAAGGTGGACGTGGCGCTGGACGCTGATCTCGAATTGGAGCGGTTGCGCCGGGTGATCGGCGTGGCCAACGTGCTGGAGACGAAGTATGTCCGGGTCTTTTCCTTCTACCGCGCCGACGGAGTCCCGGTCGAAGACACCCGCGACGACGTGCTGTCCCGGATGCGGCTGCTGGCCGATGAGGCCGAGCGCTCCGGCGTGGTGCTGCTGCATGAAAATGAAAAAGACATCTACGGAGACACCCCGGAGCGGGTCCTGGACATCGTCGAGTCGGTCGGCTCGCCGGCGCTGAAAGTTGCCTGGGACTCGGCCAACTTTGTCCAAGTGGGGGTGCGTCCGTTCAGCGCCGGCTACGCCATGCTGCGCCCGCACCTGGAATACCTGCAGGTCAAGGATGCGCTGCTTGCCACCGGCGAGGTGGTGCCGGCCGGACACGGCGATGGAGAACTGCTGGAAACGCTGACGGCCTTGCGCGACGACGGCTACCGCGGGTTCGCGTCGCTGGAACCGCACCTTGCCGACACCCATGCGCTTGGCGGCTTTTCCGGCCCGGTGGCCTTCGGCCAGGCCGCCCGAGCCTTTGCTGCCCTGGCCACAACGATAGGAGTCACCCTCTCATGAGCATCCCCAATAAGGTCCGTTTCGCCCTGGTGGGCGCCGGCATCATCGGCAACCAGCACGGAACCGTCATGCGCGAACTCGCCGACGAGCTGGACCTGGTCGCCGTCGTCGACCTGGACCGTGCCAAGGCCGACAAGATCGCCGCCCAATACGGCGGGACCGTCTATACCTCGCTGCCCGAGGCGTTGGCCGGGACCGACTTCGACGCCGTCGCCGTCTGCACCCCGACCGGGGCGCATGCCGAGGTGGCCATCGAGGCGCTGCACAGCGGCAAGCACGTGATCATCGAAAAGCCGGCCGAGGTCACGCTGGCTAAGACGGACGAGATCATTGCCGCTCAGCAGCAGGCCGGCACACTGGTCACCGTCATTTCGCAGCACCGCTTCGATCCCTCCACCGAGATTGTGCTGGAGGCCATCCGGAAGGGCGAGCTGGGCCGGCTGACATCCGGTATTGCCTCGATCGATTGGTGGCGGGGACAGACCTACTACGATTCGGGCGATTGGCGCGGCACCTGGGCGCTGGACGGCGGCGGGGCGCTGATGAACCAGGGGGTCCACACCGTGGACCTGCTCGTCGCCGCGCTGGGGAACCCGGTGGAGGTCTTTGCCTACACCGCCACTTTGGCGCATGAACGCATCGAGGTGGAGGATGTCGCCGTCGGCGTGGTGAAGTTTGAAAGCGGCGCCCTGGGCGTGCTGCACGGCTCGACGGCGGCGTTCCCTGGCCTCAGCGCGCGGCTGCAGGTGCACGGGGACAAGGGCTCGGCCGTCATCGACAATGACAAGCTGACCTACATCCACACCACGCCGCAAGGGACCGAGAGTACGGAAGCGTTCTTCGGTTCCTCCGGCCCGAGCAACCAACTGGATCAGTACGACCTGGGGAACGATCGGGCCGCCGCCGCCGGCGCCAATCCCGGCCAGCTCTCGGACGCGCACCGCCACCAATATCTCAACTTCCTGGCCGCGCTGCGCGGCGACGAGGAAATCCGGGTTGGCCTGGCCGAAAATCGGCGGTCCGTCAGCGTCATCCTGGCGGCCTACGAATCGGCCCGAACCGGCCAGCCGGTAAGCCTGCGCCAAAGCGGGACTGCACAACCAAAGGACCAGACATCATGAACGAGGCAACGCAGGCACGCACACCGAAGGTGGCGGCCAATCCCATTCCGTACTGGTCCAGAGGTGGTAAAACGGACAAGTCCAAGGCGGTCTTTGAGACGGCTTTTAGGGACTTCCAGGAGATCGGATTCACCGCGGTCAAGGCCGATGTTCCGGACGGCATGTCTGCTGCGGATTACGCCGGCTGGATCGCCGGTTACGGCCTCGCCCCCGCGCTGAGCCTGTTCAATTCGCCCTTTGACGAAACAATCCGGATCGCGGATGAAGTGGAAAGGGCCAAGGCTTTTGCGCCAGACCAGCTGGCGCTGGGACTGGACCGGACGATGGTTTCCTCGATGTCGCTGCCCGCCAGGCTGGCACAGCCCGCCGTCGGGGCGGACTTCAGCGAAGACCGGCTGCGGCTGGCCATCGAGAATGTGGGCATTGTCTGCCAGGCGCTGCAGTCCGAGGGGCTGCGGCCGCTGCATCATTCCCACATCGGCGGTGTCTTTGAAACGGAAGCGGAAATCACCGCGCTGCTGGACACCCTCGGCCCAGACGTGATCGGCTTTGGTCCCGATACGGGCCACCTGCGCTGGGCCGGCATGGATCCAGCCGCGATGATCCGCCGCTACGCGGACCGGATCGGAGGGATCCACATTAAGGACGTCTTCGCCGACTATCTGGAACCGGCATCCCGTGCCGGGATGGGGTACTTTGAGGTGTCTGCCACGAAACGGCTGTGGGCGGAGCCGGGGCTGGGTGTGCTGGACTTTGACGCCGTGCTTGCCGCCATGCCGGCGACCTACGACGGCGACTACATGATCGAGGTGGATCAGCCCAGTGTTGATTCGCTGTACGAGTCGCACAAAATGTCCTTTGTCTGGGCGCAGAGTGCATTGGACCCGGAACGCCGCCCGCGTGGCTGACCGGGGCTGAGGAGGAATGATGCGCACAGCAGCGGTAATTGGCTGCGGAGATGTGTCGGCCGTTCACTTCGGCGCGATTTCAGCAAGCCCCGGAATTGAGCTGGCCGCCGTCTGCGATCCGGATCTGGACCGTCGCTCCGCCGCCGTGGCGCACCATGGCGTGGCGGCGTACGAGGACTACGAAACTTTGTTGGATGCGGTCCACCCGGACGTGGTGCACATCTGCACTCCGCACCATCAGCATGCGGCGATGGCCATTGCGGCTCTGGAGCGCGGGATCAACGTGATTCTGGAAAAACCGCTGTCCCACACCCTGGCCGGGGGAAAGCGGCTGGTCCAGGCTGCCGCCCGAAGCTCGGCCCGGATCGGGGTGTGCTTCCAAAACCGCTACAACGCACCCGTGCAGGCGATGGCGTCGCTGCTGGGCGATGGGGGACTGGGCGCGGTCACCGGTGCTGCCGGCACTGTCATGTGGTCGCGGACTCCCGCTTACTACCTGGACCGGCCATGGCGCGGTCAATGGTCCACCGGCGGTGGGGGATTGCTGATGAATCAGGCCATTCACACACTGGATCTGCTGCAGTGGCTGGTTGGGGAGGTGACAGAAGTCCGCGGACATGCGGGAACTCGTGCCCTGGCCGGCGTCATTGAAGTTGAGGACACAGCCGACCTTTCCTTAACGCATGCCAACGGGGCCCGCAGCGTTTTCTACGCAACCCTGGCCAACGCCGTCAATGCGCCGGTGACGTTGGATATATACACCGAAAAGGCGGTCCTGAACCTGCGCGGCGCGTTGACCGTGAGCTATGCCGATGGCCGGGTCGATGTGGTCCCGGAACGGGAGGCCGTTACCGACGGCCGGGCGTATTGGGGTGCCTCACATGCGCTGCTGATCCAGGATTTCTACCGAACGCTGGACGAGCCCGGTGCGTTCTGGATTTCGCCGTCGGAGGCACTGAAGTCGCTGCGGATCATTAAGGACGTCTACGCCCAGTCCTATCCGGCTGCGGTGCCGTTCGGATAGTGTCCGGCAGGGCAGGGCAGGGCAGGGCAGGGCAGGGCTGTGGGCCGTGGGCTGGAAGTTGGGAGGGGAGTGGCGCCCAACTGGGTTATGCTGGCAACCGGCTGCAAAGCCGGACCGTGGAGCCAAAAAATTGAATTGCCCGAGTCCCGGAATCATCCGAGCCCCGGAATCCAGGGTGGAGATAAGACCGGTTCGGGGGTACTTCGCCGGAGCACGGCGGTGCAACCGTCCCAAGGGAAAGAGGTTGGCGTGAGCCAGAATGCACCACAGCACGCTGAGCCCGGTGCCGAAGCCGCGCACGTGGGCCGGAGCCGGCCGTCCGGAGCACCGGCAACCATCTATGACATTGCCAAGGCCGCCGGTGTGAACGCATCCACTGTGTCGCGGGCGTTGAGCAATCCCGGCCGCGTCAGTGTTAAGACGCAGAAGAAAATCGAGGACGCGGCGGCCGAGCTGAACTACCAGGTGAATACCTTCGCCCGTGCGCTTCCCACCGGCAGGACCAATACGGTTGGCCTGATCGTCTCCGACATCACCAACCCAATGTATTTCGACGTCATCCGTGGGGCCGAAGCAGCCGCGTCGGAACGGAACTACACGCTGCTGCTGGCCGAGTCGGCGGAATCAGCGGAGACGGAACTGTTGGCTGCGAAGCGGATCATCAGCACCGTGGATGGGATCATCCTGGCCAGCCCACGGCTGTCGGATGACCAGATCCAGGAACTGGCCGGCAGGAAACCTGTGGTGGTCCTTAACCGCTCGGTGCGCGATGTGCACAGTGTGGTCGCGGAAATCCAGACCGGAGTCAGCGAAGCGGTCAGGCATTTGGCAGGGCTGGGCCACAAGAAGCTGGCCTATGTTGCCGGACCGGAACGATCATGGATGTCCGGACACCGTTGGGAAAGCATCCGTGAACGCTGTCAGTGGTCCTCACTGGAAGTGGAAAAAATCAGTTCCGGTAATCCGACCGTGGAAGGCGGCCGACAGGCCGCAGCATCGGTTCGGTCCGGCGGTGCCACGGCCGTGATTTGCTACAACGACTTGATGGCTATCGGACTGATGCGGGAGTTGCAGCTGGCCGGCGTGCAGGTTCCCGGCGATGTCAGCATTGTGGGCTTTGACAATATCTTTGGTTCTGATTTCACCACTCCGCCACTGTCGACGATCAAGTCGCCACTGCGCGACGCCGGTGCGGCGTCGCTCGCCCTGATCCTTGCCGACTTGGCTGGAACCTCGCCGCCGCCGCCCCGGGGAGGGTTGTCCACCGAATTGGTGATTCGAGGGTCCAGCGGGCCCGCACCTTCGGTTTGAGCGCCGTTGGAGCGGCCGGAAGTAACCGAACGACGGGATGGCTGAATTGGCAACCGGTTGACAAAAACCATCGGCTGTTTGACGATTAAGCTATGTCAGAGAACATTGCCGCCGAACCAGACCGGCTGCTGCCGGCCGATCCAGGCACCCGGGCCATTGCCCGGCGTCTGTTGGCTCTGGTGGAACAACTGCCCATCCTTTCGCCACATGGACATGTGGACGCGGCCATGATCCTGAGGAATACTCCCTTTCCGGATCCCGCAACGCTGCTGGTGACTCCGGATCACTACGTCACGAGGGTGATTCACGCCAGCGGAATTCCACTGCACAGTCTCGGCGTCCGAAACCCAACGTCCCTGCCTGAACCTGCTGCCGCCGGAACTGGAGCCGGAGCGATAGCCGGTGCCGGAATTGACGCGGCCCGAGCCGGCCGCGATGTCTGGCGGGCGTTCGTCAAAGCATGGCCGTTGTTCGAGGGTACGGCGTCGGGCTATTGGTTCCGGCAGGAATTTGAACATGTTTTCCGATTGGACATTTCCGCCCTCGATGCCATCACGCCGGCCGCGGACGACGGCGTTGCGGACGGGCTCTTTGACCAGCTCAGTGCCCGGCTGCGGGAGCCGGACTTCCGTCCACGGAAGCTGTTCAGCGACTTCAACATTGAGGTGCTGGCCACCACCGACGACCCGCTGGACGACCTGTCGGCCCACGCTGCCCTGGCAGCGGACCCAACCTTTCCGGGTCGGGTCCTGCCAACCTTCCGACCGGATGCTTACATTAAGTTTCATGCGGCCGGCTGGGCGGAGCGGGTGGAACGCCTGATCTCCGTGGCTGGAGATGGCCACAGCGGTTATCCCGGCTACCTGCAGGCACTGGAAAACCGGCGCCAGTACTTTGTCAATCATGGCGCCGTTTCCGCCGATCATGGATCCCGGACCGCCGGCACTCTGAAACTGCCGGCAGAGCAGGCCCAGGCCCTGTTCGATAAGGCCCGGCGAGGCGACGCAACCGCAGAGGATGCGGATGCATTTGAAGCGCACATGATGTATCAGATGGCGCGGATGTCGGTGGCGGACGGACTGGTGATGACTTTGCATCCCGGTGTTTTCCGCAACCACCACCGCCCCACCTTTGAATCGTTCGGCGCAGATACGGGGCATGACATCCCCTTTCCAGTCAGCTTCACCGAAGGGCTCCGGCCCCTGCTGGAGGACTTCGGCACGGTTCCGGGCTTCCACTTCATCCCCTTTACCGTGGACGAAACGGTATTTTCCCGGGAGATCGCGCCGCTGGCGGGCTTTTACCCCGCGGTCTACATTGGCGCGCCCTGGTGGTTCCTTGATGCCCCGGATGCCATGTTGCGCTTCCGCTCCGCGGTCACCGAGACGGCTGGCTTCTCCCGGTCCTCCGGGTTCATCGACGATACCCGGGCCTTTTGCTCCATTCCGGCCCGGCACAACACCTCCCGGCGGATCGAAGCCTCTTTCCTGGCCCGGCTGGTTGCCGAGCGCCGGATCTCCGAGACCCGGGCCGCCGACATTATTGTCGACATCGTCGACGCGGCGCCGCGGAGGGCCTTCAAACTATGAATCAGCCGCAGTTGAGCCGGGCAACCTTTGATACCCGCCCCGCGGCGCCGGTGCGGATCGTGCACCTCGGTCTAGGAGCCTTCCACCGGGCGCACCAGGCCTGGTACACCCAGCGCGCGGACCCTTCCGGGCAATGGGGTATTGCCGCCTTTACCGGAAGGCGTCCTGACGCCGCCGTGGCGCTGGCTGACCAAGACGGGCTTTACACCCTCATCGAAAGGGCTGACGACGGCGACACCTTCGAAGTCATCGCCAGCATTGTTCAGGCCCACGACGGCGCCGACGTCACCCGGCTGGCGGAGCTGGTCGCCGCACCCAGCACGGCGCTGGTGACTCTCACCATCACGGAAGCCGCCTACAATCTCGATGCACAGGGCTCGCTGGACATGGCAAATCCCGCAGTGAGGACGGATATTGAGCGTCTCGGCGTCGCATTTGCCTCTGTGGCAGAAGCCGGCCACGGTCAAAGGGTCGACGGAAGCGCGGACGGCGGTGCGGAATTCGGGCCGGGAGCCGGGCCTGAAAACGGACCGGAAAACGGTGCGGAATTCGGGCCGGGAAACAGACCCGGAGACGGAGCGGAAGGCGGGTTGGGACGCGGACCGGGAGACGGAGCGGAAGGCGGGTTGGGACGCGGACCGGGAGACGGAGCGGAAGGCGGGCCGACGACGGCGGCCGGCCGGCTGGTGTTCGCGCTGGCCGCCCGGCGGCGCTCCGAAGCAGGTCCTATTGCGGTTGTCTCCTGCGATAACCTGGCCAATAACCGTACCGCGGTCGAGGCAGCCATTCATGGTCTGGCCTTAGCGGTGGACCCGGCGCTGGCCCGTTGGATCCAGGAAAACGTGTCATTTGTGGGCACCTCCGTGGATCGGATCACCCCGCGAACAACGGCCGAAGAGATCCGCCTGGTTGCGGCGGAGACCGGCTTTCAGGACAGCTCGCCTGTGGTGACGGAGCCGTTTTCCAATTGGGTGCTGAGCGGAGAGTTCCCGGCCGGCCGGCCGGACTGGGGTGCCGCCGGAGCGGTCTTTGTGGACGATATTGAACCTTTCGAAAACCGCAAACTCTGGCTCCTCAATGGGGCGCACTCGCTCCTGGCGTACGCCGGTAGCCTGCGCGGCCACGAGACAGTGGCGCAGGCGCTGGCAGACGTTGAATGCCGGGCGTGGGTGACCGAGTTCTGGGACGAGGCAGAGGCGAATCTGCCCGACGCCGGCTTGGATATCCCGGCGTACCGCGAAGCATTGCTGAGGCGGTTCAGCAATGGCAGAATCGCGCACTATCTGGCGCAGATTGGCATGGACGGATCCAGCAAGCTGCGGATGCGTGCCATCCCGGTCCTGAAGGCGGAGCTGGCAGCGGGCAGATCGGGGACCGGGGCCGCCAGAATGATCGGTTCCTGGCTGGCCTATCTTCGGGCAAGGCACGCCACGGGTGGCCAGATTCAGGACGCTGCCGCAGGGCAGCTTGTCCAGGCCCTGAATCTGCCGGCCGGGCGGGACGCCCGTGCCCTGCTTGGGCTGCTGGATCCCGAACTGGCCGCTGACCAAAGAGTGCTGGACCTCGTGGAGTCGATGGCGGTTGGCATCAGTGCCGCGACGGCACAGTAAGACGGCACAGTAAGACGGCACAGTAAGACGGCACAGTAAGACGGCACAGTAAGACGGCACAGTAAGACGGCACAGTAAGACGGCACAGTAAGACGGCACAGTAAGACGGCACAGTAAGACGGCACAGTAAGACGGCACAGTATACAGATAGTTGGAGCGGATTTCGACCGTGACGGTCGACGCGGATTCCCTTTCGTTGACTGGGTGGAACGGTCCTGCTCGTTGACTGATTGGAACGGTTCTGCGCATTGATGGACATGAGGGGTGGGACAGATCACCGTTCTGCCCATCCATCGACCGCTTCACTGGGCAGATTGAGCAAGAAAGCGATTACATGCGTTTGGCAATCGGTTGCCAATTGTTTCCTTATCTGTTCTACTTAAGTACGTCAGCTCACATGCAGTGTCCGGAAGCAGCCACCGCACACGATGAACCAGCAGAACCTGCTCGATGATGAGCAACGGGTAAAGGAGCCCACCATGAGGACACTAAACGATTCCCGGCAGGCCATGAATGAGACGCTCAAGCCGCTGTCCAAGGTCAGTATCGTCGGCTATGGAGCGGGGGACGCAGCCAACAACTTGGCCTTCACCACGGCGACCATGTTCCTGCTGCTGTACTACACGGACGTGGCCGGGATCAGCGCCGCAGCAGCGGGCACGTTGCTGCTGGTGGTGCGGATCTTCGACGCGTTCTCCGACCTCTTCGCCGGCCGCATGGTGGACAAAACCTACAGCCGGAAATTCGGTAAATTCCGTCCCTTCAATAATGTTCGGCTCGGTTCCTCTGCTGCTGTTGAGCGCGGCCAGCTTTTCCATTCCGCAGATAGGCCAGACGGGTATGCTGCTCTGGGCCTACGTCAGCTACACGTTGCTGGGGCTGGCGTACAGCATGGTTAATATTCCCTACGGTTCGCTGGCCGGAGCCATGACACAGGTCTCCTCCGAGCGGGCCAAGCTGGCCGGTGCGCGCACCATCGGCGCCGTGACCGTCGGATCCCTTCTGGGGATCTTCATTGCACCACGGATGGTGCACGGGGTTGACCTTCAACCGCTGTTCACCACCATGACGCTCATCTTCGTGGTGATCGGCGCCGCGCTGTACCTGTTCACCGCGCTCTCCACCAGGGAACGGGTGGTCCGCGAGGTGCCCAAGGTCAGTTTCAAACAGAGCCTGGCCACGCTCAAGGGCAACAAGCCGCTACTGATGCTCTGTGTGAGCTCCTTCTTGTTCCTGACCGGGCAACTCGCCGTTGGCACAGTCCAGATTTACTACTTCCGCGACGTGCTGCACGCGCTGCCGTTGTACGCGGCGCTGTCCATCGTCAACATCGTCCTGACCTTTGGCATGGGTAGTGTGCTGTCGTTGATTGTCCGCAAGCTGGGCAAAAAGAAGACCTACGTCTACTCGGGTCTGGTCATGGTGGCGGGCGGTCTGATCGTCTTTTTCGCCCCGGCCAACGTGGTGCCGTTGGCCTTCGTCGGTGTGGTCATCACGCAGTTTGGCATCCTGATGATCAACATGCTTGTCTGGGCGCTGGAGGCGGATACCGTTGAATACGGCGAGTGGAAGACTCATGTGCGCACTGAAGGCATCACCTACGCGCTCTTCTCCTTCACGCGGAAGACCGGGCAGGCGGTGGGCGGCGCCCTGGCTGCCTATGCCTTGGCTTGGGGCGGCTACGCGGCGGGCGCCGGGGTCCAGACTGCCGAAGCCACATTGGGGATCCGCGCCGGTGCAGGCCTGCTGCCTGCCGCTTTCGGACTGCTGGCCATCGCTGTGATGCTCGCCTACCCGTTGACGGATGCTCGTCACAAGGACATCGTCGCCGAGATCACCGCCCGCCGCGCTGCGAAGTCCGCGTCAGCGCCCGTTGACGGTGATTACGCTGCCGACGATCACGGTGCCGGCGATCCATCCCGGCAGGATCTGCCTACCGCTGTGCCCAGTCCCAAAGATATGCTCTAAGCGCTTCGTGCGCCGCCCGCGCCACCGTTGGAAGGACCCGAAAGGAACACCATGAAGATCATTGCCGCCGATGTGATTGTCACCAGCCCCTCCCGGAACTTTGTCACGCTCAAGATCACCACGGATGAGGGCGTGACTGGGCTGGGGGATGCCACCCTGAACGGCCGTGAGCTCGCCGTTGCGGCGTACCTCACCGAGCACGTGGTGCCGCTGCTCATTGAGCGGGACCCACACCGCATCGAGGACACCTGGCAGTTCCTGTACCGCAGCGCGTACTGGCGCCGTGGACCCGTGACAATGGCGGCCATTGCAGCCGTGGATATGGCGTTGTGGGACATCAAGGGCAAAGTTGCGGGAATGCCCGTCTACCAGCTTCTCGGCGGCGCCTCCCGGACGGCTTTGCAAACCTACGGGCATGCATCGGGCCGGGATATCCCGGAGCTCTTTGACTCCATCCGCCAGCATCTGGAGGAGGGGTACAAGTCCATTCGGGTGCAGACATCCGTTCCGGGCATCAAGGCGCTGTATGGCGTCGCTGCGCAGGCCCAAGCCACCGGTGAGCGCTACGATTATGAACCGGCCGGCCGCGGGCCGCAGCCCGCGGAGGAGGACTGGGATACCCGCGCCTACCTGCGGCATGTGCCCACCGTCTTCGAGGCGGTCCGCAATGAATTCGGCCCAGAAATTCCGCTGCTGCACGACGGTCACCACCGGATGACGCCCATCCAGGCGGCCAAGCTCGGTAAATCGCTGGAACCGTATGACTTGTTCTGGCTGGAAGACTGCACTCCCGCGGAGAACCAGGATGCGTTCCGGTTGGTCCGCCAGCACACCACCACCCCGCTGGCCGTGGGGGAGGTCTTTAATACCGTCTTTGACTTCCAGACGCTGATCCGGGAACAGCTGATCGACTACGTGCGCGCTGCTTCCACCCACTTCGGCGGCATCTCGCCGCTGAAAAAGGTGATGGACTACGCCGCGCAGTATCAGATTAAGTCCGGCTTCCATGGCCCTACCGATGTTTCGCCGGTGGGTTTGGCCGCGCAGACCCATCTGGGTCTTGCCATCCATAACTTTGGCATCCAGGAGTACATGGAGCACAGTGAAGCCACAAACACAGTCTTTGAGCAGTCAATGACCTTCGCCGACGGCTTCCTGCACCCGGGGGACAAGCCGGGCCTGGGCATCGAGCTCAACGAGGAGGCTGCCGCCTCCTTCCCCTACCAGCAGGCCTACCTGCCCTACAATCGCCTGGCAGACGGCACGGTGCATGACTGGTGAAGGTCGTAGTGATGGGTGTTTCCGGCTGCGGAAAAACCACCATTGGCGCGCTGGTGGCTCGAGAGCTGGGCGTCCCATTCATCGACGGGGACGCGCTGCATCCGGTGGAAAATGTGGCCAAGATGGCAGCCGGCATCCCTCTGAATGACGAGGACCGCTGGCCCTGGCTTGCGCAGGTCGGGGCCGAGCTGGCGGCGGCTGACGGGGGTCGAGTAACCGATGGTGCGAGCGCTGTCGGCGGTGCCTCAGCTGCCGGCCTGGTGATCGCCTGTTCTGCGCTCAAACGCAGCTACCGGAATGCCATCCGGGCCCAGGCTCCCGATACTGCCTTCCTGCATCTGAACGGGACGAGGGCTGTCCTGGAAGCCCGGCTGGAGGGCCGGAGCGGGCACTTCATGCCGCCGGCCCTTTTGGATTCCCAGCTGGCCACGTTGGAACCGCTCGGCTCCGACGAGGCTGGCGTCGTCGTCGACATCTCGTTACCCGTGGATCAGGTGGTGGCCGCGGCCGTCGCCGGTCTGGCGGCGCTCCCGCTCCTTGCGGCCGCGCCCGCTTCAGCCACGCCCGCCCGTGGGCGGCAGGCGCCGTTCAGCGTGGACCTGACGGCGGCCCCGTTCAACCTGGACGAGGACGCCGTCGCCTGGGTGCACTCCACGATTGCCTCAATGAGCCTGGCGGAGAAAATTGGCCAGTTGTTCATCAACCACAACAACGACTTCTCCCCGGAGTACCTCGACGCCGTGCTGGAGAAGTACCACGTAGGCGGCATGCGCTACCGGCCCGGTCCCGCCAGCGCGGTCCAGGAGCACATCCGCTACGCCCAGTCCAGGACTAAGGTGCCGCTGCTGGTGGCCTCCAACCCGGAGATGGGCGGCTTCGGCAGCTGCGATGACGGCACCTTCGTGTGCACACATCTTCAGGCCGGCTCCCATCCGGACAAGAGCATCGCCCGTGACATGGGCAGGGTAGCTGGCGTGGAATGCACCGCGATCGGCTGCAACTGGGCGTTCGCACCGATTGTGGACATCCATTACAACTGGCGCAACACCGTCATCTCCACCCGGTCCTTCGGCAATAATCCGGAGCTAGTGATCGAGCGGGCCAAGGAGTACTTCGACGGGATCAGCGAGTCGGGAATGGCTTGCGCCATAAAGCACTTCCCAGGCGACGGGGTGGATGAGCGTGACCAGCATGTGGTCACCTCCTACAACACTTTGGGCTACGACGACTGGAACCGGACCTACGGGCAGGTGTACCGGGAGATGATCGGACACGGCGTCCAGTCGATCATGATCGGCCACATCGGTGCGCCGGAACTGTCCCGGCGGTTCCGCCCGGGTCTGGAAGATCAGCAGGTCATGCCGGCCACGCTCGCCCCGGAACTGCTGCAGGATCTGCTGCGCGGGGAGCTGGGCTTCAATGGGCTGATCCTCACTGATGCGTCGCAGATGGTGGGCCTGACCCAGGCCATGAAGCGACAGGACCTGGTGCCGGCGACCATTGCCGCCGGCTGCGACATGTTTTTGTTCTTCCGTAACCCGGAGGAGGACTTCGGCTACATGCTGGACGGTTACACAAGTGGTGTCATTACGGAGGAGCGACTCCACGACGCGCTGCAGCGTATCCTGGCGCTGAAGGCTTCCCTGGGGCTGCACAAAATCCCGCGCGCGGACATCGTCGCACCGGTCGAGGCGCTTGCCCTGGTGGGCAGCGAACAGCACCGTGCCGTCGCCGCTGCGATCGCGGACAAGACCGTGACCCTGATTAAGGACACAGCCGGGATCCTGCCCATTACTCCGCTGACCCATCCGCGCATCCGCCTGTACGGGATTTCGGGCGGCGCGGATTTCACCCGGTCGAATCCGCTGGCGTACTTGGACGTGGTTCGCAAGGAGTTGGAGAACGCCGGTTTCGAGGTCCATGTGTTCAGGACCGCCGCACAACGCGAGGCCGACGGCGAAAAAGACGTGAATTTCCTGTCCGTCATCTCCGAGGAAGCGACCGGAGACTATGCGCAGAAGTACGACGCGGCCTTCGTTTTTGCCAACGTCAAAGGCTTTGCCCAGGAGGCGGCCATCCGGATCAAGTGGTCCAGCCCGATGGCGGCGGAAATTCCCTGGTACGTGACCGAGGTACCCACGGTCTTCGTCTCGCTCAATCAGCCAAACCACCTGATTGACGTGCCGATGGTGAAAACGGCGATCCACGCCCATGCGGCGACACCGGAAGCCATCCGCGCTGCGATCGGGAAGATCCAAGGCACGTCGGAGTTCCACGGAACCTACAACGAGAATGTCTTCTGTGGTTCCTTCGACACCCGGCTCTAGCGCGGGCCCGGCGGGCCCGCCGTCGACCGGCTCCAGCGCGGGCCCTGCGGACGCCCGGCGTCCACCGGCGGGAACGCTGGTCCTGTAGAATAGAGCTCCTATGGACAGTAACTCTAGGGGCCGGCGCCCGGGTTCGAGCCGCAGTACCTCGAACCCCCGCAACGCCGGCAGACCCCGCACTCGTGCCCACCGTCCCTCTACTGCCACGTCGGCCGCTGCCACGGCCGACCGCCCTCCGCCTGAACGCGCGAAGATTTCCAGCGACCCAACGGGTGTTCCGCGGGCGGTGTTCCGCTGATGGAGTGGATTTTGCTGGCCGTGGGCCTGCTGCTGATCCTGGGGACAGGCTTCTTCGTCGCCGTCGAATTTTCCCTCGTTGCCCTTGACCAATCCACCGTCCAGCGGGCCATCAGCAACGGTGACACCCGTGCGGAACCGCTGCTGCGCTGCCTGAAGTCACTTTCCACTCAGCTTTCCAGCTGTCAGCTGGGCATCACGCTGACCACGCTGCTCACCGGTTTTGTGATGGAGCCGGCGCTGGGTGGACTGCTCGCTGCGCCGTTGCGGGCCGCAGGTCTGCCGGCGACGGCGGTTGAACCTGTCTCGCTGACCGCCGCCATGGTGCTGGCAACGCTTGCCTCGATGCTGATGGGTGAACTGGTCCCCAAAAACATGGCCATTTCACTGTCGCTGGAGATCGGCAAGGCGGTGGCTCGGCCGCAACTGGTCTTCACGGCCATTTTCAAGCCCGCCATTGTGGTGCTCAACGGCTTCTCCAACCGGGTACTGAACGTGTTCGGCTTGGAGGCCAAGGAGGAGATATCCGGAGCGCGCACGCCGGCCGAGCTGGCCTCGCTGGTGCGGCGCTCCGCCGCAATGGGAACTTTGGACAAGGGGACCGCGAATTTTGTGGCAAAAACGCTGAGTTTTTCAGCCCGGACAGCCGCGGACGTCATGACGCCCCGAATCCGGGTGGAAACCATAGAGTCCGAGCAATCCGTAGCCGATATTGTCGAAGCGGCCCGGCGGACGGGTTTTTCCCGCTTCCCGGTGATCGGCGAATCCCCTGATGACATCCGCGGCGTGGTGCACGTCAAAAAGGCGATTGCCGTTCCGGCCGCCAAGCGGGCCCAGCTGCAGGCGGGCGCGATCATGACCGATGTGCTGCGGGTGCCGGAAACCATTCACCTGGACTCCCTGCTGTCCGAACTGCGCGAGGGCAACCTCCAGCTGGCTGTGGTGCTGGACGAATATGGTGGAACGGCCGGTGTGACAACACTTGAGGATCTGGTCGAGGAGATTGTCGGGGAAGTCTCGGACGAGCACGACCGCACCAAGCCCGGCGTGCTGCAGAGTGCCTCCGGGGACTGGTATTTCCCCGGCCTGATGCGCCCCGACGAGGTGACGGAACAGATTCCCGGGCTGCGCGTGCCGGACGAATCCAGCTATGAGACGCTGGGCGGCTTCATCATGGCCGAACTGGGGCGCATCCCCGCGGTGGGGGACAGGGTGGCGATCGACGGCGGAGCGCTTGAAGTTGAGCGGCTGGAGGGGCGCAGGGTCGATCGGATCCGGTTCCGTCCCACCTCGGCGGCCGTCGACGGCGGCACCTCCGGCGAGGGTGGTTTCGGCGCGGGTGCCGATGTCCGTTCCGGCGAGGGTGGTTTCGGCGTAGGTGCCGATGCCCGTTCCGGCGAGGGTGGTTTCGGCGTAGGTGCCGATGCCCGTTCCGGCGAGGGTGGCTTCGGCGCGGGTGCCGACGCCCGTTCCGGCGAGGGTGGTTTCGGCGTAGGTGCCGATGCCCGTTCCGGCGAGGGTGGCTTCGGCGCGGGTGCCGACGCCCGTTCCGCCAAGGGTGGCTTCGGCGCGGGTGCCGACGCCCGTTCCAGCAAGGGTGGTGCGGTATGAGCGAGTGGGGCGGACTGGGTGCTCTGGTGCTGCTGCTGGCCGGTAATGCGTTCTTTGTGGCGGCGGAATTTTCGATCATGTCCGCCCGGCGAAGCCAGATTGAGCCGCGTGCGGAGGCTGGTTCCGCGAGGGCGAAGACCACGCTGGCAGCAATGGAAAACGTCTCGTTGATGCTTGCCTGTGCGCAGCTGGGCATCACGGTGTGTTCGCTGCTGATCCTGAACGTGGCCGAGCCGGCCATTCACCACCTATTGGGTGGTCCGCTTGCCGCGGTTGGCCTGCCGGATGAGATTGCGGCGCCCGTGACGTTCGTGGTGGCACTGCTGGCCGTCACCTTCCTGCACGTCACTTTCGGGGAAATGATCCCGAAGAACATCTCGGTTTCCATGGCGGACCGGGCCGCCCTGCTGCTGGCTCCGCCGCTGGTGTTCATCGGCAGGCTGGTCCGGCCGGTGATCCATTCACTGAACTGGCTGGCAAACGGCACGCTGCGGCTGTTGCGCGTCGAGCCTAAGGACGAGGTGTCCTCCAGCTTCACGCTGGAAGAGGTGCAGTCCATCGTGGAGGAATCCACCCGGCACGGATTGGTCTTTGATGAAACCGGTTTGATCAGCGGGGCGCTGGAATTCTCCGCGCATACGGCCGAACACATTATGGTCCCGCTGTCGGAATTGGTCACGCTGCGCACCACTGCGACTCCCGTGGAGTTTGAACAGGCCGTCCGGCGAACCGGATTCTCGCGCTTCGTGCTGGCCGATGGGGCGGGCACGCTCACCGGCTACCTGCATGTCAAGGACGTGATTTCCATTCCGCTGGACAGCTACGAAGCACCCATTGCCGAGAGCCGGGTCCGTACCCTCGCTAATCTGGCCCTCGCAGACGACGTGGAGGAAGCGCTGGCCACGATGCAGCGCACCGGCTCGCACTTGGCACGCGTCATTTCCCCGGATGGCCGCACCCAGGGCGTGCTCTTCCTCGAGGACGTCATAGAGCAATTGGTGGGCGAGATCCGGGATGCCACTCAAGCCAAGGGCGTCCGCCGGCTGGGCGAGACGGAAACTGCCTGATCGTGGGCTTGCTTGGTCCTTGCTGCGAATGATTCCTATTTGAGATATGCTGGGAAGCGATCGTTATCCTGATCCACTTCCCCACAGAGCTGGAGTCCTCAATGCGGCATCGCCGCTATTCTCCGCCGCTGCCGGTCCCTCCGGCGCTGGCCATGGCCCTGGCCATGCTGTCGGTGCTCATGCTCTCCGGCTGCGGCACCGACGCGGCACCGGGAGCGGCCGCCGGCACGCCGGCGCCGGCACGCATCAGCGTGGTTGCCTCCACCAATGTCTACGGCGACATCGCGGCGCGGATTGGCGGGGACAAGGTAACGGTGCGCTCCATCATCGACCTGCCCAGCCAGGACCCGCACTCATACCAGGCCACGGCCCAGGATAAGCTCGCCGTTTCCAAGGCTCAACTGGGGATCGAAAACGGCGGCGGCTATGATGACTTTTTCGACCAGCTCGCTGCCGGCGGCACGCTGCCTGCGGAGCGGATCCTGAATGTGGCCCGTCTTTCAGGCCTTGAAACCGACGCGACCAGGGACAGCTTCAACGAACACGTCTGGTACTTTATGCCAACTGTGGCCCGGCTGGCGGACGCAATCGCCAGCCGGCTGGGAGAGCTGGACCCGAGTTCTGCTCCTTCCTTCCGGGTTAACGCGGACGCCTTTAAGGCCTCGACCCAGCGGATCTCGGCCAAACTCGCGGCGCTGAAGGCCGCGCACGGCACAGAACCGGTGGCGATCACGGAACCGGTGCCGCTGTATCTGCTGCAGGCGGCGGGACTGGTCAATCAGACCCCGCCGGCCTACAGCCATGCCGTGGAGCAGGGCACGGACGTTCCTGCCTCGGTGCTCAAGGAGACCACCGACCTGCTCCGCAATAAAAAGGTGAAATTCCTTGCTTATAACGATCAGACCGAGGGCCCGCAGACCCGGGCCCTTCGGGACGCTGCCACAGCCGCGGGCATCCCGGTAGTCAGTTTCAGCGAGACCCTGCCGCAGGACTTGGACTACCTGGCCTGGATGAACGCCAATGCCGATCACATCGGTCAGGCGCTGACCACCTCTCCGGCACCGTAGCGGCGGCGGAACAACATGAATGGAACAGGACGGGATATGCCACCCACCGTGGTGCGTCTTGAGCAGGCCAGCCTGGGCTTTGGCGACCGGATGCTGTGGAGCGAACTTGACCTGGAGATTAAGGCGGGGGAGTTTTTTGCCGTGCTCGGACCAAATGGCAGCGGTAAGACCAGCCTGCTCAAGGTGCTGTTGGGTTTGCAGCCGCTGACCGGCGGCATGGTCACGGTCGGCGGTGAGCCGGCCCGGCGCGGGAGCGGCCATATTGGCTACGTGCCGCAGCAGAAGTCCTTTGCTCCGGACACGCCGCTGCGCGCCCGGGACTTGGTGGGCTTGGGTCTGGATGGACACCGCTGGGGCATCCGGATCCATGGCAGAGCGCACCGCCGGCGGGTGGATCAGCTGCTGGCCCAGGTCGAAGCCGGCGACTACGCCGACGTGCCCGTGGGCCTGCTGTCCGGCGGTGAGCAGCAGCGCCTTCGCGTTGCGCAGGCGCTGGCAGCCCAGCCCGAAGTGCTGCTGTGCGACGAGGCGCTGCTCTCCCTGGACCTCAACCACCAGAAGGCGGTCAGCCGGCTGGTCAGCGATCAGTGCCGGAATAACCGCACCGCCGTTGTCTTCGTTACCCACGAAATCAACCCGATCATCGACCACGTGGACCGGGTGCTGTATCTGGCCGGCGGAAAGTTCCGGATTGGCGCTCCGGAAGAAGTGATGACCACCGAGGTGCTCTCGGAACTGTACGGCACCGACGTCGAGGTCCTGCATGCGCATGGCCGGATCGTCGTCGTCGGACTGCCCGATGCCACCACCCACGCGCACGCCGATGGAGGACCGGGATGAGCGTGCAGGACTTTCTCGACGCGGCGCTGAATTTCCAGAATTACGGGGAACTGCTGCCGCTGTTCCGGGACTCCATCGTCGCCGGAGCCGTGCTGGGCCTGGTGGGCGGGCTGATCGGCACGTTCGTGATGATGCGCGACCTCGCCTTTGCCGTGCACGGCATCGCCGAGCTGTCCTTCGCCGGGGCCGCTTTTGCGCTGCTGATCGGCGCCGACGTGATCCTGGGTTCCGTCGTTGGGTCCATTTTGGCCGCACTGCTGCTTGGCGTGATGGGCGTGCGGGCGCGGGACCGGAATTCCATTATCGGTGTGATCATGCCCTTCGGACTGGGACTGGGAATCCTGTTCCTGTCCTTGTACCAGGGCCGTGCGGCGAACAAATTCGGTCTGCTGACCGGGCAGATTGTTTCGGTGGACTCCAACCAGCTCTCACTTCTGGTGGGCGCCGCCGTCGTCGTGGTGGCCGCACTGCTGGCTATCTGGCGTCCGCTCACGTTCGCCAGCGCCGATCCTGACATCGCGCAGGCCCGCGGCGTGCCGGTGCGCACCTTGTCGATGGTGTTTATGTTCCTGCTCGGAATTTCGGTGGCGTTGTCCATTCAGATCGTGGGTGCGCTGCTGGTCCTGGCGCTGGTCATAACACCGGCCGCCGCCGCCCTGCGGGTCTCATCGGCGCCTAAAGTCGTGGTGCTGTTGAGCATCACTTTCGCCGTCACCGCAACCGTCGGAGGCATTCTGCTTGCCCTGGGCGGCCGGATTCCGATCAGCCCGTACGTGACCACGCTGTCATTCCTCATTTACCTCGTATGCCGTCTGTTGGGCCGGTATCGGCGTAAACGTGGCTCCAATGGCAGGAGGTCCGGGAGCAACGCCGGCGGATCCAGTTCCGCCGCTGGCCTCGGTGCCGGTTCCGGCGCTGGAGCGATCGAGGACGTGGATGCCGGCGCCCGAGCCAAAGCCGGCGAGCTGGATAGGATGTCGGATCAGGTGCGGCCGGCCGCGGAACATTCCGGGCACAGGCCGTAAATTTCCACCGTGTGCTGCACCTGCGTGAAACCATGGGCCTGCGCGGTCGAGGCGGCCCAGCTCTCCACCGCCGGAGCCTGTATTTCCACCGCCTTGCCACAGCTGCGGCAGAGCAGATGGTGATGATGGGAGGCTACCGAGCAGCGCCGGTAGACGGCCTCGCCCTCGGCGTTGCGGAGCACGTCCACCAGTCCGTCGTCGGCCATTGATTGGAGGATCCGGTAGGAAGTGGCCAACGAGACGGACACGCCGTCATTGTGCAGCAGCCGGTAAAGCTCCTGAGTGCTGACAAAATCATCAATCTTCTCCAGCGCGGCACCCACGGCCAGGCGTTGCTTCGTCACCCGCTGTTCCCTGGCCGGCCCGCCGTCCACGGGCACCGTCCTGGACCGTCCTGGCTGGGACATCGATGTTGCCCGCTTTCTGATTGCCTGCCATCCTCAACCTCCAAGGTTATCAGCCCAGATGGCGGTGCCGCGGCCTGACGCGGCTCCCTGAGGTGCCTTCGTCGGGACCCGCGGGGGACTTCCGACACCGCTGACAACGGAAGTAGGCTGAACAGATGAAGCTGACCAAGTTCACGCATGCCTGCATCCGGCTGGAAAAAGTAGGCCGAGTCCTGGTCCTGGATCCTGGTGTCTTCTCTGAGACAGGGGAGGCGCTGCGCGGTGCGGACGCCATCCTGGTGACGCACGAACACGCGGACCACTTCGACGCCGACGCTATTTCGGCGTCGTTGTCCGCGGATCCCGCCCTGCTCGTGTATGCGCCGGCCGGAGTGGCCGCTTCGCTGCGCGGCAAAGCGCCGGATGCCGCGGACCGGGTGCTGGATGCGGAGCCGGACACCTCGTTCGACGTGGCCGGCTTCGGGATCCGCAGT
Organism: Paenarthrobacter sp. Z7-10; assembly: GCF_026932795.1. Classification (GTDB taxonomy): domain Bacteria; phylum Actinomycetota; class Actinomycetes; order Actinomycetales; family Micrococcaceae; genus Arthrobacter_M. Next base: position 43,794 of record NZ_JADPVH010000009.1, on the reverse strand, counting down.
TTCGGTGGACAACACGCGCTGATCCATCCGCACATCCCGGTGGTGGCCAACATCGGCTTCTTGGTGGAGGAAAACGTTTATCATCCGGGTGATTCCTTCATTGTCCCGGATGGCATTGCGGTGCAGACCCTGCTGGTTCCAATCCATGCGCCGTGGTCCAAAACGGCCGAGGTCATCGACTTCGTTACCTCCGTGCGGGCACCGGTGGCTTTCCAGATCCACGACGGACTTCTTAACGAGAACGGACTTGGATTCGCCGAATCCCATGTCCAGCGGATCGGTGCGCGCTACGGCACCGAGTTCCGCCATCTGGCCGCCGGCGAAAGCGTGGAGGTCTGAGCGGACGCGTTCGAACCCGCCACGCTCGCGTCGGGGGATCCCTGGCCGGGCGCCGTCAGCCGTCCCAACGTCCGGAGGCGAAGAAGCGTTCCAAGGTTGCCGCATGGGCGCCGGGCTGCAGCCCTTTCTCCGCCAGCCACTGCGGATTGTTGTAGCTGCCCTCGTACCTTTCACCGCCGTCGCACATCAGCGAAACAATGCTGCCGCGTTCGCCGTCGGCCATCATCCGCGCCATCAACTGCCACACCCCCCACAGATTTGTGCCGGTGGATGGACCGGCGCGCAAACCCGTGAGTCGGTGCAGGTGGATCATGGCGGCGACGGAGGCGGCGTCCGGGACCTGGATCATGTCATCGATGACCGACGGGACGAAGCTCGGTTCCATCCGGGAGCGTCCGATGCCCTCGATCCGGGAGGGCTGGCCGGTGCAGTAGCTCGGATCACCGGTTTTCCAGCCCGGGTAGAAGGCGGAATTTTCCGGGTCGACGACAGCCAGCTGGGTAGGGTGACGGTAGTAGCGCAGGTAGCGGCCGATGGTTGCGCTGGTGCCGCCGGTTCCCGCGCCGACGACGATCCAGCGCGGCACCGGGTGCTCCTCCATCGCCAGCTGATCGAAGATGGACTCGGCGATGTTGTTGTTGCCGCGCCAATCCGTGGCCCGTTCGGCGTAAGTGAACTGGTCCATGTAATGGCCGCCGGTGGTGGCAGCAAGATCGGCGGCAACGTCGTAGACCTCTGGCGCGGAGTCCACAAAGTGGCACGTTCCTCCGTATTCTTCGATGAGTGCTATCTTTTCCGCGCTGGTGCTGGCTGTCATGACGGCAACGAAGGGCAGGCCGATCAGGCGGGCAAAATAGGCTTCCGAAACTGCGGTGCTGCCGGAGCTGGCCTCCACGATGGTGGTGCCCTCCGAGATCCAGCCGTTGACCAGGCCGAACAGGAACAGGGACCGGGCCAGCCGATGTTTGAGACTGCCGGAGCGGTGCGTCGACTCATCCTTGAGGTACAACTGGACGCCCCAGTCCTCCGGCAGTGGCACGGCATAGAGGTGCGTGTCCGCGGAACGGTTATTTTCGGCTTCGATCCGGCGCAGGGCCCAATCCGCCCAGCTGCGCTGCGGCGTACATGCGGGAGTCTCCATGCAGCCAGCGTATCCGAGCCGGGGCCGCCCGCGGTTAGAGTGGGTGGATGCTCAGGATCAGGGTTTACCGCGGCGGCCGCCGCACCGGGGAAGAAGCCACGGTGAACCAGCTCGGTCAGTTGGCGAAGGACCCGGAGGCAACCGTCTGGATCGACGTTTCCGCCCCGGATGAGGCCGTCATTGGCCGGTTGCGCGAGCAGCTGGGTTTCCACCGGCTGGCGGTGGAGGATGTCCTGGGGGAGCGGCAGCGGCCCAAGCTCGAGGCCTATCGGGACCACTTTTTCCTGAACGCCTATGTCACCTCGGTGGATGAAGAGTCCGCCGATCCGGCCGGAATCCGGCTGCACACCACCGAGGTTTCCGCGTTCATCACCGCCAACGTCGTGGTCGTGGTTCCGGACGGACCGGGATTCGATGCCGAGGAGGTGCTGCGCCGGGCGGAGGAAGCGGAGGAACCCGCGCAGTGTGGTTCGGGCTTCTTGGTCTATGCCCTGCTTGATTCCCTGGTGGATGGTCAGCTGGCCGCGTCGGAGGCCCTGGATTCGCGGGCGGACGACCTGGGTTCGCTGCTCTTTGCGCACCGGCCCAAGGACGTTCAGCTGGAGAGTTTCCGCCTGCATAAGGAGCTGACCACCTTGCGGCGCGTGTTGGTTCCAATGCGCGAGGTGCTCAGCGCGGTGCTGCGCCATGAGACAGCCCGGCAGGATGGGTCTGAGCCGCTGAAGTCCGAGCTGGTGCCCTACTTCCAGGATGTCTATGACCATGTGCTCCGGGCCGTGGACTGGACCGAGTCCGCCCGCGACATGGTCAACAACGTCCTGCAGACATACTTGACCATTCAGGGCAACAATATGAATGTGATCATGAAGAAGGTCACCAGCTGGGCCGCGATCATTGCGGTTCCGACGGCGATCACCGGCTTTTACGGAATGAATGTTCCGTATCCGGGGGTCGGCACGCAGGCGGGAGTGGGACTGGCAGCGATCCTGATAGTACTGGTTTCGGTTGCTTTATATGTGATTTTCAAAAAGAGAAACTGGTTATGACAACCAGCGGTGAATTCGGACAACCTTCGACCCACCGTTTTTAAGTGCATCCATCCAAGGTGCACGAATCAAAGGAGATTTGATGAACACCCTGATGAGCGTGGACACCCTGGTGCACCGCATGGCCTCCGGAGCCCGGACCGTTCTTCTCGATGTCCGCTGGGTGCTGGGAGATCCCCACGGCCGCGCGCATTACACCGCCGGGCATATTCCCGGCGCGGTTTTTGTGGACCTGGCGACGGAACTGGCTGGCACGGGTCCCGCCACGGACGGGAGGCATCCGCTGCCGCAGCCCCAGGCTTTCGCGGAATCGGCACGGTGCTGGGGGATCAACGACGGCGACACGGTCGTAGCGTATGACGACAATGGCAATACCGCCGCAGCACGGTTGTGGTGGCTGCTGAGGTACGCAGGCTTTAATCAGGTTTCAATGCTCGACGGCGGACTGGCGGCATGGCGTCAGGCCAACCAAGCCATCGAACGCGGAATCGAGCAGCCCTGCCTGGGTAATGTGCAGCTTTCCAGTGGCCACCTGCCCACCGCGGGGATCGACGAGGTGGCGCACTGGTCGGCGACGGGCAAGCTGCTGGACGCTCGGGCACCCGAGCGCTACCGCGGCGAGACCGAGCCCATGGACCCCAAGGCCGGTCATATCCCGGGGGCCTTGAGCGCGCCAACAGGGGGCAACCTCGGTGCCGACCAGCGCTTCCTGCCGGCCGACGAGCTGGCGGCCCGCTTCGCGGCCCTCGGTATCAGTGCAGCCACCCCGGTTGCCGTGTACTGCGGCTCCGGCGTCACCGCGGCGCACGAAATTGCCGCACTCGAAATTGCCGGCATCGACGCCACACTCTTTCCTGGCTCATGGTCCGCTTGGTCCAACCATGCACAACTTCCGGTGGCGACAGGGCCCGAGGCCAGCGGCACGAAGCCGGAAGCCAGCGCCACGGGGCCGGTGGCCGGCAGGGGGCCAGGAACCGGCAGCATGAGCCTGAGGCCGTCGGAACCCAGCGTCGGCGTGCACCCCCCGGCCGTCAAGGTCTGAAACTGCATGGGCACCGGGTGCCTCGATCATCCATACCGCCAACTTTCAGGAGCAAATATGACAACCATCTTCACCCGCATCATCAATGGCGAGATTCCAGGGCGCTTCGTCTGGAAGGATGCCGATGTGGTGGCATTCCTGACCGCCGGTCCGCTGACGGACGGGCACACGCTCGTGGTGCCGCGCCAGGAATTGGACCGTTGGACGGAGGCGGATCCCGGCTTGCTGGTCAAACTTACTTCGGTGGCACAGATCATTGGCAAGGCCCAGGTGGAGGCGTTCAACGCTGCCCGGGCCGGCCTCACGATTGCCGGGTTTGAGGTCGAACACCTGCATATCCATGTCTTTCCCGCTAACTCGATGGCGGACTTCGACTTCGGCACGGTGGACAACCATCCGGAGCCGGCCAAGATGGACACGAACGCGGAAAAACTCCGCACTGCCCTGCGGGCGGCAGGCCACGGGGAGTTCGTACCGCAGGCGTGAGCACGCCTGGTCAGGAGCGGAAGCGGGTCCAGAGCCGAGGTCCGCTGTCCTGGACGGGCGAGTCAGGATCGGGCCCACCCAAGTCGGCGCTGGAGGAATCGGACCAGGAGGAATCGGCGCTGCAGGAATCGGCGCTGGCGACATCGACGCAATAAAAACCAGCCCGTCGGGCCACACGTTCGCTGGCAGCGTTGCCAACCAATGTCCACAGGGCGACGTACGGGGCGCCGGCGTCGAGCGCCCAGTCAGAGAGGGCGGCAGCGGCGGCGGTGGCCGCTCCCTGACCCCGCCCGTGCGGCAGCAGCGCGTAGAAGATCTCGGGTGCGTCGTCGGAGTTCTTGATGCCGGCGGTACCCAGCGGATGCCCGTCCAGCTCCACCACATAGCGGGCGGCGGTGCCCTCGGCGGCCCGCGCCTGCGTCCGCAGCACCCGCTCCCGCGCCTGGTCCGCGCTCAGATTCGGCGGGTAATAGGTCCAGGTCACGACGTCCGGGCAGCGGGAGAGAGACTGCTCCAGTCCTTCGTCGCCCGGTTTGATCCGGCGCAGCAGGAAGTATCCGGCCGCCAGCGTCGATGGCGGCAGCGGGATCTGCGCCGCCGCGCTGACTGCACTTCCGCCGGGGACGGATCCATTCATGCCGGCGTCAGCGCCTGGTTCAACGCCGCGCGGATGCGCTTTTCGGAGACGGAATACGCCGTTCCGAGCTCCACCGCGAACAGGCTGACGCGCAGTTCCTCGATCATCCAGCGCACCCGAGTCAGCAGAGCTGCGTGCGGCCCGCCGGCGCCCTGCCCGGCGGCCGCGGACTGACCGCCGGGCAGCAGAGCCGCGGCGGCGTCGTCGTACTCATCCTCCAACCGCTGCACGGCGGCCATGTTCAGCCCATCGCGCGCAACATTGCTCGGCAGCTTCTCCAGCCGGCGTTCAATCGCAGTCAGGTAGCGGGGCAGTTGGCTCAGCTGCGCGTACCCGGTCCGCGCCACGAAGCCGGGATAGACCAGCCGCTCCAGCTGGCTGCGGACGTCATTGAGCGCCGAAATCAGGGCCAGGCTGGTGCTGCCCTTCAGCTGCTTGTCGATCCGGCGGGCACTGGCCAGAATGCGTTCGACGACGGCGGTCACCACGAACACGGTGTCGATCAGTTCGGCACGGACCGTCTCATAGAGTGCGTTGAAGTCCGGCTCTGACCACGGCAGTTCCGCCGGGGTCAGTTTGTCGATGGCGGCCAAAGTGCAGTCGGCAATCAGCGAGCTCACACTCCCGTGCGGGTTCTGCGTGAAAGTCAGCTTTTCGTTGTTGCTCAGGTGCTCCAGAACGTACCGGTCCGGAGACGGTACCCGCACGGCCAGCAGCCGGATGATGCCGGTCCGCATGGCGGCGAGCTGCTCCGCCTCGGTTTGAAAGACCCGAAGTCCGGCGGCGGATCCCTCATCCACCAAGGCTGGATAGCCGGTGACGGTATGGCCCCGCACCAGACGGCGGATGTCCCGGGGGAGGGTGCCGATGCTCCAGCCAGTCAATCCGGATTGTTCCCGGAAACCTTGGCCGGGTGCAGCAGGATCCGAAGCCTGGCCGGCTTGCCCGTTATCGCCATTGAAACCGGCCCGGCCGGATTGCCCGTTCGCGCCATTGAAACCGGCCCGGCCGCTCGAGGCCCCGCCGCGGGTCGCGCCAGCACCCGCGGCCCGTTCCCGCTGATCCGCTCCGGCCGTTCCGGGCGCGGTCCGGGTGCTTTTGGGAGTGGCGCCGAGTGACTCGGCAATGGCCCGGCGTGTGGCCGGTGCCAGTTCCTCCGCGAGCCGGGCCAGATCCTTGCTTTCGTCCAGGATCCGGCCGTGGAGGTCCACGATCTGGAATGTCATCCGCAGGTGAACCGGTACGGCATCCCAATTCCACGATCCCGGCGGCACGATGTGTCCCTTGAGCCGGCGCAGGGCCAGCTCAAGGGAGGGCTCCAAGGCGTCCGTGGCGGGATTGAAGTCTGCCGCCAGGGCAGCGGCGGCGCTGCGGCCAACATCGGGAGCGGGGATGAAATTTTTGCGGATCGCCTTGGGCAGCGATTTGATCAGTGCCGTGATCAGCTCGGCCCGCAAGCCCGGGATCTGCCAGCGGAACGGCGCCTCACGCAGCTGGTTGAGGAACAGCACGGGGACCTGGACCGTGACGCCGTCGGACGGATTTGGAACCGAACCGGGGGCTGTGGGGTGGAATTCATAGGACAACGGCAGTTCGAAGTCCCCCTGCCGCCAGATCCTGGGAAACGCCGTTTCGTCCAGCGCCGCCGCATCCTCGGCCATCACCACGTCCGGATCAAAGTCCAGCAACGCCGGATTATCGGCCCGGGCGCCCTTCCACCACTTGTCGAAGTGCCGCTCGGAAACCACCTCGGCACCGATGCGGCCGTCATAGAATTCGAACAGCGATTCGTCGTCGACCCGCAGGTCACGGCGCCGCATCCGTGTTTCCAGTTCCTCCACTTCGGCCAAAAGCGCCTGGTTCCGGTGGAAGAACTTATGATGCGTGCGCCAGTCGCCCTCCACGAGGGCATGGCGGATAAAGAGTTCGCGGCTGAGTTCCGGGTCGATCCGGCCATAGTTGATGCGGCGCTGCGGAACGATCGGCACCCCATAGAGGGTCACCTTTTCGTAGGCCATCACCGAGCCCATTTTCTTGGACCAGTGCGGCTCACTGTAGCTGCGCTTCACCAGGTCCGGGGCCACCTGCTCGGCCCAAAGCGGATCGAATTTGGCCGCCACCCGGGCCCAAAGCCGGGAGGTTTCCACCAGCTCGGCGGCCATCACCCAGTCCGGGGACTTCTTGAACAGGGCCGAGCCGGGGAAGACCGCAAACCGGCTCCCGCGGGCGCCGGCATATTCGCGTTTACGCTGATCGTAGAGGCCAATGTGGCTCAGCAATCCGGTCAAAAGGCTCATATGGACGTTGACGGAATTGCCCACCGGATCCACTTCGCCGGTGGCCAGGGTGATGCCCAGCGGCTTGGCCAGCTGGCGCAGCTGCGCAAACAGATCCTGCCACTCCCGGATCCGCAGGTAGTTGATGAATTCTGCCTTGCACAGCCGCCGAAAGGCAGTGGAGGAGAGCTCGCTTTGCTTCTCCTGCAGGTACCGCCACAGGTTCAGGAAGCCGGTGAAGTCCGAATTCTCGTCCGCAAACCGTTTGTGCTTTTCGGCCGCGAGCTGCTGCTTTCCGCTTTCCGCCTGCGGGCGTTCGCGCGGATCCTGAATGGTCAGGGCGGCCGCCAGGATCATCACCTCGCGGGCGCAGCCGCGCTTGCCGGCCTCGACGATCATCCGTCCCAGCCGCGGATCCACCGGCAGCTGGGCGAGTTGGCGTCCGACGGCGGTAATCGCACCTTGGGCATCGACCGCACTGAGCTCGCGCAGCAGCGTGACGCCGTCGGCGATGGCCTTGGAGTCCGGAGGTTCCACGAACGGGAAGTCCGCGACGTCCTTGGGACCGTTGGCCACCCCCATGGCGGTCATCTGCAGGATCACGGCCGCCAGGTTGGTGCGCAGGATTTCCGGGTCGGTGAATTCGCGCCGGGAACTGAAATCCTCCTCCGAGTACAGCCGGATGCAGATGCCGTCTGAGACCCGGCCGCATCGGCCTGACCGCTGATTGGCCGAAGCCTGCGAGACCCGTTCGATGGGCAGCCGCTGGACCTTGGTGCGGTGCGAGTAGCGTGAAATCCGGGCGGTGCCGGGATCGATGACGTACTTGATTCCCGGAACCGTCAGCGATGTTTCCGCGACGTTCGTTGCCAGCACGATCCGCCGTTTGGCCTTCGAGCCCCGGCTGGGGGTGAACACCGCATGCTGTTCGGCCAGTGAGAGCCGGGCAAACAACGGCAGGATTTCAGTCTCGCGCAGTTGCGAATTTGCCGGGGCGGACTGCGCCCTGCCGCGCAGGGCCTCGGCCGCATCACGGATTTCACGTTCCCCGGAGAAGAAAATCAGTATGTCCCCGGGCGCTTCGCGGGCGAGCTCATCGACGGCGTCGCAGACGGCGTCCAATGGGTCCCGGTCCTCTTCGGTTCCGTCCCGCTCCAAGCCGGGATCGCCGTCGTCCTCCTCACCGGAGGCCGGACCGCTCAGGGGCCGGTAGCGGATCTCCACCGGATACGTGCGGCCGGAGACCTCCATTATGGGCGCGGGGCCCTGCGCCGAGGCGAAATGGTCCGCGAAACGCGCCGGATCGATGGTGGCGGAGGTGATCACGATCTTCAAATCCGGGCGCTGCGGCAGGATCCGCTTGAGGTAGCCGAGGATGAAATCGATGTTCAGGCTGCGCTCGTGGGCCTCGTCGATGATGATCACCGAGTACCGCCGCAGCAGCCTGTCGCGCTGGATTTCGGCGAGCAGAATGCCGTCCGTCATCAGCTTGATTTTCGTCTGCGGTCCCATATGGCCGGTGAAGCGCACCTGGAAGCCCACCTCGGCGCCCAGTTCGACATCGAGCTCACTGGCGATGCGTTCCGCCACCGTCCGGGCGGCCAGCCGGCGCGGCTGCGTATGCGCGATCAGGCCCTTGTCCGCCAGACCCAGTTCCAGGCACATCTTGGGGATCTGGGTGGTCTTTCCGGAACCGGTTTCACCGGCGATGATCGTCACCTGGTTGGCCGCGATGGCCGCCATCAGGTCCTCGCGGCGCTCGGAAACAGGCAGCTCGGGTGGGTAATGGATTGTCAAAGTCATTGTGGACCCAGTTTATGTCCCAACTGAGTAACAGATAACGCACTCATTCGCGGTTATGAATGCTTTATCTGTTACTTACTTGGCTGGGTTCGATGCTGGTTGGCTGGTTGGCTGGATTGGCTGACGGTTGGCTGGGATTGGTTGACGGCACAATGGCGCAGTGCTTGGATGAGCGGATGGGTCAAACACGGAACACCCGATACAGAGAATCCGCCGGCACCGGTCCGATCGTCCGGAGCTTGGTCGGGGGTGCCGCGTTCCTGGTGGGGATCGTGGTGCTGGTCATTGGCATCGGCTCAATAATTTACAGTGCCTTTAACAGCGGATTCCGCGACTGGCAGACGCCCGTAATGCTGGCACTGGTTGGGGCCGCAATGATGGTGGTCACCGTGGTTCTGCTTTCCGATCCAGCCCCGGGGTCCGGTTCGGGCCGAACCGGACGAATCTGAAGAACCCGGGCCGTGCTGGCGGGGTGAGTAGGCGGATTGGCATCGTTCGCTGCTGCCGGAGCAAGATTGCTCCCATCACAATGCCCGTTACAGCCGGACCCTTGCTCCGCCTCTTCTGGCTTGAAACCACACGGCGGTGCTGGGGCCCAAGGTGCGGTGGCCGAAAAAGGAAATCCCGCCATGTACGTTCCATGGCGGGATTTCGCGGTGCTTCCTTCGTGGTGCCCTCGATAGGATTCGAACCTACGGCCTGTTGCTCCGGAGGCAACCGCTCTATCCCCTGAGCTACGAGGGCCCGATGGCTGATAGCCACCGTTGGGAACTAAAAGAGCTTAGCAGGTGCGGGCCGTGCAAAGGAAAACCGGGGCTCGGTTCCCTCCAAGCGGTTCAGTATCCCCAGAAGGTGTCGGTGCGGATCCTGCGTCCGCCGGCGTCCCGGGCGGCAGCCTTGGCACCGGCCACGAAGACAGGTGACCCGGAAACGTAGATCCGGCGCCCGGCCAGATCCGGAACAGCGGCCTGCAGCACGGCGGCGGTGGGTTGGCCGGCACCGAGATATTCACCCGTGCCCGGATTTGTCGGCGCGAGCACCAGCAGTCGGGCACCCAGCTCCGTCAGCTCGCGCCGGTAGCCGAATTCCGCTGGTCCGGAGATGGCATAGATCAGCACCACGTCACTCGGCGTTGCGGCGCTCCGCAGGCTGCGCAGCTGGCTAATGAAGGGCGTAATGCCCACGCCGCCGGCCAGCAGCAGCAGCGGCTCTGGCGTGGAGGGGAGGATGAAGTCGCCGCCGATCCCGGTGGCCCGAACCCGGTCGCCGTGCCGCAGCTGGTTGAGGGATTTTTTGAAGCTGCTCGATGGTTCGGTGAGCCGCAGGCCAAAACTGACATTGCCGCCGTCGTTCGGGTCAGAGGTGAGGCTGAAGATGCGCCGGTGGCCGCGCGGATCCGACGTTCCCGCGGCAGGCATCGACAATTCCATGAATTGGCCGGCACGGAAGCGGACGGGCTTTTCCAGCGCAAAGCCGTACTCGCGGCTGGTGGGCGTGAGCCGGCGCGCACCCGTAAACGTGAGCAGCAGTCCGCGCCGCGGTCCGGCCAGGAACGCCAGCAGGTTGCCGATCAGCAGGGTGAGCTCCGGTGAGGAATACAGCGGGCCCACGCTGAACGGAAGCGCAAAAATCACGCCGACGGCGACGGCCAGGCTCAGCTGCTGCCAGCGCCGCGGTGGCAGCGTCAGCGGCTCGGTGAGCATGAACCCGACCAGGAACAAGCCGGGCCGGTTGAGCAGCGGAGCCGCGAGGGCCGGTGTCAGTGCCATGCCCGCGGCGCTGAGCTGGAGCGCTATGAGGGCGGTGCTGACGGCCAGGAAAAGCACGGCGAAAGTCACCTTCGATGTTCGGTACAGCACCAGCACAACGCCGACGACGACGGCGGGCAGCATGGCGGGCGCGGCCACCCACCAGGTGCTGATGTCCAGCCCGGTCAACCCTGCCACCAAAGCTCCGATGGCGGCTGGGTTGAAGATGTGCCGGCCACGGGCGGCGAGCAGGAACTTTGAGCCGGCGGCCACCGCGGCGGCCAGGGCGATGCCGGCCAGATCCGGGGCGGCCAGCGTGGGCCAAAACAGGAAGTACAGCAGCGCTCCGGTAATCAGTGCCGACTCCGGGTGCAGGCGGGTCCCGAAGGCACGAGCGAAAATCGCGCTGGCTCCCCAGCTCACCCCGACGGCCACCGCCAGAGTCAGGAGCATGGCCAGGATCCCGAAGGTCAGCCAGCCCAGCAGGTCCAGCAGCAGCGAATAGGTCACCAGGGCCGCAAGGACCAGCAGCACCAACCGGTATGTGCTGATCCGGCCCAGTGCGGTATCCATTTTTGCCTTCAATTCGCGGGCCTTCCGTTTTGCTTGCCGCTCTGTAAGGCCGCGCCGCGCAGCTCTGCTCCGCGGCCGTCCGCCGCTGCGCCGGAGGAACAAGGCGCCCCCGCAACGGTATCTGTTGATTTTCCGAGCCCGCCGGACGTCAGCTGTGAGCAAGCCGACAGCGCCCGGAAAAGGCCCGGCGGCGATCACCGGTAACCTCAAGGGCGTGACAACTAAAGGATTCCGAGGACGACTGCTGGTGCTGGCGGGCATCCTGCTGGTGGCGCTGACGCTGCGCACGGCCGTAACGGTGGTGCCTCCGCTGGTGTCCACAATTGACCGCGACATCAGCTTCGACGCCTCCACCATTGGCCTGCTGGGCATGTTGCCAACGGCCGCCTTCGCCGTCTTCGGATTTCTGACACCGTACGTGATCCGGTGGGCCAGCCTGGAGCGGCTGACGGTGCTGGCGATGGGGGTGGCGGTGGCCGGGCAGGTACTGCGGGCGTTTGCACCGAACACGCCGCTGTTCCTGCTGTACTCCGTGCTTGCGCTGGCCGGGATGGGCGCGGGCAACGTGCTGCTCCCGCCGCTGGTGAAGCAGTACTTCCCCGACCGCGTGGGACTGCTGACAGCTCTGTATGTCACCGTCTTGAGCGTCGGCACTGCACTGCCGGCCCAACTGGCGGTGCCGGTGGCCGATGCCACCGGCTGGCGCTTTTCCATCGGACTGTGGGCCGGGGTCAACATCGTGGCCGCCCTGCCTTGGTTGACCACCGTGATGAACGTCCGGGCACCACGGCCCGCGGCCCACGCCGCTGCACAGCAGGTGTCCGGAGCTGTGCCGGCGGCGAAGATCAATCCCTGGCGCTCGCCGATGGCCGTTGGTCTGACCTTCATGTTCGGCTGCACTTCGCTGAACACGTATGCCATGTTCGCCTGGCTTCCGGGCATCCTGACGGAGGCGGGGCTGAGCCGGACCGATGCCGGGTCGATGCTGGCGCTTTTTGCCGGGATCGGCCTGCCGCTGAGCCTGCTGGTGCCTCTGTTTGCCGGGAAAATGTCCAATCCGTTTCCCATGGTCCTGGTCTTCCTTGGCTGCTTCATCGCCGGGTACCTTGGCCTGCTGCTGAGCCCTGCCACCGCCACTTGGCTTTGGGTATCGCTGGCCGGCATGGGGCCGGGGACCTTTCCGCTGGCCCTGCTGCTGATCAATCTGCGCACCCGGACCCGGGCGGGCGCCGGTGCCCTCTCCGGTTTCAGCCAAGGAACCGGCTACGCGATAGCCTGCGCCGGGCCGCTGCTCTTCGGCATCCTGCACGAACGCACCGGCAGCTGGCTTGTGCCGTTCCTTTTCCTCTTTACCACCCTGATTCTGCTGGTCAGCGGGGCGTTCTTCGTCTGCCGGCCACGATTCCTCGAAGACGAACAGGGACGCGCGGCGGCAGAGCCGTAAGACGCTAACAAACCGGCCTGATTGGGGCGCTCCGGCGGCCCACCTTATGCTTAGGGAGTGACTCCCGAAGAGCTTTCTGCCGCCATTGCCACCTGCCTCCAGGACGCCATCGCCTCCGGTGAGCTGAGTGTTCCCGCCGAGGCTGTTCCGCGTCAACTCCGGGTTGACCGGCCGAAAAGCCGCGACCATGGTGATTGGGCCACCAGCATTGCGCTGCAGCTGGCCAAGCCCGCCGGCCTGCCACCGCGCAAAATTGCTGAAGCACTCAGCAGCCGGCTTGCCGGCATTGCGGGCGTGGCCAAAGTTGACATCGCCGGACCGGGATTCCTCAACATCACCCTTGATGCCTCCGCCGCCGGCGGACTCGCCCAGGTAATTGTGCAGGCCGGGGTTGCATTCGGGACCAACGACTCGATGGCGGGCCGGAAGATCAACCTGGAATTCGTCTCCGCCAATCCCACCGGCCCCATTCACCTGGGTGGAACGCGGTGGGCGGCCGTCGGCGATTCACTGGCCCGGATTTTCCAATCCCAGGGCGGCGACGTGACCCGGGAATACTACTTCAACGACCACGGAAACCAGATTGACCGGTTTGCCCGTTCGCTGCTGGCCAGCGCCATGGGCCTGCCGGCTCCGGAGGACGGCTACGGCGGAGTCTACATCGAGGACATCAAGGACCGGGTGCTGGCCGTTGAGCCGGCCATTTTGGACCTTGCCGAAGCCGAAGCGCAGGAACGCTTCCGGGCCGTTGGGGTGGACCTGATGTTCGGTGACATCAAGGAATCCCTGCACAACTTCGGCGTCAGCTTCGATGTCTTTTTCCACGAGGATTCCCTGCACCAGGACGGCGCGGTGGAGGCGCTGCTGGAACAGCTCAAGAAATCCGACAACCTGTACTTCCACGACGGCGCCTGGTGGCTTAAGTCCACCGACTACGGCGACGACAAGGACCGGGTGGTGATCAAATCCGACGGCAACGCCGCCTACATTGCCGGCGACATCGGATATTTCGCTAATAAGCGCGCCCGCGGTTTTGACCTGAACATCATCATGCTCGGCGCTGACCACCACGGTTACGTGGCGCGGCTGAAGGCGGCTGCCGCGGCGTTGGGCGATGACCCGGACACCATCGAGGTCATGATCGGGCAGATGGTGAACCTGCTCAAGGACGGTGCGCCGCTGCGGATGTCCAAACGGGCCGGCAACGTTGTGACGCTGGAGGACCTGGTGGACATTGTCGGCACCGATGCCGCCCGCTACTCGCTTGCGCGCTTTTCCTCCGATTCCAACATCGACATCGATCTGGATGTACTGACCAAGCGGTCCAATGAAAATCCGGTCTTCTACGTCCAATACGCGCATGCACGCACCGCCGCGGTGGCGCGCAACGCCGCGGCCGCCGGTGTGGACCGCAGCGGCTTTGACGCCGGCGCGCTGAACCATCCCACCGAGTCCGAGCTGCTGGCGGTGCTGGGCCAGTATCCCGGCGTGCTGGCGCAGTCGGCGCAATTCCGTGAACCGCACCGGGTGGCCCGGCACCTGGAGGTTATTGCCGGCGCCTATCACCGTTGGTATGACGCCTGCCGGGTCGCTCCGGTCGGAGACGAGGAGATTACCGACCTGAACCGCACCCGCTTGTGGCTCAATGACGCCGTCGGCCAGGTCCTCGCCAATGGCCTGGGTCTGCTGGGCGTCTCGGCGCCGGATCGGATGTAGCAGTGACGGAGCAGGCAGGTGTCCGGGAGACCGGCGGATCCGAGCTGGCGCCCGACTGGCTGGCGTACCCCACCAACGCCAACGAGCTCACGCCAAAGCTGTGGGCGCACGACGTCGAACGCGGCGAAGGCGGTCAGCTCACCGTCGCTGGGGTGTCCGTCAGCGAGTTGAAGGCACGGTTCGGCAGTCCCTTGTATGTGGTCTCCGAGGCGGACTTCAGGACCCGCGCGAGGGATTTCAAGGACGCCTTCGATGCCGCCTTCGCCGATATCTGCGGTGGCGTTGACGTCGATTACGCGGGCAAATCGTTTCTGTGCACCGAGATCGCCCGCTGGGTGGACAGTGAGGGCCTGCGGCTGGACACCTGCTCCGGCGGCGAGCTGGCCGTGGCCGCCCGCGCGGGGCTGGACGGGGACAGGCTGGGGCTGCACGGTAACAACAAGTCGGACGCGGAAATCAACCGGGCACTGGAGATGAAGCTGGGCCGGATTGTGGTGGACAGCCTGGCCGAACTGGACCGGGTGGCGGCCATCGCCGCCGGCCGGGGCGAGCGTGCCCGGGTGCTGCTGCGCCTCACCCCGGGTGTGCACGCGCATACGCACGAATTCATCGCCACCGCGCACGAGGACCAGAAGTTTGGCCTGTCGATGAGCGCGGACGACGGCGTCAGCGCGGCCGAGCAGGCCGTCGCCACCGCGGCGGGCTACGCCAGCATCGACCTGCTGGGATTGCACTGTCACATCGGCTCGCAGATCTTCGAACCCGAGGGCTTTGAACTTGCCGCCGAGCGGCTGTTGACCTTTTTGGATGCCATGCAGCGCAAATATGCTCTGCTGCTGCCGGAGCTGGATTTGGGCGGCGGCTACGGCATCGCCTATACCGCGGCGGACACGCCGCGTCCGGCGGCCGACATCGCCAACGCGATGGCCGCCGTCGTCCGGGCCACCTGCCAGCGGCTGGACCTCGCCGCGCCGCGGATCTCGATCGAACCCGGCCGGGCGATCGTGGGCAGCACCACCTTCACACTGTACGAAGTCGGCACTCTGAAGACGGTCAACGTCGAGCTTGAGGGCGGGCAGGTTACGCGCCCGCGCCGCTATGTGTCGGTGGATGGCGGCATGAGCGACAACGCGCGGCCGGTGCTCTACGACGCGGATTATTCGGCCGTGCTGGCAGGCCGGGCCTCCGCCGCGGCGCCGGCGCTCTCCCGCGTGGTCGGCAAACATTGCGAGAGCGGGGACATTGTTGTTAGAGATGTATATCTGCCCGGCGACGTGGTGGCAGGGGATCTGCTTGCGGTTCCCGGGACCGGAGCGTACTGCTGGGCACTGGCCAGCAACTACAACTATGTGCCGCGGCCGCCGGTCGTCGCCGTTCGGGACGGGGCAGCCCGCCTGATGGTGCGGGGCGAAACCGAAGATGACTTGCTGGCACGCGATTTAGGGGCTTGAAACCTTGACGGAGCAGAATATTTCCCTGGTTACCAGGGTGCAGGAAACCGGCCACCCTCGGGCACCGAAAGGAAAAACCCTCAAGGTTGCCCTGCTCGGCTGCGGGAACGTGGGCTCGCAGGTTGCCCGCATCCTGCTGCAGGACGCCCCGGCGCTGGCGGCCCGGACCGGTGCCACACTGGCATTGACGGGAATCGCGGTGCGCGACCTGGAAGCGCCGCGGGATGCGCAGCTGCCCCGGGAGCTGTTCACCACCGACGCCGCCGCACTAGTCCGGGAGGCGGATATCGTCATTGAGCTGATGGGCGGCATCGAACCGGCGCGGACGCTGATCCTCACAGCCATTGAGCATGGTGCATGCGTTGTCACCGGCAACAAGGCTCTGTTGGCGGCGGACGGTCCGACCCTGTACGAAAAGGCGGACGCCGCCGGCGTCCAGCTGTCCTATGAGGCGGCGGTGGCGGGCGCGATACCGATTCTGCGTCCCATCCGCGACAGTTTGGCCGGCGACCGGATCAGCCGGGTGCTGGGCATAGTCAACGGCACCACAAACTTCATCCTGGACCAGATGGACTCCACCGGAGCACAGTTCCAGGACGCCCTGGCCGAGGCTCAGCGGCTCGGTTATGCAGAAGCGGATCCGAGCGCCGACGTTGGTGGCGCCGACGCCGCGGCCAAGGCAGCCATCCTCGCGTCGCTGTCCTTCCATACCCGCTTTGCCCTGGAAAACGTGCACTACGAGGGCATCACCTCGGTCTCCGCCGCAGATGTGGCCGCGGCCAAGGAGGCGGGCTACGTGATCAAGCTGCTGGCCATTGCCGAGAAACTGCCGATTCCCGGCGCTTCGGCACCCGCAACCGAGACAGAACCGGCAGTCTCAGGCGCTTTGGCCGGCTCCGGTTCACCGGAGGGGGTCAGTGTCCGGGTCCATCCCACGCTGCTGCCGCGCGAACATCCGCTGGCCGCCGTCCACGGAGCCTTCAACGCCGTGTTCATTGAGGCGGAGTCGGCCGGTGAGCTGATGTTCTACGGCCAGGGAGCCGGCGGTACAGCGACGGCCTCTGCCGTCCTGGGCGATGTTGTTTCAGCTGCCCGGCGGTTGGTCCTCGGCGGTCCCGGCCGGACTGAAACCACCACCGGTCACGTACCCGCCTTGGGCATAGAAGCCGTCACCACCAGCTATTACATCGGCCTGGAGGTGGCGGACCAACCGGGCGTGCTGGCGCGGATAGCACAGCTCTTTGCCGAACATCAGGTGTCCATTGAAACCATCCGGCAGACCATCCACCGCCCAGCGGTGCCGGGCAGCGCCGACCGTGATGCGCAGCCCGGATTCGCCGAGCTGCGGATCGTGACGCACCGTGCCTCCGAGGCCTCGCTGGCCGCCACAGTCCGTGCCGTCAAAGAGCTGGACGTTATTCACCGTGTTAGTTCTGTCCTGAGAGTTGAGGGAATCTAGTGGCTCATCAATGGCGCGGCGTAATCCGCGAATATGCCGACCGTTTGCCGGTGACCGAGACCACCAGGATCATCACGTTGGGGGAGGGTGGCACACCCCTGGTGCCCGCGCAGGCGCTGTCCGCCCTGACCGGTTCCTCGGTATATCTGAAGGTCGAGGGGATGAACCCCACCGGCAGTTTCAAGGACCGTGGCATGACCATGGCCATGACGGCGGCGGTGGCAGCGGGTGCCAAGGCCGTTGTTTGTGCATCCACCGGCAACACGTCCGCCTCCGCGGCCGCCTACGCCACCGCCGCTGGCCTGACCTGTGCGGTCCTGGTACCGGAGGGCAAGATCTCGATGGGCAAGCTCAGCCAGGCAGTGGCCCACGGCGCTACGCTGCTGCAGGTGGACGGCAACTTCGACAACTGCCTGGATGTGGCGCGCAAGCTGGCCGAGTCCTATCCGGTGTTCCTCGTGAACTCGGTAAACCCGGCGCGGATCGAGGGCCAAAAGACCGGCGCCTTTGAGGTGGTGGACAGCCTGGGGGACGCCCCGGATATCCATGTCCTCCCGGTCGGGAACGCGGGCAACATCAGCGCCTATTGGAAGGGGTATAAGGAGTACGCGGCACCGTACGAGTCGGCAACTGCCGGCACGGTACCCGCGGTGGCCAGCCGCACCCCAATGATGTGGGGCTTCCAGGCGGCCGGCGCTGCCCCCTTCGTGGCCGGCCATCCAATCACCGAGCCGGACACCATCGCCACTGCCATCCGGATCGGCAATCCGGCGTCCTGGGATTTGGCGATCGCGGCCCGGGACCAATCCGGCGGCCTGATTGAGGCCGTCACCGATGAGGAGATCCTGGCGGCACACCGCTGGCTGTCCGCACGGGAGGGCGTCTTTGTGGAACCGGCCTCCGCGGCGGGCGTTGCCGGACTGCTGAAGAAGCATGCGGCCGGAGCGGTGCCTGTCGGAGCCAACATTGTCATTACGGTCACCGGTCACGGATTGAAGGATCCCGATTGGGCGCTCAAAAATGTCGACGGCAGCGCGGTGGAGCCACGGCGGGTCTCCTACGATGTCGTGACGGTGGCCGGCGCATTGGGGCTCGACGCGGACCATGGCTGAAGGCCTCCTCCAGCCGGGGCAGTGCGTCACAGTCCGGGTTCCCGGCACCAGCGCCAATCTTGGCCCCGGTTATGACTCACTGGGGCTGGCCGTGGCGTTGTATGACACCTTGACGGTGGAAACGCAGGCGGACACATCCGACCCGGACGACCTGCAATTTGAGCTCGACGGCGAGGGTGCGGCCGGGTTGCCGCGCGATGCCACACATCTGGCAGTAAGGGCGATGGACGCGGCGCTGGCCCGGCTGGGGTACCGCCGTGGTGGACTGAAAATCATCGCCAGCAATGTGCTCCCGCATGGCAGGGGTCTTGGTTCTTCCGCGGCGGCAATCGTGGCCGCGGTGTCGGCCGCCAATGCACTGGTTCCCGAAGCCGCCCGGCGGGATGCGCAGTGGGTTTTCCAGCTGGCCTCGGAGCTGGAAGGACACCCGGACAATGTGGCCCCGGCGGTGTTCGGCGGCGCCGCCATTTCCTGGCAGGAGGCGGGCGTCTACCGCTCGGCCCGGCTGACGCCGTCGTCGACCGTGATTCCCGTGGTCGCCGTGCCCGCCGTCGAGCTGCCCACCAAAGCCGCACGCGCCATGCTTCCGGCCTCCGTGCCACACGCCAGCGCGGCAGCTAATGCCGCCCGGGCTGCCCTGCTGGTGCACGCGCTGACGCAGGACCCGGCGCTGCTGCTGGCCGGAACCCAGGACTATCTGCATCAGCACTACCGTTCCGCAGCCATGCCGGACAGCAGCGCGTTGATGGACGCGCTCAGGGCCCGGGGTCTGGCGGCCTTCGTCTCCGGGGCGGGGCCCACGATTATGACGCTGGCCAACGGCGACGAAGAGGCGAGCCGTGCTGAGTGGATCATGGCAGGGAAGGACGCGCAGGGGGAGCCGGGGAAAATATCCCGTGTCCGCTGGCGTGTTCTGCGGCTGGATGTGGACGTTGAGGGTGCTAAAGTGGAGTTGCATCGGCGGTATTGACCGCGTGGCTGCACTTCGGATGTATTCCCAAAGGATCCAGTAGCGGGTTCAAGCAGTTGGGTGCGTCCGGGCAGCAATTTCATGCAGCGCATACCGAGTACTTCACCGATGCCACCTTTTCAAATCTATCGCGGGAACCCACGCAGTTCATTTTGCGCCCCCATAGTCGACTCCGGATGTCTCATCAAAAGGGTCGAAAGGTGACCACTAACCGGCTCCGCCACCTCTGGGTTGGCGGAGGACGGAAACCAGACCACACGCCCCGGCGCCTGTAGAGGCGTTCCAGCGATGGCCAGGAACCATTCACCGCGATCTCAGGTAGATCGCCATCGAGGGGGAAGGATCCTTCGTGACAGACACCATCACCCAAACTTCGGGTTTGGACGATGCCGTTAATCCAGCAGCACCAGCTCCGGCAAAGAGCGGCGGCCTGGCCGGATTGAAGCTTGCCCAGCTTCAGGCCCTGGCGGGCCAGCTGGGCATCACCGGTGGCTCCCGGATGCGCAAGGGCGACCTTGTATCCGCCATCTCCGACCATCAGCGTGGCTCCTCCGTGGCGGACCGTCCGGCCAACGCCGCGAAGAGCGAATCCGCTCCCGACACAGCGGTCAGGGGCGGTCGAGGCGGCCGTGCCCGTCGGCAGGCCGACGCCGCCGCCGGCCAGGCACCGGAATCGGTGCAGCCGGAGACCGCCGCTGTGCCAGCCAGCCAGGCGGTGGCCGCATCTCAGCAGCCAGCAGACGAGCCGGCAGCCGAGCGCCCCGCCCGTGGGCGAGGCCGCAGCCGCAGGGCCGGAAGCGATGGCGTTCTGGCCGCCGAGAATGCCCAGTCGGGACAAAACGTCCAGGCGGGACAGAATGCCCAGGCGGGACAGAACACCCAGCCCGGACAGAATGGCCAGGGCGCCGAAGCTGCCGCTCCGGACGCCGGGGCGGCGCAGGATGGCGCCCAGGCTGAGGATGGCAACCGCCGTCAGTCGCGCACCCGCAACCGCCGCAGCGGCGAGGCGCGAAATGATGCCCGCACGGAAGCTCAGGCTGCCGCCGACACGGCGCCTAAGGCCGATGCCGCAACTGCCGCAGAGACCGGCGACGGAAACGATCAGCGGAATCAACGCAATCAGCGCGGGGACCGCAATCAGCGCAGCGACAGCCGCAATGACGGCGGTCGGAATGACAGCCGCAATGATGGCGGTCGGAACGATGGCCGCAACGATGGCGGTCGGAACGAAAGCCGCAACGACAGCCGCAACGATGGCGGTCGGAACGACGACAGCGACGGTCCCCGCAACCGGCGCAACCGCCGCGACCGCAACGACCGCTCCGGCGGCCAGGAATCGCGCAACGACCGCTTCCGCGACCGCAACGAGCGTCGCCGCGGACGCAATCAGGGACCGGACTTCGACGACGTTGAGGTAACGGACGACGATGTGCTGCTGCCCGTGGCAGGAATCCTTGACCTGCTGGACAGCTACGCCTTTGTCCGCACCTCCGGTTACCTGCCGGGCTCAAACGACGTGTATGTCTCGCTGGCCCAGGTCAAGAAGTACAACCTGCGAAAGGGTGACGCGGTGGTTGGCGCCATCCGTGCACCCAGCGAAGGTGAGGACCGCAGCCAGGCCCAAAGTGCCCGGCAGAAGTTCAATGCTCTGGTTCGCGTGACGAGTGTCAACGGCAAGACGCCCGAGGAGCTCAAGGACCGGGTTGAATTCTCGAAGCTGGTTCCGTTGTACCCCTCCGAGCGGTTGCGCCTGGAAACCGACCCGAAGAAGATTGGTCCCCGCGTCATTGACCTGGTGGCGCCCATCGGTAAGGGCCAGCGCGGTCTGATCGTTTCTCCGCCCAAGGCCGGAAAGACCCTGATCCTGCAGGCCATCGCCAACGCGATCACCATCAACAATCCCGAGGTCCACCTGATGATGGTCCTCGTCGACGAACGTCCCGAGGAAGTGACGGACATGCAGCGCACGGTCAAGGGTGAGGTCATTGCCTCCACCTTCGACCGTCCGTCGGATGACCACACCCAGGTGGCGGAGCTCTCCATTGAGCGGGCCAAGCGCCTGGTGGAAATGGGTATGGACGTTGTGGTGTTGCTGGACTCGATGACCCGACTGGGCCGGGCCTACAACAACTCGGCGCCGTCGTCGGGCCGTATTCTTTCCGGAGGTGTGGATGCAGCGGCGCTGTACCCGCCGAAGCGGTTCTTCGGGGCGGCGCGCAACATCGAAAACGGTGGCTCGCTGACCATTTTGGCCACGGCCCTGGTGGAGACCGGGTCCAAGGCTGATGAGGTTATTTTCGAGGAGTTCAAGGGCACCGGCAACATGGAGCTGCGGTTGTCCCGCCAGCTGGCGGACAAGCGCATCTTCCCGGCCGTCGATGTGAACGCCTCCGGTACACGCCGCGAAGAGAACCTGCTCTCCTCCGAGGAGGTCAAGATCATGTGGCGGCTGCGCCGGGTCCTTTCCGGCCTGGAAACGCAGCAGTCGCTGGAACTTCTGACCTCCAAGATTCGGGAGACGCAGTCAAATGCCGAATTCCTGATGCAGGTGCAGAAGACGACATTGGGCGTCAAGAGCGACAACGACAAATAGCGAAGGATCCGCCCCGCCCTCTTTAGGAGGGCGGGGCTTTTCCGTCCCCACTATTAGACTTGACTGAGTCGAAAGAGGTTTTAGATGTTTGAGTCCATCCAGGGACTGTTGGACGAGCACGCTGAGCTGCAGCTGCGGCTCAGCGATCCGGCAGTGCATGCGGACCAGTCGCTCGCCCGGAAGCTGGGGCGCCGCTATGCGGAGCTGAGCGGCATCGTGGAGGGTTACCACCAGGTCCAGACCCTCACGGATGATCTGGCTGCCGCGCAGGAAATGGCGGGGGAGGATCCGGAGTTTGCCGCCGAAGTGCCGGTGCTGGAGGGGCAGCTGCTGGCCGCGCAGGAAAAGCTGCGGCGGCTGCTGATTCCGCGGGATCCCGATGATGCCCGCGACGTCATTCTCGAGGTGAAGGCCGGCGAAGGTGGCGACGAATCCGCGTTGTTCGCCGCGGACCTGGTCCGGATGTACACCCGCTACGCGGAGCAGCGCGGCTGGAAGACGGAGATCATCTCGGCCACCGAGTCTGATTTGGGCGGCTACAAGGACATTTCCATTGCGGTCAAGGGCCGGTCCAATGACCCTGCCGAAGGCGTGTATGCCCGGCTGAAGTTCGAGGGTGGCGTGCACCGGGTGCAGCGCGTTCCGGTCACCGAATCGCAGGGACGGATCCACACTTCCGCTGCAGGTGTGCTGGTGCTGCCGGAGGTGGATGAGCCCGAGGAAGTCGCGATCAGCCAGAATGATCTGAAGATTGACGTCTACCGCTCCTCGGGTCCCGGTGGCCAGTCCGTCAATACGACCGACTCCGCGGTGCGCATCACCCATTTGCCCACCGGCATTGTGGTTGCAATGCAGAACGAGAAGTCGCAGCTGCAGAACAAGGAAGCCGGCATGCGCGTACTCCGTGCCCGGATCCTGGCGCATCAGCAGGCAATCATCGACGCGGAGAACTCCGCCACCCGCAAATCGCAGATCCGCACCATGGACCGCTCCGAGCGCATCCGGACCTACAACTATCCCGAGAACCGGATTGCTGATCATCGGACCGGTTATAAGGCCTACAATCTGGACACGGTGATGAATGGCGAGCTGGAGCCGGTGGTGCAGTCGGCGATCGAAATGGACGAGCAGGCCCGGCTCGACGCCATCGGCGACTAACATGGGCAATCGATTGGCGGGACGGGCCGGCGGGCAACGGCGGTGAGCCCTCGTACCTTGGCGCAGGCGGTAACCGATGCTACCAGAACCTTGGCCGAAGCAGGTGTCCCGTCGCCCCGGGTGGACGCCGAGCTGCTGGCCGACCACCTGCTGAAAGTGGGGCTTGGGCGACTGCGTGCCATGCTGCTCGGGACTGCTCCCGAGCCGGAGGGCTATTCCGACTTGATTGCCGAACGGGCCAGTCGCGTCCCGCTGCAGCACATCACCGGGACGTCGTTTTTCCGCCACCTCGAGCTGGCCGTGGGTCCCGGGGTTTTCCTGCCCCGGCCGGAAACGGAGTCCGTGGTGCAGCTGGTCATCGATAGGCTGCAGCGGGCGGATGCCCCCATGGCTCCGCTAGTGGTCGATCTGGGCACCGGTTCGGGTGCCATCGCGGGGTCCATTGCCACCGAAGTCCCGGGATCGCGGGTGTACGCGGTGGAATTGAGCCCGCTGGCGCATGCCTGGGCGGAGCGGAATCTCGCACCGCTCGGCGTCACCTTGGTACAGGGCGACCTGCGTACCGCCTTTCCGGAGCTGGAGGGCCGCTGCGACGTTGTGGTTTCCAACCCGCCGTACATTCCGTCCGGGGCTGTGCCCAACGAGCCCGAAGTTGCCGAGCACGATCCGCAGATGGCTCTGTTTGGCGGCGGGGCGGACGGAATGGAACTGCCGGCGGCGGCAGTTCTTTCGGCGGTCCGGTTGCTGCGCCAGGGGGGATATTTTGTCCTGGAGCATGCGGAAGTGCAGGGTGCCCGGATGGCGGCGCTGCTGCAGGAATCACCCTACTGGGGCGAGGTGACCTCGCATCGTGACTTGAACGGCAAAGAGCGGGCCACCAGTGCGGTGCGGCAAGCCCCTCCTGCGGAAATGAGAGAATAACTCTGTGAGCACCACTTCCTATGACTGCAGCAGCGACGATCAACGCGCCGAGGGTCTGGCCCATGCCCAGCGGGCCCTGGCCCACAAACAGGTGGTGGTGATGCCCACGGACACCGTCTATGGGATTGCCGCGGACGCGTTTTCACCGCAGGCGGTGGCAACCTTGCTGGCCGCTAAGGGCCGCGGGCGCTCAATGCCGCCGCCTGTGCTGATACCGCGGATCCAGACCATGGATGGGTTGGCCGCCGAGGTCAGCGAGGACGCCCGCAAGCTGGCGTCCGCCTTCTGGCCCGGGGGATTGACCCTGATTTTCCATGCTCAGCCAACGCTCACCTGGGACCTTGGCGACACGATGGGCACCGTGGCGTTGCGGATGCCGCAGGACCAACTGGCCCTGGATCTGCTGACGATCACCGGGCCGTTGGCCGTGTCATCGGCTAACCGCACCGGCCATCCAGCAGCGCGGACGGCCGCCGAAGCCCTCGCCCAGCTGGCCGAGTCGGTGGAGGTTTACCTGGAGAACGGATGGCGGCCGGCCGAGGATGCCGAGGCGTTGTCTTCGACCATTGTGGACACCACGGGGGAAGTGCCCAGGGTGGTCCGGACCGGCGCGGTGAGTTTGGAGCAGCTGCGGGCCGTGGTGCCGTCGGTGCTGGGACCGGATGAAGCGGTCGCGGAGGCCGACTACGACGGCAGCAGGGCGGCTGCGGCCGAAGCTGAACCAACGGTGCTGCAGGAACATCAGGTGGACGAACTCAGCGCGTTCGCCGCCGCCGATGGCGATTTCTCGGCGGCGTTCAGTGCCGGCGCGGGTACCGCTGCCGGTGACGACGCGGCTAACGTCCCGGCTGAGCCGGCCGCAGCACGGCCGCAACCTGAGACTGGGGAGCGATCATTACCGATTCAGCCCAGCCCGGATCCTGAGCCTGGCCGAACCACATAAGCTCGACGCGCCGCACGGTGCCGTGCAGGCGTTCTCCGAGCAGCCGGGACACCAGATAGCCGGTGCGCACCAGCAGCCGGCAGACCCCGGCCGGCAGCGTCCGAGGTTGCCGTCCGCCCGCTGCTGCGAGCACCGCCGTGACGCTCAGTCCTTCCCACGGCTGCAGCACCACGGCGGGGACACGGCCGGCATGCAGTCCCACTTCGGCGACGAACCAGGCCAGCGCGTGGATTGAACTGACGGGCGTCGGAGCCGTACCGGGGGCGGCAACCGAGGCTAAGGCTGAGGCCGCGAGCCGGCGCAGCGCCACCGTCGTCGGCCGTTCGGGACCCTGAACCGATGTCGCGCGCAGTACCACGAGTTCCAAACCACTCTCCGGCAGGGCTGCCAAGGCTTCCTCGGCCAGGGCTTTCGAGCGGGAGTAGGCAGAGAACGGCGTCCGCTCGGCCGATTCGTCCAGCACCGGCCGATGGCCCTGGACTGCGGCGCTGCTCAGGTGAATGACTCGGGACACGCCGGCATCCTTGGCCGCGATTGCCACCAGCACGGGGAGCAGCGCGTTGGCACCTGTGAGCTCCGGTGATCCGGTGTGCCCGGGAGCTGCGAGGCCTGCCGCATTGATCACCACCTCGGCGCCGGCGAAGTCCGCCGCCAGCAATTGCCGCAGCGGTGAGCAGGATGCTTCGCGCACGATGGCGGCCGGGTCCGCAGCGGAGCTGGCGATATGGGGAGCCCGCACGCCGCGGGCAGGAATTCCGCGTCCGGCCAGCTCGGCGGCCACGGCCGAGCCGACAAATCCGCTGGCACCCACCACGACCCACGCCACCGGCGCCCTGCTTTCTGAATCCCCGGTTGCAGCCATCACTTATTGGTCTCCCCTTCACCGGGCAGGGGCGGCATCGGCTGCCAGCCGGTGTCCCGCAAGAGCGCGCGGGAATCCCGCCAGCCGCTCCACAGTTTCGCTGTCCCGGCCCAGCGGTGTTCCACTGCCAGCAGGCGCAGCATCTCCTTGGACGCCGTGAGCAGCGTCCCGAGCGCGAAGCCAAAGCGGTTGTAGCGCCCGTGCAGCTGCAGATATTTGGCCACGTAGGCCCGGTTGCGCATCACATGGTAACGGCTTAGGTCCGAGGAATCATTGAGGTGCCGGACGCCGAGGTCAATCTGCTTTTGCGGCCGGACCTTGCGCAGCACGAACTCATTGACGTAAACCACGGGCCGCTGCAGTGAGACCAGCCAGCCATAAACCGTGTCATCCCAGTTCAGGAAAAATCGCGGATCCGGCAAGCCCACGCTCCGGGCCGCCGCGGCGCTGATCAGCATGCCTTCAAAACAGCCGACATTGGTGCGGAAGGCGTCCGAGGCGGAAAAGACGTTTCCGGGCACCGGCAGCGCAAGGGCCAGGAAGGTATTGAAGTTGTGCTGCCAGAAGAACGGCTTTGAGTTGCTGTCGTAGCGCCGCCCGATGATGCACTCATAGCGTTCCATCCAAGGCCGGAAGGCGCCCACCGCGCCCGGCAGGGCTTCGACGTCGTCGTCCATCAGCCACAGCCAGCGTGCGCCGGAGTCCAGCGCGCGCTCCACGCCCGCGCTGAAGCCGCCGGACCCACCGCGGTTTTCGGGCAGCCGGTGGTGCAGCAGTGGAATGGCGGAGGCCGCCGCGGCCGCCGCAATCACGGCGCCGGTGCCGTCCGTACTGGCGTTATCCACCACGACGACGGCGTCCGGCGCCGGGTCGAGGGCGGCCACCGAGGCCAGCAGGGACGCCAAATAGGTGGACCGGTTATAGGTGACGATGACGAGGAAAAACCCCTCGTGGCGGGGATCCACCTCAGAAGCCCTGGTCCCGGGGCGGGCCGAATTTTGTTCCGCGGACGCCGGCGGTGTAAGCAGCCGCCCAGCGCAGCAACCCCTTAGGGTCGCGCGTCCTGGCAAAGTACAGCGGATAGCCCACCGCGTCCGCCAGCAGTGAGCGCAGCCGCCGGTGTTTGCGCATCAGGTGGCCGCGGTTGCGGTAGTAATAGAACCGTTTGAAGTCCGTTTCCGGGACCAGGACGTGGAGTCTGTCGCCGAGCACATGCTGCACCTCGGCCCAGCCGGGGGGATGGCTCAGAGCCACGCTCGTCACAGTGCCGAAGGGTATTTTGGCCGCCCGCAGCCGCATCATGAAATCGGTTTCATCGCCTCGGATAAACAGCCGCAGATCAGGCAGTCCCACACGGAAAAAGACGTCGGAACGGACCAGGGCGCCGTTAAAGAACTGGGCCACATCCGGGATGAACCCGAGCGGTTCCACCTCATCACGCTCATGCGTCAGGTGGCCGTGCAGGCGGAACGGAAAGGAAAGTTTACGGGGCTGGCCGGGAGCCACGATCAATGGCACCACCACGTCCAGGGAACGTTCGTTGGCCGCCCGCAGGAGGGCGGCCAATGTATTCGGATCCTCCGGGTGGGCATCGTCGTCCATGATCCAGACCCACCGCGCACCGGAGGCGATCGCGCTCAGGATGGCCAGCGAAAACCCGCCGGCACCGCCGAGATTAGCCAGCGAACGGACGTAGTTCACGCCGCTTCCAGCCGCATGCGCCACGTCCCGGACCGGCGTTGTGCCCGAGTCCACCAGCGTGACGGACTGCAGTGGATGGCTTTGCGCGGCCAGGGCAGCCAACAGGATCCGGACATCGTCGGGACGGTCGAAAGTCACGGCCGCCACGGCCACGGTGTCCTGCAAGGGTTGTCCTCTCCGGCCGCGGCTGCATTCGCGAACGGCAGCACGGCTAACTCGGATGATGGGCGATTAAGATTAGTATCTTTGTAGGTTCCACTTTAGTACAGCCAGATTCAGCGGGCGTGTACCGCCCGGGACAGGCAGAAGGCGGGCCACCGCCGGTAAGGCAACTTTTTACTATGAGCAGCACGGAAAAAACAATTGAAGAATAAGAGCGAGACCGGTTCCGCTTCGGCGCCGCCGCCGCGCGAGGAGAAACCGGCACTGTGGCTCTGGTCTCAGTTTGCATTGGATTCGCTGGCCTGGATCGTGGCCATTGCGCTGGCGCTGCTGCTTCGCTACGAACTTGATGTCACGCTGATCAGCTACTGGGGCGCCACCGCGCTGACGGCCGTGGCGGTGGCAACGCAGCTGCTCGCCGGTTGGGGTTTCGCTCTCTATCGCGGCCGGTACAGCTTCGGCAGTTTCCACGAGGCCCGGCTGCTGGTGGCGGTCACCGTCATCGTCGCGGCCACCACGGTGATCTTCGACTTCATTGTCTATAAGGAAATCCACATTGCGCGCAGCATTGGCGCCATTGCCTTTCCCTTTGCCTGCCTGTTCATGGCGGCCGTGCGCTACATCAAGCGGCTCTACGTTGAGGGCAAGGCCCGTCCGGGTGAGGGCGCACAGCGGACGCTGGTCTATGGAGCTGGATTCCTTGGCAACTCGCTGGTTAACCGCATGCTGCAGGATCCCTCCTCGCCGTACTTCCCGGTAGGTCTGGTGGATGATGATCCGGCCAAAAAGCATTTGCGGCTGTCCTCGGTCTCCGTGCTGGGCCGCGGAACGGACCTGCCCGACGTCGTCCGCCGCACCCGGGCGAGTGTGCTGGTGCTGGCCTTTGGGCAGGTGGAGGCCGCCAAGGTGCGCGAGATCTCCGACGCGGTGGCCGGGCTGAGGGTGCGCGTTCTGGTGCTGCCGCCGCTGAAGGACATGCTCTCCGGCGAGGGTGCGGGTATCTCGGACTTTCGTGAAGTCGACGTGGAGGACCTGATCGGGCGCCGCCCGGTGGACATCGAGGTGGAGCAGATCGTTGGCTATGTCGCGGGAAAGCGCGTCCTGGTCACCGGCGCCGGCGGCTCGATCGGCTCCGAACTGTGCCGCCAGCTCTCCGGATTCAAGCCCGCGGAGCTGATCATGCTGGACCACGACGAAACCGGCCTGCAGCACACCCAGATTTCGATTTCCGGTCATGGTCTGCTCAACGGCCGCGACACGGTACTAGCCGACATTCGTGATGCCGCGGCGATAGCCGCGATTTTCCGCGACAGGCGCCCGGAAGTGGTTTTCCATGCCGCCGCGCTCAAGCATGCACCGCTGCTGCAGCAGTATCCGCAGGAAGCGTGGAAAACGAATGTGCTGGGCACACTGAACGTGCTTCGGGCCGCCCAGGCCGTTGCGGTGACGAGCTTCGTCAATGTCTCCACGGACAAGGCTGCCAGTCCCACCACCGCGCTGGGACACTCCAAAAGGAGCGCGGAAAAGCTCACCGCCTGGGCTGCGCAGCAGACGTCCAGTACTTACGTTTCGGTGCGCTTCGGCAACGTGATCGGCAGCCGCGGCTCCATGCTGCCGCTGTTCAGCGAACAGATCCGCAACGGTGGCCCGCTGACCGTCACCCATCAGGACGTGACCCGGTTCTTCATGACCATCCCGGAGGCCTGCCAGCTGGTGATCCAGGCTGGGGCAATCGGCAACGGCGGCGAGGTGCTGATCCTGGATATGGGCGAGCCGGTGAAGATTTTGGATGTGGCACGTCGGATGATCGCCATGTCCGGACGCGACATCAACATCGTCTTTACCGGACTGCGGCCGAGCGAAAAAATGCACGAACAGCTGGTTGGTGTCGGGGAAACCAACGCCAAGGCGCTGCATCCCAAAATTTCGCAGACCACAGCGCCGGCCCAGGACCCGGCCTCACTGGACTTGGACGTCTGGCTGCAGCGCTGCAGGCTGGAGTCCGGAGCGGAACCGTCGGAGCTGGATGATTCCGACGATGGTGCACTGGCGGCGGGTGCCTGATGGCCGCCCTGGTTGCCGGCGTGGCACTGGTGCTGAGCCTGGTCCTGCCGCTGGCATTCAAGCCCTGGCTGGTCCGGCTCGGAGTGCTGGACATCCCATCGGAACGCTCATCGCACACGGTGCCGACCATCCGCGGGCTCGGCATCACGGTTGCACTGGCGGCCGCGGCGGCGATGCTGACGGCGTTGTTCGCACCGCCGGCAGCCCCGGCGGATCGATGGACACTGATCGTGTGCGTGCTGGTCATGGCGGCCGCCGCAGCGGTGGGATGGATTGAGGATCTGCGCGGTCTGGGCATTCGGATCCGGGCCGCTGTCCAACTGGGCCTTGGCCTGCTGGCCACCGCGGCATTGGCGCTGCTCGCCGGTGGATATGCCTACTGGTGGATTCCGGCGGGAGCCGTGGCGGTGGCGGCCTACATCAATGTGGCCAACTTTATGGATGGCATCAATGGCATATCGGGCAGCCACGGCCTGGTGGTTGGGGGTTTTTATGCTTTGGCTGGTCACCTTACCGGGCACAGCTGGCTGGTCTATGCCGGGCTGGCGATCGCGGGCTCCTTCGCGGGTTTCCTGCCCTGGAACCTGGGCCGGGCCCCAGTTTTCCTTGGTGACGTGGGCAGCTATCTGCTCGGCGGCGGCATATCGGTCACGGCGGTGGCGGCGTTCCTCGCGGGGGTGCCGGTGGAGTACATTTTTGCCCCGGTGCTGATTTACCTGGCCGACACTTTTGTAACGCTGATCAGGCGGATCGTGGCGGGGGAGCGCTGGTATGCCTCACACCGCCAGCATGCCTATCAGCGGCTCACCATCGTCGGGCTGAGCCACCTGCAGGCCACCGCGGTGGTGAGCGCCGCGACGGTGGCCACCGGCATGCTCGGACTGCTCGCCGCGGACGGCAGGCCGGGGGTATCCGCCGCTGCCGCCGTGGGCTGTGCGGTGCTGGTGCTGCTCTATCTGCGCACGCCGACCATCTTCGCGCGTTTGATCAAGCGCCGGGGCCGCCGTCCGGTGGGCTCGGGACTAACTTCTATCTCGTGTAGAATTTTGGTACGGCGAACAACCGTTCCCCTGTTTCGCTGGCTTCCAGACCAAAGCCTCCCGGCAGAAAAGACTGAAGAGTGCACAACGATTCCAGCGCTGACCGCGGCTCCACGCCGCCGGCCGGGATCGCCGCATCCGGCCCCACCGCATCGCCGTGGCTGCGGATTTTGGCCTCCTGCGCCACAGCGGCCGCCATCGTGGTGGCAGTGGTGGCGCTCATTTCCGGTTTGACCGCAGGTGCTGCCGCCGCACTGAGCGCAGTCTTCGGCGCCGGCGTCGTCGTGCTGTTCTTCACGCTTTCACTGCTGGTGGGGCACTACGTCGGACGCCGGAACCCCTCCGGTGCCATTGGTGTCTTCCTGGTGACGTACCTGGTGAAGATCGTTGGTTTCGCTGCCGTGCTCTATTTCATCGGCACCCCGGGCTGGCTGAACGGGACCTGGTTTTTCATCTGCGCCGTTGCGACGGTACTGGTCTGGCAGGCGGTGGAGGTTTTTGTCTTCAGCCGCACCCGGCACCAATTGTTCAATGATCCCGTGCAGGACCGCGCGCCCTATGGTGGCGCCGGGACCAAGGGCGGAGAAGACCATGAGCGCTGAGGAACGCACCGGCGCCGGAGCCAGCCCGGAACCGGGGGACAGCGGCAAAACCTCCATAGCGGCCTCGGGCTCGGCCAGCCGCAACGGCACCGGTGGCTACAACGCTGGAATGGCTGTTTTCAGCTATATTATTGGCGGAATCCTTGTCTGGAGTTTGATAGGCTGGGGACTGGATATTTTGCTCCATGCCAGCTGGTTCGTATTGATCGGTGCCTTTGTAGGCCTGGCAGGCGGGTTCTATCTATCCTTCGCCCAA
The DNA here is from genome assembly GCF_026932795.1 of Paenarthrobacter sp. Z7-10. Taxonomy (GTDB): domain Bacteria; phylum Actinomycetota; class Actinomycetes; order Actinomycetales; family Micrococcaceae; genus Arthrobacter_M. The sequence continues at coordinate 12,249 of NZ_JADPVH010000009.1, read as the reverse complement.
CGACTTCACCGCCATCGCTCCGGCAATGCTGCGGGGCCGCGGGAGGCGCAGGACCGGTCGGATTCCGGGCAATCATGATGCCAATCTTTTTTCATATCGTTGGGGGCAACGGTGCGCTAGCTTCACCGGTTCCCCATTCCATGCCCAAAGACGGACACTGCAGAGAGGAAACGCGTTGATCGCGCTTACGCTCCCCGCCCAAGAGGGTGGAACCTTTACCCCACCGGGCGTTTCCAGCCACCTGCCAGCGATTTTCAGCATCGGAAGCTTCGACTTCACCAAGCAGATGTTGCTGGTCCTTCTTTCCGTGGTGCTGATCGCCTGGTTCTTTATTGCCGCCGGGCGCAAGGGCCAGCTGGTTCCCGGCCGGCTGCAGTTCGCCGGCGAAATGGGATATAACTTCGTCCGCAACTCCGTCGCCAAGGATGTGATTGGTGGCAAGGACTTCGTCAAATACGTTCCGCTGCTGTTCACGTTGTTTTTCTTTATTCTGGTCAACAACATTTACGGTGCGATTCCGATCCTGCAGCTGCCCAGCTTCTCGCATGTCGGCGGAACCTATCTGCTGGCAATCGTGGTCTACGTGATCTGGATCAGTGCTGGAGTCCGGCGCAACGGCGTGAAGTTCTTCAAGATGGCAGTGGTGCCCAGCGGTGTTCCGTGGCCCATCCTGCCGCTGGTCGTGCCGATCGAGATCATCTCCAACTTCGTGGTCCGCCCGATGACACACAGCCTCCGTCTTTTTGCCACCATGCTCTCCGGCCACCTGATTGTGCTCATCGCCGGATCCGGCATCGAATTCCTGCTGGCCCAGGAGGGCTTCCTGCTCAAGGGCACCTCGCTGCTGGTACTCATTGGCGCGGTGGCCATGTACATGCTCGAAGCGCTGATCATGGTGCTCCAGGCGTATGTCTTCACGCTGCTGACCGCGATTTACATCGAGGGCGCCATCCATGCGGACAGTCACTAAATATTAAGCATTCCCCCCGGGGGATATCACGACCCAAACAACCTGCCTCCGGGCATCTTGAAAGGAACATCATGAACGGCACAATCAACGGCTCAATCAACCTTATTGGTTATGGTCTTTCGGCAATCGGTGGAGCCATCGGGGTGGGCCTGGTTTTCGCCGCCTACATCAATGGTGTGGCCCGCCAGCCTGAAGCACAGCGCGTGCTGCAGCCCATCGCGTTCCTGGGCCTGGCCCTCACCGAAGCCCTGGCAATCCTCGGCCTCGTGTTTGCGTTCGTTCTCAAGTAAAGAACGACTGTTAACCGATTCGAGCAGATAGGACGGGTGAAATATGAATAATCTTCTGATTTCCGCCGCCGCAGACTCAGAAAACCCACTGCTGCCCAACGTGTGGGAAATAGTGATTGTCGGCATCGGATTTGTGATCCTGATGATCATTGCGGTCAAGTACGTGGTTCCGATGTTTGAAAAGACCTACGCCGCGCGGACCGAGGCCATCGAAGGTGGCATCGCCAAGGCTGAGAAGGCCCAGGCCGAGGCATCGGCCGCGCTCGAGGAGTACAAGCAGCAGCTCACCGATGCCCGCGCGGAAGCAAACCGCATTCGCGAGGAAGCACGGGGTGAAGGTGCGCAGATTTTGGCTGACCTGAAAGACAAGGCTGCGGCTGAGTCGGCGCGCATCACCGAGCAGGCGCATGTCGCCATTGCCGCCGAGCGTCAGGCCGCCGTCGTTTCGCTGCGTTCCGAAGTGGGAACGCTCGCCACGACGCTGGCCGGCCGCATCGTGGGTGAGGCACTGGAAGACGATGAGCGCTCAACCCGCGTCGTCGACCGCTTCCTGGCGGATCTGGAAAACCAGGGTCTGGAAAACCAGGACGCGGGTGCAGTTCAGTAATGGCTGGAATATCGGGCGAATCGCTGAAGGCGGCCCTGGCTGACCTGGAGAGCGTACTCCCCACCGCATCGCTGCCGTTGGCGGAGGAGCTTTTCGGCATCCTGGCGACGCTGGACAGCTCGGCTGGCCTGCGCCGTGCACTGACTGATCCTTCACGGAGCGCAGAGGCAAAGGCGGCCTTGGTGAGGTCGCTGGTCAACGGCAAAGTGTCGGCGCAGGCCGGGGACCTGGCTGCCGCGCTGGCTGCTTCGCGTTGGGCAAACGTCCGTGACCTTGGCGATGCACTCGAGACCATGGCCGCAACGGTGGCGATCGCGGTAGCCGAAAACCGGCCCGGATCCTCGTCGGGAGGCGCCGTTTCCGGCATCTCGGGCCTTGAGCAGTTGGAGAGCGACTTGTTCGCCTTCAGCCGGGCCGTTGATTCCAGCCACGAGGTGCAGCGCGCGCTGTCCGAGCCGCAGGCCTCTGATGCGGCGAAGTCCGCGCTGGCGATGAAATTGGTGCCGGCGGCCGGTGAGGAAGCGCGGGTGCTGATCCAGCAGGCCGTGAGCCACCCGCGCGGCATCAAGGCCACAAAACTCGTCGAGTGCTTCGCCACCTTGGCAGCCGAGCGCCAGCAGCGCTGGATCGCAGCGGTCAGCGTCAGCCGTCCGTTAACTCCGGCCCAACTGGACCGGCTGCAGTCCGGGCTCAACGCCTTGTACGGGCGTGAACTCAAGGTCAACACCATCGTGGACCCAACCTTGATTGGTGGGGTCCGCGTCCGGGTAGGGGATGAAGTAGTGGATGCTTCGGTAATTTCCCGCCTTGGCGACCTTCGCCGCCAGCTCGCTGGCTAGGCGCAAGGGCAACAAGAGTCGAAATTGGCCGTCGCTCAGCAGAGCCGAACCGGTCGAAAACCAGGTCATCTCATACACGATGATCACGAAATAGGAGAGCAGGGACTGCAGATGGCCGAATTGACCATCAACGCCGACGACGTCCGTAATGCGTTGAACGAGTTCGCGGCGTCCTACGAGCCTGGCAACGCCGAACGCGTTGAGGTTGGCCGCGTAGCCGCGGCCGGTGACGGCATCGCCCGTGTCGAGGGACTTCCCTCGGTCATGGCCAACGAGCTGCTGCGCTTTGAGGACGGCACACTGGGCCTGGCCCAGAACCTTGATGTCCGGGAAATCGGTGTCATCGTTCTTGGTGACTTCGCCGGCATCGAGGAAGGCCAGGAAGTTCACCGGACCGGTGAAGTTCTGTCCGTACCCGTCGGGGATGCCTTCCTTGGCCGCGTGGTCGACCCGCTGGGCGTGCCCATCGACGACCTGGGCGAGATCAAGGCCGAAGCCCGCCGTGCCCTGGAGCTGCAGGCTCCCGGGGTCACGCAGCGTAAGTCGGTGCACGAGCCGATGCAGACGGGCCTGAAGGCCATCGACGCGATGATCCCGATCGGCCGCGGCCAGCGTCAGCTGATCATCGGTGACCGGCAGACCGGCAAGTCCGCCATCGCCATTGACACCATCATCAACCAGAAGGCCAACTGGGCCTCCGGGGACGTGAAAAAGCAGGTCCGCTGCATCTACGTCGCGATCGGCCAGAAAGCGTCCACGATTGCCGCCATCCGGCAGACTCTGGAAGACAACGGCGCACTGGAGTACACCACGATCGTCGCTTCGCCTGCCTCTGACCCGGCCGGCTTCAAGTACCTTGCGCCCTACGCCGGTTCGGCCATTGGCCAGCACTGGATGTACGGCGGCAAGCACGTCCTGATCGTCTTTGATGATCTGTCCAAGCAGGCCGAGGCATACCGCGCCGTGTCACTGCTGCTGCGCCGGCCGCCGGGCCGCGAGGCTTACCCGGGCGACGTGTTCTACCTGCACTCCCGTCTGCTCGAACGCTGTGCCAAGCTCTCCGATGAACTCGGGGCCGGTTCCATGACGGGCCTTCCGTTGATCGAGACCAAGGCCAACGATGTCTCGGCCTACATCCCGACCAACGTGATCTCCATTACCGATGGCCAGATCTTCCTGCAGTCGGACCTCTTCAACGCCAACCAGCGTCCCGCCGTCGACGTGGGTGTTTCGGTCTCCCGCGTTGGAGGTGCCGCGCAGGTGAAGTCCATGAAGAAGGTTTCGGGGACGTTGAAGCTGGATCTGGCGCAGTACCGCGACATGCAGGCGTTTGCGATGTTCGCCTCGGATCTGGATGCGGCCTCGCGCCAGCAGCTGACCCGTGGTGCGCGCCTGATGGAGCTGCTCAAGCAGGGCCAGTACTCACCCTTCCCGGTGGAGGACCAGGTCGTGTCGATCTGGGCCGGCACCAAGGGCCACCTCGACGACGTTCCGGTGGAGGACATCAGCCGCTTCGAGTCGGAGTTCCTGGAGCACCTGCGGCACAGCTCGTCGGTACTGACCACGCTGGCGCAGACCAACGTGCTCGACGACGACACGGCCGAGGCGCTGAAGACCTCCATTCTGGCGTTCAAAAAGGGCTTCTTCGGTGAGGGTGACAACCACATGGTTGGCGCCGGACACGAAGAGTACGACCCGTTGGCCGACTCCGATGTTGACCAAGAGAAGATCGTCAAGCAGAAGCGCTAGTTCCGCTGGGGGACCTGTTCAAAGCCGAAAGGCTTTGGCGGGTCCCGCCGCCGGGATCCTAGGAAAGGAAGAGTATGGGAGCCCAGATCCGGGTCTACCGCCAGAAGATTGCCTCGACGACGTCGATGCGGAAGATCTTCAAGGCGATGGAACTGATCGCGACCTCGCGCATTGGTAAGGCCCGCGCGCGCGTGACGGCCTCGCTGCCGTATGCGAACGCCATCACCCGTGCCGTTTCCGCGGTGGCATCGCAGAGCGAAATTGACCACCCGCTCACGACCGAACCCGAGCAGATCCGCCGTGCCGCCGTCGTCATCGTGACTTCGGACCGCGGCCTGGCGGGATCCTACTCCGCGGGCGTGCTCAAGCAATCCGAGGCATTGTCCGAGCTGCTGCGCGGTGAGGGTAAAGAGGTCCGCTATTTCCTGGTCGGCCGCAAGGCGCAGGCTTACTTCGATTTCCGCGGCCGCAGTTTCGAGCGGGTCTGGACCGGCGGCACCGACGCTCCGGAATTCAGCACTGCCAAGGAGATCAGCGCCGCGGTGCTTGAAGCATTCGGCACCGACTTCGACAAGGGTGGCGTGGATGAAATCCATGTGCTCTCTACGCGGTTCCAGTCGATGGTGGTGCAGATTCCCACGGTGGTGCGGCTGCTGCCGCTGGTCGTGGAGGAGCAGGCCGCGCGCACTGAAGATCTGCTGCCGCTGTACGAATTCGAACCCGAGACGGAAAAGGTGCTCGATGCGCTGCTGCCGCGGTACATCGAATCCCGGATCTTCTCGGCCCTGCTGCAGGCCGCGGCCAGCGAGCTTGCGGCACGCCAGCGTGCCATGAAGTCCGCGGGGGATAACGCCACGGATCTGATCAAGAAGTACACCCGGTTGCGTAACACGGCGCGCCAGGCTGAGATCACCCAGGAACTTTCCGAAATTGTAGCCGGCGCGGACGCCCTGAACGCGTCCTGACCGGCCAACGGTTCGCCCGGTGCGGACCAGCTAGACTTAACCCCACGCCATCTACTGATTGAAGCGAGAGAGATGACTGCCACCACTGTTGAGCAGGTAGCCGCCAAGGCCGGTGCCAGCGGGCGAATCGCCCGCGTTATCGGCCCCGTTGTCGACGTCGAATTCCCTTCGGATGCCATTCCGGGAATTTACAACGCCCTCACCACCGAGGTGACGCTCCTGGGCGAAACCCGAACCATCACCTTTGAGACCGCCCTGCATCTGGGCGATAACCTTATCCGTGCCATTTCGCTGCAGGCCACCGACGGTCTGGTCCGCGGCACCACCGTCGTGGACACCGGATCTCCGATCACGGTGCCCGTTGGAGACGTTGTTAAAGGCCACATCTTCAATGTGCTGGGCAAGCCCCTGGACATCGCCGAGTCGGAGCTGAACATCACCGAGCGGTGGCCCATCCACCGCAAGGCCCCTGCGTTTGCCACCCTTGAGGGCTCCACCGAGATGCTGGAGACCGGCATCAAGGTGATCGATCTGCTGACCCCATACATCAAGGGTGGAAAGATCGGTCTGTTCGGCGGCGCCGGTGTGGGTAAGACGGTGCTAATCCAGGAAATGATCACCCGTGTGGCCCGCAACTTCGGTGGCACTTCGGTGTTTGCCGGCGTCGGTGAGCGCACCCGTGAGGGCAACGACCTCTGGGTCGAAATGGAAGAGGCCAACGTCCTCAAGGACACGGCCCTTGTCTTCGGCCAGATGGATGAGCCGCCGGGAACGCGCCTTCGGGTTGCGCTGTCCGCGCTGACCATGGCTGAGTACTTCCGCGATGTGCAGAACCAGGACGTGCTGCTGTTCATCGACAACATCTTCCGGTTCACGCAGGCCGGTTCTGAGGTTTCCACGCTGCTGGGCCGGATGCCTTCCGCCGTGGGCTACCAGCCCAACCTGGCGGACGAGATGGGTCTGCTGCAGGAGCGCATCACCTCCACCAAGGGCCACTCCATCACGTCCATGCAGGCCATCTACGTTCCCGCGGATGACTACACCGACCCGGCTCCGGCCACGACGTTCGCGCACTTGGACGCGACGACGGAATTGTCGCGTGAAATCGCCTCCCGCGGCCTGTACCCGGCCGTTGATCCGCTGACCTCAACGTCACGGATCATGGACCCGCAGTACATCGGCAAGGACCACTACAACACCGCGGTCCGGGTGAAGCAGATCCTGCAGAAGAACAAGGAACTGCAGGACATCATTGCCATCCTCGGTGTTGACGAACTCTCCGAAGAAGACAAGATTGTGGTGGCACGCGCCCGCCGCATCCAGCAGTTCCTGTCGCAGAACACCTACACGGCGAAGCAGTTTACCGGTGTTGAAGGCTCCACGGTTTCCATCAAGGAGACCATTGAGGGCTTCACCGCCATCTGCGACGGCGACGTGGACCACATCGCCGAGCAGGCCTTCTTCAACGTCGGCAGCATGGACGACGTCGAACGCCAGTGGTCCCAGATCCAAGAGTCGACCAAGTAATATGGCCGGCACTTCTGAGCTTCAGGTGGAAATCGTCGCGGCGGACCACTTTGTGTGGTCCGGCGCGGCGACCATGGTCAAGGCCCGAACCAGTGACGGCGAGATCGGAATCCTGCCCGGACATTCACCTGTGCTGGCGATTCTCGCCGAAGGGGAGCTGGGCATAGAGCCCGTGGACGGGGGCCGCTTTGGAGTAGCTGTTGATGGTGGCTTTTTCTCCGTCGACAGCAACCGGGTGGTCATCGTGGCCGATAACGCACAATTGACCGACGCTGCTGATTCGGCCAACGCAGGGATCCGATAACCTTCCTTTGATGAACGATCCTGGAACCCCGTTCATCGTTATCGCGGCCGTATTTCTGTTATCCGTTTTGACCCTGTGCCTTTTCGGGGTGCGCCGCTTTCAATTGCGGCGTGCCCTGGGGACAGTGGATGCCTCCCTCCGCTCACCGGGAAACCAGTGGCAGTTGGGAGTTTGCCGGTATCAGGATGCGGACCTGGAGTGGTTCCGCCTGCTTTCCCTGAGCCCCAGGCCACACTATCGGTACCGCCGCAGTGCGCTGATGCTGGTGGGGCGCCGTCAACCGACCGAATCGGAACGCACCAAGGTCGCACCCAATGTCATCATAGTGACCCTGAGCTATGACGGGCAGGAAATGTTGATGGCCATGAAATTTGACGCTTATGCCGGCTTGTCCTCCTGGCTGGAGGCCGGCCCAGTGATTGGTATTGGTACCTGGCGTTAGTTCAGTTAGAGCGCTGTGACACCGGTGGCCTGCGGGCCCTTGGCGCCCTGCCCGATCTCGAACTGGACGCGCTGATTCTCGTCCAGAGACTTAAAACCGCCGGACTGGATTTCGGAATAATGGACGAACACATCGGCGTCCGAATCATCGGGGGTGATGAAGCCGAAGCCCTTTTCCGCATTGAACCACTTGACGGTTCCCTGTGCCATTTATATCTCCTCATAATGGAACTCTTTCTGCGGGCGTCAAAACACCAAACGCAGACACTTGCAAGCATTACACGGAGAATTCGGCTGGTCAACGAATACGGCTTCAAGAAACGGAAAGCCGGATTCTTTTGCTTTCCGCCGCAGCACCGCGTGCATCAGATTCATCGTCCCGGTAAGAGCACACGATTACCGAATCAGGGCTGGCCCTGCAGCCACTGGCCGTGCCGGAGCACCGAGTGCAATTCCAGGTCCTGATTGAGCACCACCGCGTCAGCCCGCAGCCCCAGCCGCAGGCTGCCTATTTCGTCGTCCAGACCCAGCATTGCGGCTGGTACCCCTGTTGCGGAGAGGACGGCCTCGTGCAGCGGGACTCCCGCGGCGACGGTTCGGCGGACCACCTCGAGCAGCGTGGCCGTTCCACCGGCTATGGAACCGGAGCTGTCCAGGGTGGCCTTTCCTCCGGTCACAGTGACAGCGGAGGAACCCAGGAGGTAGGAGCCATCACTGAGCCCGGCGGCCGCCATGGAATCCGTCACGAGCAGCACGTTGGCCGCTCCTGCGAGGGCGAATACCGTCAACACAGTCTGGGCATCAAGATGGGTTCCATCGGCGATGAGTTCGACGGCGGCTTGGCCGGCCCTGGCAGCGCGCAGACAGGCCGCGACGGGACCGGGGGAGCGGTGATGCATCGGCGGCATACCGTTGAACAGATGGGTCACGGTAGGCCGGCCGCTGTTGCCATCGAAGCCGGTCGGGGCCAGCCCGTCCCGGGCCTGCGCCAGCGAAGCAGCGGCCGTTGCGTCGTCACAGGCGGTATGGCCCAGCGACGGGATGATGCCGTGGGAGGTCAGCAGGTCCACCAGCGCCCCCGCTCCGGAGAGCTCGGGGGCATAGGTGACGGTGCAGATCTGGCCCTGTCCGGCCTCGATCAGCGTGCTCATGAAGTCCAGGTCGGGCTCCCGCAGCCAGTGCGGATCCTGTGCCCCGCAGCGCGCCGCGGACAGGAACGGCCCCTCCAAATGAATTCCGGCCAGCAGTCCCTCCTCGGTCAGTGCCGAGTACAGCGCAATTCCCCTGAGCAGGTCGTCTTTGGCTGCAGTCACCATGCTGGCAAGTAGTGTCGTGGTGCCGCTGCGGTGCAGGTAATCGATGGCATCCCGGGCGGATTCCTCGTTCCCGGCGGGAAAATCTCCGCCGTGCGCACCGTGGTTGTGGACGTCCACCAACCCGGGCAGGATGGTCAGGTCCGCTCCAGAGACAGCATCCGGCTGGGCGAAACCTTCGGGATCAAAGTCACCGGCCGGTCCGGCATACACGATCCGGTCGCCTTCGAACGCGAGGACGCCGTCGTCAACAATGGCCCCATCTGTGACAAGCCGCCCGCGCAGGTACGTTCGGTCCGGGATGGGAAGGCCTGGAGCTTTCTCAGTCATGGACCGATTCTAGTTCCCCGCCGCCGGTTCATGGCCTTGTTCCGTGCGAACGGAACAAGGCGGTCTAGAACAATCGTGTCGAACTGTCGTCCGCGCCGCGCATGGCGTCATAGTCCAGGGTGAGGCATTCGATGCCGCGGTCCAGCGCCAGCACGCGCGCCTGCGGTTTGATTTGCTGCGCCGCGAAGACGCCGCGCACCGGAGCCAGCAGCGGATCCCGGTTCAGCAGCGCCAGATAGCGGGTCAGCTGCTCCACGCCGTCGATGACTCCGCGCCGCTTGAGCTCGATCGCCACGGTGGCGCCGTGCGGGTCCCGGGCCAGGATATCCACCGGCCCAATGGCGGTAAAGTATTCCCGCCGGATCAGGGTGTAGCCGTCCCCGAGGGTATGGATTTGCTCGGCCAGCAGGCGCTGCAGGTCCGCTTCCACACCGTCCTTGATCAGCCCAGGGTCAACGCCAAGGTCGTGATGGCTCTCGTGCAGCTGTTCGTGGATGTTGATGATCAGCCGGTCGTCCGTCTTGCTGGACTGCACGATCCACTGCTCCTGGACACCTTCTTCGAGTTCGGTCTCCGCCGGTGTGGTGGTGCGCACCGTGGCCGGCGGACTCATCCAGTTCAGCGGTTTGTAGGAACCGCCGTCGGAATGCACCAGGACGGACCCGTCCGCCTTGACCAGCAGCAGCCGGACGGCCAGCGGAAGGTGGGCCTTGAGGCGGCCCACGTAATCGACGGAGCACTTCGCTATGATTAAACGCACCCGGAAAACTCTACCCGGTTCGATCGCCCCGGATGTCCGCTCAGCGCTTCCCGACGGACCAGGCGAAGGTCCGTGCCGCGCTTGGCGGCAGCGGCAAACGCCAACGTGCCGGGTGCGGCAGAATGGGGGTATGCCCCGCTCGAACAGACCCCGACGCCCCGGCATGCCCCGCGGCGGTAAGGAGGTGGCCGCTCCTGAGCTGGACCTTGAGCGGGCCCGGTCCGGTTTCGCCCGGCACGAGTCCGCCCCCGACGGGGAATGGCTGGTGCGCCCCATTACGGCACGGAATGCGGCGAAGGTGTACACCTGTCCCGGCTGCCACCAGGCCGTCCAGCCGGGGCTGGCTCATCTGGTTATCTGGCGGCAGGATTCGCTCTTCGGTGCCGAGGCGGCCATTCGGGACCGCCGTCATTGGCACACCAATTGCTGGCAGACACGGCGCTACAAGTACCGCTGACGCCAAACGCCGGGACGGCGCCGCACCGGTCCGTAAACTAAAGAGCATGACTTTTGACCCAGCTTCCCTGGACTTTTCGGCCTCCGCTGCCCCGGAGCAGATCCGCGCAGCCACGGTGCTGCCAGCCCGGCGGAGGAATATCGAGCTGACGACGGCGGATGGGCTGCGTTTGGTTGGGGAGCTGGCGCTGCCGGCTACCGGCGAGCCCGCCGCGACACTCATTACGGTGCATCCACTGCCCACTCACGGCGGCTTCATGGATTCGCATGTGTTCCGGAAGGCCTCCTACCGGCTGCCTGCCTTGGCCAACATTGCCGTGCTGCGATTCAACACCCGGGGAACATCCTCCCCGCGGGGCACCAGTGAAGGCAGCTTTGACGAGGGCGTCGGGGAGCGTGCTGACCTCGAGGCGGCGGTGGCGTTCGCCGTTGCGCAGGGCCTTGAACGGCGCTGGCTGGTGGGCTGGTCGTTTGGCACCGAACTGGTGCTGAAATACGGAGCCGTTGCTCCGCTGGTGGACTGCATCGAGGGTGCGGTGCTGATGTCTCCGCCGCTGCACCGGGCCGGCGACGCCGATCTGGATGCCTGGGCTGCGGCGGACAAGCCATTGACGGTCCTGGTGCCGGAGTTCGACGATTATTTGCGTCCCGCCGAAGCTGCGGGGCGGTTCTCCAGGGTCCCGCAGGCTGACGTGATAGGCGTCCAGGGAGCCAAGCACCTGTGGGTGGGCGAAAAGTATGTCACCCGGGTGCTCAATGAGGTGACCGCCGCCGTCCTGGGCCCGTCCACCGGTTCGCTTCCGGCCGAATGGACGGGCCCCGTCGCCACCGCTTCCCCGTAATCCTCGCCACCGCGTCGCCCCACGTCCCGGCAGGCTGGTTCGTGGCGCAGCGGGGCTAGTGTTTGTCCTGGCGGGCGATAAAGAGCTCCCGGATCAGCAACATGATGGCAGCGGCCGTGGGAATGGCGATCAGGGCACCGAGCACGCCCAGCAGGGTCCCGCCGGCAATCACCGAGATCACCGCAACCGCCCCCGGGACCGCCACGGCCCGCTGCATGATGCGGGGCGAGACGAAGTAAGCCTCAAACTGCAGGTAGGCAAAGTACAGCACGGCGAACACCGCCGCGGTCTGCCAGCCGTGGGTGAGCGCCACCAAGGTCACGGTGATCGCGGCAATCAGGGAACCCACCAGCGGGATGAAGGCCAGCAGGGCGACGACGAACGCCAGCAGAACGGTGAACGGAATGCCCAGGATGGTCATGATGATGAAGGCGTAGATCGCGTTGATGACAGCCACGCAGACCTGCCCGATCACGTAGTTACCCACCGAACGGGTGATTTCCTCGCTCAGGCTTTCCACCCGCTTGCGGCCGGAACGGGGAGCCAGCCGGTAGCTCCACCGCTTCATCGCCGGCAGCGAAGCCAGGAAATACAGGCTGAGCACCAGCACAATCAGTGTGCCGAACAGGCTGTTGGCGATGGTGGAGCCGATGCCCACGACTCCGCCGAAGATTCCGCCGACGGCCTGCGAGTCCTGGAAGAACTTCGCCACCTGGACATTGATCTGGTCCCGAACATGGTACTGGGTATCGACGTTCTTAAAGAAGTCAGAGTTCAGGAAGTCGCTGATCCATCCGGGGGCGTTGGCAATCAGTTGAGTTGTCTGCCCTACGATCGTGGGGATCAGGGTGGCAAA
>NZ_JADPVH010000089.1 GCF_026932795.1 Paenarthrobacter sp. Z7-10 | reverse complement strand
GCCGGAAGCAAATGGCCCGCGAGCACACCAACATCCAAAAGCTGACGCTGACCATCATCAATACCCTGCATGAATCCAGTCTTCCGCAATCCCGGGAAACCGTTCGAAGGCGCGCCTTAACGCCCCCGATTAATCAGCACCGTCCTAGAGGAAAAGCGCCGATATTCGTTCGGTGCGAACGCACTCGGACCACTCATCCGTCGTAAAATCTATGAGCGGTCGTCATTGTCAAATCGGGATGGATCAGCCCCATGTAGCAACTTACTAAACCGGCCGCCAACACTCTTTATGAGCTTGGACGGGCGGCAAGGACATTGGGGCTAGTGCCCACCGAATCCTCTCTGCCCGCCGGACCGGCAATGGGGAGTTACCAACACATGCGCCGACGGTCGCGGTATCCGCGGCGGCATAAACACGCCATGGGTCGGGGCGCCTGTTGAGCGGGGCCGGCGACCCTGCCGCTGAGCGCGTGGCGCTGGAGGCACGTCAACCGCACAGCCGGTTGGTGGGACAGGAAGAGGTTGCCGCTGCCATCGTCTACCTGGCTCGGCCACTGGCGGGATCCACGACGGGCACCGAGTTGGCCGTCGACGGTGGCATGCACGGACTGCGGCTCCAACCCGTGGAGCCGCAGTCGGTTTCGCCCTGTCCAACCCCGTGCGGCGCGGATAGACTTTTTCAGCGTCAGGGCGGAGTGAATCATGGAACTGGACGCGGAAAAGCCGGTACCCGAGACAAGGGGCGTCTCGGTCGAGGAGCTGGCGACGGTGGACCTTGCCGGCGAGATCGAGGGCATGGAAGGACGCCATCTTCGCATGCGCGTGGTGAAGATCGAGCCTGGCGGCGTCTTCGGCCCGATGCACGACCACAGAGGCCGTCCCGGTACCGTGTACATCCTGCAGGGAACCATCACCGACCATCGCGACGGGGTTGCCAGGGACTACGGGCCCGGAGTGGGTTGGCCCGAGGACCGGAACACCACCCATTGGCTTGAGAATCGGGGAACGGTTCCGGCGGTGGAAATTTCCGTCGATATCGTCTCGCAGGATTGAGTCAAGGGGCACCATCGCGGTGTCCTAAGCGTCGTTTCACGCGGACCGGTTTGCTCACTGGTCTCGCCCGACAGGCCGAGCAGGGCTTCCCTCGGAGTGATGCCTTCGAACGTGTCGGCCGGGAGCTATCTTAGGTTGCGCCCGGACGACGACGGCGGCACAAGCCGGGGCTCTCGTCCCGCCGACCGCGGTGATTCGCAGATAGCGCCACCCGGCTGAAAACCACGACCTGCGCCACGTCATCAAGTGGTCGCTGGCCTACCTGCTCGTCGCCTGCGTGCTCGTGTACCTGCAGTCGACCCCGGTGCTCGGCTGGATGGTTGTACCCTACTGATGCAACAGTCCGCCCACCCGCACCAGCCCGTCCAAACAGCAAGCAAAGGAATCCGTCCATGAAATTCGCCCGCATCGGAGCCCCCGGCGCCGAAGAGCCCGTCGTCGTCCACCAGGAACGTCTCTATTCGCTGCAATCCCTCACCGCGGACATCGACGGCGCCTTCCTCGGCGGTGGCGGCCCGGCCAAGGCCGCCGCCGCCCTCGCCGCCGGCGGACTGCCGGAAGTCGCCGCCGAAGGGCTCCGCTACGGTGCACCCATTGCCCGCCCCTCGGCAGTCATCTGCATCGGCCAGAACTACGCAGCCCATGCCGCCGAGTCCGGCGCGCAGCCACCGACGCAGCCCATCATCTTCCTCAAAACCCCCAACACCGTGTCGGGACCGGATGACGCCGTCGCCATTCCGCGTGGATCCACCAAAACCGACTGGGAGGTGGAGCTCGGAGTGGTGATTGGGAAGACCGCGTCCTACCTGGAGTCGCCGGCCGCGGCCCGGGACCACATTGCCGGCTACGTGACAGTGAATGACCTCTCCGAGCGCGATTTCCAGCTCAACGTCTCGGGCGGCCAATGGTCCAAGGGCAAGAATTCGGCCGGTTTCTGTCCCACCGGACCATACCTGGTGACCGCCGATGAGGTGGACGCCGGCAATCTCCGGCTCCGCAGCTGGGTCAACGGCGAACCCCGGCAGGACTCCTCCACCGCGGACATGATCTTCGACGTGGAGACCATCATTCATGACCTGAGCCAGTACCTGGTGCTGGAGCCGGGCGACCTGATCTGCACCGGCACCCCCGAAGGCGTCGCTCTCTCCGGACGCTTCCCCTACCTCAAGGCCGGCGACGTCGTCGAAATCGACATCGAAGGACTCGGCCGCCAGCGCCAGGAGTTCGTGGCATGAGCGGGGAGACACTGACAGGAGAAACCACCTTGGAGTTTTCGGGAATCCGCGCCATCGTCACCGGTGGCGCCTCGGGAATCGGCGCCGCCACGGCCGCCCTGCTCACCTCCAGGGGCGCCCGCGTGGCCGTGCTCGACCTCAACCCGGAGCAGGCCTCCCCGGACGTCCTTGCCATCCGCTGCGACGTCGCCGACGACGCCTCGGTCCGCGCCGCCGTCGAGCAGGTGGCGCAGCAGCTGGGCGGCATCGACGTCGTCGTCAACAACGCCGGCATCGGCGCCCAGGGCACCATCGCGGATAACGACGACGACGAGTGGCACCGAGTGCTGGACATCAACGTGCTGGGCCTGGTCCGGGTCAGCCGGGCCGCGCTGCCGCACCTGCGCCGCTCCCCGTCCGCCGCCATCGTCAATACCTGCTCGGTTGCCGCCACCGCCGGCCTGCCCGAGCGCGCCCTGTATGCCGCGTCCAAGGGCGCCGTCCGCTCGCTGACCCTGGCCATGGCCGCCGACCACACCCGGGAGGGCATCCGGGTGAACTGCGTCAATCCCGGCACCGCGGATACGCCATGGGTCGGAAGGTTGCTCGGCAAGGCCGACGACCCCGCCGCGGAGCGATCCGCGCTGGAGGCCCGCCAGCCGCACGGCCGTCTCGTTGCACCGGAGGAAGTCGCCGCCGCCATCGCCTATCTGGCCAGTCCGCTGGCCGGCTCGACAACCGGGACGGAGCTGGCCGTCGACGGCGGCATGCAGGGGCTTCGGCTGCGTCCGGTTGGCTGAGGGGGAGGCGTTAGGAGCGGGCCTAGGGACTCCGGACGCATCGCGGGTTATGCCCTAAATCGAACAAAGCCCCTCGGTGGAGCGTCCGCTGCCACTCCAGTCGAGTCCGTCGAGTGCCTATGGGTTGATCGATCCGTCGACGTAAATCAGTCCGGAGAATCTACTCCCACCCCGTAGAATTCGAAGAAGTACGTGCGTTATTGGTAAATATTGCACGGCGATGGGGGACGCCGCATGCGGCAGATCAGGAAGACGGGTCAAGATACTTGACACCCCACTGCCTGCAGCAATGGAAGTGGGAACAGTGGCTGGCAACAACAACGCGAACCTCGTGTGGAGCATCGCGAACATCCTCCGGGGCACCTACAAACCAGCGCAGTACGGCTCTGTGGTCCTCCCATTCACCATCCTTCGGCGCCTGGACTGCGTCCTCGATTCCACAAAGGACGCCGTCCTCGCCGAACAAGAGGCCAAAAAGGACCTGAATATCCCGCTGGACACCTTCCTGCAGAAGGCCTCCGGCCACAACTTCTTCAACACCTCCCAGTTCACCTTCGCCAGGCTCCTGGATGATCCCACCAATATCAAGGCGAATATCGTCAACTACGTGCAGGGCTTCTCAGAGAACACTCGGGACATTTTCGAGCGCTTCGAGTTTTACAAGACACTGGAGAAGCTGGAAAGCTCGGACCTGCTTTACCACGTCACCAAAGACTTCGCCGGAATCGATCTCCACCCCGAAACCATCAGCAACATCGAGATGGGCCTGATGTTCGAGGAACTTATCCGCCGCTTCGCCGAAGCCTCCAACGAAACCGCCGGTGAGCACTTCACCCCGCGAGAGGTCATCCAGCTCATGGTCCAGCTCCTGCTGAACTACGACGACGACGTCCTCACCAAAGAGGGCATCGTCCGATCCATCTACGACCCCACCGCCGGGACCGGCGGCATGCTCACCGTCGCCCAGGAACACCTCCATGCCCTGAACCCAAGCGCGTCCCTGGTCGCCTACGGCCAGGAAATCAACGACGAGTCCTACGCCATCTGCAAATCGGACCTGCTCATCAAGGGCCAGGACATCTCCAAAATCTCGGTCGGTGACACCCTGGCCAACGACGAGAATATCGGTCAGCAGTTCGACTTCATGCTCTCCAACCCGCCTTTCGGGGTCGAGTGGAAAAGATTCAGCCGCAGATTCAGAAGGAGCACGAGCAATACGGCTTCGAGGGCCGGTTCGGCCCGGGGCTCCCCCGCGTCAGCGACGGCTCCCTGCTCTTCCTGCTGCACCTGATCCGCAAGATGCGTCCGGTGCACGAGGGCGGGTCCCGCATCGGCATCGTCCTGAACGGCTCCCCTCTATTCACCGGCGGCGCCGGCGCCGGCGAGTCCGAGATCCGCAAGTACGTGATTGAAAATGACCTCGTGGAGGCCATTGTCGCGCTGCCGACGGACATGTTCTACAACACCGGCATCGCCACTTACATCTGGATCCTCTCCAACAGCAAGAAGCAGAAACACCCGGGGCGCGTCGGCAAGATCCAACTCATCAACGGGGTCGACTTCTTCCGCAAGATGCGCAAAAGCCTAGGTTCCAAACGCAAAGAACTCGGGCCCAAGGACATCGCCAAGATCGTCCAGGTCTACGGCGCTTTCGAGGACGACGGCGAGACCTCCAAGATCTTCAACAACCAAGACTTCGGCTACTCCACCATCACGGTCGAACGCCCACTCAAGCTCAGCTTCGCGTGCACCGCGGAGCGCATTGAGGCAGTTCTGGGGCAGAAGCCGGTTGAGAAGCTGTCGGACGACGGCCGGCAACTTCTCGAGAAAGCCCTCACGCGACTCGGCGAAGGCGAGACGAAACTCTGGAAGAACCGCGAGGCATTCCTAAAGGCCCTCAGGCCGGCTCTTTCCAGCGCCGGCCTCAAACTCGGTGCGCCCGCGCTGAAGGCTGTCCTCGCCGGACTTTCCAAACACGACGAAACCGCCGACGTTTGCAAGGGCCCAAAGGGGGCACCCGAAGCAGGCACTGAGCTGCGTGACACCGAAAACGTCCCCTTACGTGAAGACATCAAGGCCTACTTCGAGCACGAAATCCTCCCTCACGTCCCCGATGCCTGGATCGACGAGTCCAAGACCAAAATCGGATACGAAATCCCCTTCACCCGGCACTTCTACAAGTATGTCTCGCCCCGTTCTCTGGACGAGATCGACGCTGACTTAAACACACTCATCGCCGAGATCACAACACTGCTGGCTGAGGTCGAGAAGTGACTGTTGCAAGCCAATGGGAATCGGACTGGCCGATCGGAAGACTCAAGAATGCGTTGGCCGTCCCGGTAACCGACGGACCTCATTCAACGCCAGAATTCATGGCGGAAGGGGTTCCCTTCCTCTCAGTTGACGCCATTCAAGACGGTGAACTTGTTTTTGCCGGGTGTCGATACGTCTCCTCTGAGGACCACGCCGATTTCGTCCGCAAGGCCCGCCCACATATGAATGACCTCCTAATGGGGAAGGCCGCGTCAACCGGCAAGATTGCGCGCGTCAAGACGTCAACGGAATTCAGCATATGGTCGCCGCTCGCCCTAATTAGAATCAACGAAACCCTGGCGGATCCAGGTTTCATCGAATACTGCCTCAAGTCGCCAGAGTGCCAGTTTGAAATTGACGGCTACTCAAATGCCAACACGCAGAAGAACATAGGCATGGGAGACATCCCGAGAATCAGCCTGCCGCTCCCGACCCTCGCAATCCAAGCCACAGTCGCCCGCTTCCTCGACGGCGAAACCGCTCAGATTGATCAACTGATCGCCAAGCAGGAGCGGCTCATCGCGCTGCTCGCCGAAAAGCGCCAAGCCATCATTACCCACGCCGTCACCAAAGGCCTCGATCCCACCGCCCCCACCAAACCATCCGACATCCCTTGGCTCGGCGACATCCCGGCGGGATGGGGTGCCTCAAGAATGTCTTACGAGGTATGGGTTAGAGCTCGTCTTGGATGGAAGGGACTAAAGGCGGAAGAGTATGTACTTGATGGTGTTGCGTTCCTCTCGACGCCGAATATTAAAGGCCGCGACATTGACTTCAAAGACGTCAATCGCATCAGTCAGGATCGTTTCGAGGAGTCGCCGGAGATCAAACTCTCACTGGGGGACGTTGTCCTCGCGAAGGACGGCTCAACTTTGGGAACCGTCAATGTTGTTCGGGAACTACCTGAACCAGCTACCGTAAATAGCTCCATTGCGGTTTTGACACCATCACCTAGTATCGACGGAGTCTACTTGTTCTATTTGCTTCAGTCCGACTACCTCCGCCACACCATTCAGCTTCTAAAGGGTGGCATGGGCGTCCCCCACCTCTTTCAGGACGACATCAGACGCTTCCAGCTTTCCCTTCCGTCGATTTCGGAGCAAGTCGCCATAGCAGGCCATTTGGACCGTAAAACTCAACGTATTGACCAGTTGATTGCAAAGGTGCAGCTAGCTGTCGGGCTCCTCGCGGAGCGCCGTTCCGCCTTGATTTCAGCTGCGGTGACCGGCAAAATCGACGTTCTGGCAGGAGCTTCAAAGCCATGACGTTGCCTCAGTGGCATGGGTTCGTTGACCCGGTTCTTCGAGTCATGTCGGATGGCCAGATCCGCCGGAATGCTGAAATCAGGACAGTCGTGGCCAAGCGCACCCGTCTGACAGAAGAGGACACGGCGGAAGTCATGTCATCTGGCGAGGCTCGGTGGGCCAATAGGATCAACTGGGCGGTTTTCGACTCCATGAAGGCCGGTTTGCTGGTGCGCGAGGCACGCGGGCAATACAAGATCAGCGACGAGGGCCTTCGTCGAGCGTCCTCAACTGCGGAAATCACCTATCAGACGCTGATGGAATACGAGTCGTACCGTGCGTACCAGAACACGTCAAAGGCGCCCAAGAAGGCGGCCCTTCCAGGCATCGAACCGGCTAGCGCAGTCTCCGAGGTGGCCGTTGACGCCGATCCGTCCGAGGCCCTCGAGCAGTCGGCGGCTCAACTTAATCAGGTTGTCATCGACGAGCTTTACCGCAATCTGCTGGAGCTGTCTCCCGATGCCTTCGAGCGCCTGATTCCTTTCGTTGTCAGAGCTCTTGGCTACGGAACGGACCGGGAGGACAATCTCAAGCCCACGCAGCGTTCTGGCGACAAAGGCATCGACGGGATTGTCTGGCAGGACGCGCTGGGATTTGACCGGGTTTACCTCCAAGCCAAGCGTTACTCGGAGGGCAATAACGTCGGAGCACCCGAGGTGCAGGCGTTCAGCGGGGCACTTGGCCAGTTCCGCGCCACCAAAGGTATCTTCATTACCACATCGAGGTTCACCACCGGAGCGCGGGCTGTCGCCCGCGACACAGCGCATTACACGCTGATTCTCATCGACGGCCAGCGGTTGGCGTCGCTCATGTTCGAGTATGGCGTGGGCGTCCAGGTCGACCGCACGGTTGTCGTAAAGAAGCTGGACCAAGACTTTTTCGATAGTTTCTAGGGGAAACGGCATGGCACAGCACAATGAAGTGACCTTCGAGGAAGAGATCTGCCAGGCCCTAGCGGCTGAGGGCTGGATCTACGAGCCGCATCGCAAGGCCAGCGAGCTCTACGACGCCGCTCGCGCCCTCGTACCCGAGGACGTCATTGCCTGGCTGGATGAAACCCAACCGGAACAGCTGCTCAAGGCCGTGAAACCCACCGATTCGACGGCGGAACGCGAAATCGCCAAGCGGCTGCTTCTGGACCGGCTCTGCAAGGTCCTGGACAAGCCGGCGACGAAGGAAGCGGGGATGCTCTCGGTCCTGCGTACGGGCTTCAAGGACGTTGCCGCAAAGTTTGAGATGTGCCAGTTCAAGCCGGCCATGGGACTGAACCCGGAGACGCTGGAGCGGTACGGCAAGGTGCGCCTCCGGGTGATCCGCCAGGTCCACTACTCCACGGTGGACACGCTGAAAAGCATCGATCTGGTCCTGTTCGTCAACGGCCTGCTGGTCGCGACCATCGAGCTTAAGACGGACTTCACGCAGAACATCAATGACGCCGTCGAGCAGTACCGCAGAGACCGGCTCCCACGGAACGGAAAGAACAAGGACGAGCCGCTGCTGTCGTTCGGCCGGCGCGCCCTGGTGCACTTCGCCGTCAGCAATGACGAGATCCAGATGACCACCGAGCTCAAGGGCAAGGACACCCACTTCCTGCCCTTCAATCTAGGCGACAGCGGCCGGTCCGGGAACCAGCCCAACCCCAAGGGCTCGGCCACCAGCTACCTCTGGGAACGAGTTCTGCAGCGCGGCCCGTGGCTGAACATCATCGGCAAATTTCTGCACCTGCAGATCAGCGACAAAACCAACCCCGTCACCGGCGAACGCGAGATCCGCAAATCCCTGCTCTTCCCTGCGGCTGGATCTCCAGGCCCGTGTAGGCGTCCGGACTAGAAACTGCGCGGCCGCCGTTGCGCTCCAGGGCTGCGTCAAGCTCTTCCCCGTCGATGTCAGGGTCGTAGGGCTGGAAGGTGCGCTGTTCCCAGTAGCTGTCAAAGGTGATCTCAAATTTCTGCAGCAGCTTCGGCGTCCCCACAGATGAGAGCCTGACGTTCCACTCCAGTCCGTCAAGCATGGCGGCCTGGCTCAGGTTGGAGCTGCCGACGTAGGACGTGTCGAAACCGGTGTTTCTACGGAACAGCCAGGCCTTGGCATGCAGCCGAGTCGCGTGGGTTTCGTAGTTGATCCTGACCTCGGCACCGTATTTGCGGACCAGCAGGTCGACGGCCCGGCGTTCCGTGGCGCCCATATAAGTGGACGTGATAACTCTCAGTCTCACCCCACGGTCACGCAGGTCCTCGAGAGCAGGTTCCAGCAGCCGCAGACCCGTCCACCGGATAAATGCACAAAGAAGATCAACACTATTGGCCGATGCCATCTCCGCGCGGATCTCGCCGGCCAGATTCGGATCATCTTTGCCATTCGTCAGCAGCGCGGCATCGCTCAGCCGGGTGATGGGCCTGCGCAGGTTTCGGCGGCGGAGCTTCTCCGGTGCAGCCAGGGACAGCAGTTGTTGCGGCCCGGCGTGGATGGAGTCCGGATGCTGCAGTGCCTGGAGGAAGTTGTTGGCGAGCGCAACCCTGTTTTCCGGCTTTGCTTCTGCGAGTGCGGCCCTGGCCAATTCGCCAATGTGGCGGCCGAGGACCTCTGCTGAGGCGTCGTCGTCGACCTTCTCGAAGGCCGGGGTTAGCTGCGGTTGCGCGGCGAGCCGGCAGGCCAGGACCTCCGTGTAGAGCGATTCGTATAATCCGTCAGCCAGCGGCTCGGCTGTGGTGGCGAGTAGCGCTTGGTGGTAGCGCCAGTCCATGTAGTTGGTAGCAAGTTTCCGGGAACACGGTAGCGCTGGCGGGCGGTGTACTGCTCTGCTGTGAAAGGCCAACGCATAAGGCGTTGTCCTTTCATTGTTAAGGGCGGGTTCAT
>NZ_JADPVH010000088.1 GCF_026932795.1 Paenarthrobacter sp. Z7-10 | reverse complement strand
CGTTTCTTTGGATTGAAGGCTATTACAACACACGTCGCCGCCATTCAACGCTCGGCTATTTGACGCCAGCCGAAATTGAGTTAGGCTATAAATCTATTCACGAACTCGCGGCATAATCCCGAGTCCACAAAAACGGGAACACTCCACAGGCACCGAGCTGGCCAGCGTTGACCAAGTCGTCCCACTAACACGACGTACAGGCTCTACTCCCGCCATCGAGGCTGGGGACCACCAGTTCCTACTCCTGCTCAACATCGGGTTCGGTCCACAACAGGTCACTACGCTGCTCACGTCGCACGGCGATAAGACCTTCGCGATCTGGCTCCTCATCGTGCTGGTGGTCGTGCTTCCGCTGGCGTGGCGGCGTCCGCGTCGCGCCCGGGGGTATGCCGGGGAGCATGCCGACGAACTCGACCCGGTGCTCAACGCACCGGTGTGAGCAGCGTCCCGTCGGCGAGGAACTGTCGCAGATTGGCCAGCACGAGGTCGGCCATCGCGACGGACTCGAAGGTGCCACAGCCGAGGTGGGGGAGCAGCACCACAGTGTTCATCCGGAGCAGCTCAGCAGGACATTGGGCTCGTTGCTGAAGACGTCCAGCCCGGCGCCAGCGACCCTTCCTTCGGTCAGCGCCTCCACGAGCGCAGGCTCATCGATCACGGAGCCTCGCCGCATTGATCAGATCCCCGCGGTGCCGAGGGCTTCGAGCACCTACCGCGAGTCGAGGCCCGCGGTGTCCGGCCCACCCGGAGCCACACAGGGTCCTAGATCTGGCAGAGCCTCAGAACCTATTTTACGAAAGCAAGGGTGTCCTCACCATCGTTTGCCGAGACGCGAGTAGCAGCTTCGCCTTGATTCGCGTGGCTCTGGAGGGATCGGCCGGTTTCCGGCCCGATCGTCCGAAATGACAGTCTGAACGACCGGGGTTTAGAGGACCTTGCTGAGGAATCCTTGGGTTCTTTCATGTTGGGGCGACGCGAAAATCTGCTCCGGCGAACCTTCTTCCACGATCAGTCCTTGATCCATAAATATCACACGGTCGGCGACTTCCCTGGCAAACCCCATTTCGTGGGTCACCACAACCATTGTCATACCCTCGCTTGCCAGATCTTTCATGACTGTGAGTACTTCGCCGACAATTTCCGGGTCGAGGGCTGACGTGGGTTCGTCAAAGAGCATTATCTTGGGATCCATCGCCAGTGCGCGCGCTATGGCTACGCGCTGCATTTGTCCTCCCGAGAGGTTTCCCGGGTACGCGTCCATTTTTTGCGCCAGACCCACTTTGGCCAACAGTGTTTCAGCCTTGGCGTGGGCTTCTTCCTTGGATATCCGGCTCACCCTAAGGGGGGCAAGCATGACGTTATCGATGACTCGGAGGTGCGGGAAGAGGTTGAAGTGCTGGAAGACCATTCCCACTTCCTGTCTTACCAGGTTGATGTTGGTCTTTGAGTCGTTCAGGGTGTGCTTGTTGATGACGATGCTGCCGGATGTGATCGATTCCAGGCCGTTCATGCAGCGCAGGAAAGTGCTCTTGCCCGAGCCTGAGGGGCCGATGACGCACACCACTTCTTGTTCGCGTATGTGGCAGTTAACTCCCTTCAGCACATGGTTTGGACCGAACTTCTTGTGGAGGTCATTGACGAAAATCACTGGTGTGGTCCGATCTAAAGGCCCGCGGGCTCTGGAAGTTTGAGAGCGTTGATGTGGATCCCGGTTCGTCTCTCGTAGAGGCGTCCCAGTCGGGAGATGCCGTAGCAGATGATGAAGTACATGGCCGCAACGACCAGGAATGTCTTGATGGGGTCACCGGTGAGGTTTGTAACAATGTTGCCCGCTTGGGTCAGTTCAATGAATCCTGTGACGGTCACGAGCGATGAATCCTTAACCAGTCCAATGAGGAAGCCGACGCCTGGGGGAACCATAATTTTCATGGCCTGCGGCAGCACTACGTACCTAAGCTTGCGCCAGTAGTCCAGACCGAGGGCCTCGGCCGCTTCGCTTTGTCCCTTGGGTATCGCTTCGATGCTGCCGCGCACAATTTCGGCGACGTAGGCAGCGGCAAAGACGGTCAGTGCAATGACGGCCGCGGCGAACTTGTCCAGCTCCATGCCGGGAAAGAGCAGGGGGATTCCGAAAAAGATGAAGAAGATGATGACCAGAATCGGAATACCGCGGATGCAGAAGATGTAGATGGTGCTGATCCAACGGGCGATCCTGCTGGGAGACGTTCTGGCCAGGCCCAGGATCAGGCCGAAAAAGATCCCTAGGATTCCGGACACGGCGCACAGTTGGATGGTCAGCCACGCCCCTTTCGCCAGGGGAATTAGGTCTTGCCAACCGAAGGCCCTAAACATGGCCACTCACCGCCCATCGGAACAACGTCGTTTCGGCCCGTTTTGAGGCCAGCGCCAACACGGCTGATACCGCGAGGTACAAAAGACCGCCCACGGTTAGTGCCTCGATGGTCCGGTACGTTGTGTTGCTGACGGTCATTGTTGCGTTGGTCAGTTCGGGAAGGGAGATGATGGATCCGATCGATGATGCCAAAAACAGTAGAATGAGCTGGTTCGTCAGTGCGGGGAAGACGTTCCGGGTCGCCGGAAGTATGACGATGTAGCGCACGATCTGCGCCGGCTTCATGCCGAGCGCTTTCCCGGCCTCGCGCAGACCATAGGGCACTGATTCGAACCCGGCCCGGTAGATTTCAGCTGTGTAGGCGGCGTTGTTCAGCGTCAGGCCGATGGCAGCTGCCCAGACGGGCCCGAGGTTGATGCCGACCGCAGGAAGGGCGAAGTAGATCAGGTACAGCTGGACCAGCAGCGGCGTGTTGCGGATGACTTCGATGTAGCCGGTACACAGGAGCCTGAGCGCCCTTCTGGCGCCGGCCTTTCCCAGATACAGCAGAACGCCTATTGCGCTTCCGGCCAGCATGGCGATGAGGGTGATGTACACAGCCGTCCAAAGCCCTTCGAGGAAGAGCGAACTGAACGGGAGCAGGTCTCCGAAGTATAGAGCCATGGGCAAACGATCCTATTCGTGAACAATGGTTGGTGGAGGGCTGCCCTCCACCAACCCGAGAGCGTGTTCGAATACTTTAGAGGGCGAGGTAAGGGGGCAAATGCAGCCCGAACCACTTTTGGAGTGCAGCCTCGTTCTGACCGGAGATGTTGTAGTTCCGGATGAAGTTATTGAGGTAGTTCAACCAGGTCTGGTCACCCTGTTTGATGCCAATGGAGAAGAGTGCTGGTTTGAGGGGTTCACCCTTGAGGACTTGGAACGTGGAGGGATTGCTCTTTACCAGGCCACCGATGATGGCGTTGTTTTCTATCAGCGCGTCCACCTTGTGGCTCTTGAGCGCCTGGATGGAGTCCGCCACTGTGTTAAAGTCCGTGACTTTGGCTTTCGGGAAGTTGGCCTTCAGTATCGCCTCGCCAACGCTTCCCCGTGAGGTAGCCACCGATTTGCCGTCCAGGTCCGCATAGCTGGAGATGGAGCTTCCGGAGGGGATCATGAAGACGGTGGAACTGGCTGCATACGGGGTGGACATGTCCACCACCTGCGCGCGAGCATCGGAGGCCGTGAACGTCGCAATCACGGCGTCGGCTTTGTCGGTCTGCAACAGCGGGATCCGGCTTTCATTGGTGGCCGTTACAAATTGCACTTTTGCCCCCAAGGATGTTCCAAGAGCATTGGCCAGATCAATGTCGAAGCCCTCATAGGCGCCCGAGGAATTCATCACCCCATAACCGGGGGAGTCGGCACTGACGGCGATCTTAATCGTTTTCGACTTGAGAATATGCGTGAGATGGCTATCCGCGACGGCTCCCGTCGTAGCGCCGGGCGCATTCGAACCAGTCCCGGATGTGCAGCCCGCCAAAGCTAGGGCTATAGCGACGGCCGGGACAAGAAGCAACTTCGGTGTTGCCTTTAACATGGGTACTCTCCTGGTGATCATTGCTGCGGTCGGAAGCGGATGGTGAACCGATCCGGGAGGCGCCGATTGCTCAACTGGCGCATCCTATAGGAATACCTAGTATCATATATGGAATGTGATCCACGTCAACTATGGCTTCAAATTGCTGGCCATCGTAGGCTCACCGTCGAGTCCCGCACCGTTCGCGTGCGGCAGTAGAGAGGAATGACGCGTGATAGTAACCACTCCGAGCGACCCATCGACGGGCAAGGTCGCCGCCAGCGAAGTTTATTCAGCACTCCGCCAGTCGATACTGGATGGAGAAATGGCACCCGGTACCCGAATCAACATCGATGCGGTGTCCCGTCGATTGGGTGTGTCCCAAACGCCGGTTCGAGAGGCCTTGCAGCGTTTGGAAGGCGACAACCTGCTGGTGTACAGCCCGGGCCGAGGTTATAGCACGACCCCCCTGTTGGATGTCGCCGAATTGCGTTCCCTCTTTGAGTTTCGCTTACTGATTGAGCCATGGGCGGCACGATCTGCGGCGGTGGACCGGCTCTCGAACCCGTCCGCAGCTCTAGAGACGGAACTGAAGGCGCTTGAGGGCCGGATCGGTAGCCTGGGCACCGCGCGCCAGGACCTGGTGGCTCATGATGCCCGCTTTCATGGCATGATCCTGGCTTCCGCTGGAAACCAGGTGGTCCAGCAGGCCTTTTCGAAAACCCACTGCCACCTGCACCTGTTCCGGCTTTACCCAGCCGATGTGGAGGGTCGAATCACGCTTTCTGAACACCGAAGCGTCCGCGACGCCATAGAAGCGTCAGACCCTGCGGCGGCCGAGGAAGCCATGAGGGCGCATATTCGGAACTCTTACCACCGCTTCGCGCATGCCTTCGACGTGCAACCACCCCAGCTGGCGGAAGTGGAGCAGGTGCGAATGGCTCCGTGACCGGGAGGCCAACTTGATCCAAACCACATTCCATATATGATGCTATTTATTCCTATAGGATTTCATCCCCTCACCAGATAGAGACCCCATGGCAACGATCACTTCCATCATCACGCAGGACATCCGATTTCCCACTTCACTGGAGCTGGACGGTTCGGATGCGGTCAACGTCGACCCCGACTACTCGGCGGCCTACGTTATTATCCGAACCGATGGCGGGGAAGAAGGGCACGGATTCGTCTTCTCCTGCGGTCGCGGCAACGAAATAATCACCAGTGCCATCGATTCATACGCGGCATTGCTCCGCGGCCGGGACATCGACGAGCTCATTTTCGACCTTGGGACCGCCTCTCGTCGACTGGTTCACGATTCGCAGCTTCGCTGGCTCGGTCCTGAAAAGGGGGTGACCCAAATGGCGTGTGGTGCCCTAATCAGCGCGCTCTGGGACATCCGCGCCAAGCGGGAAAAGAAACCGCTCTGGTTGCTCCTGAGCGAGATGGAGCCCCAGGAAATCGTCGATGTGGTCGATTTCACGCACATCAGCGACGCCCTCGACCCCACGCGGGCGCTGGATATCCTCGTCGCGGGCCGGGAAGGTAAAGCGCGCCGCATCGAAGCGCTAATGGCCAACGGATACCCTGCCTACACCACGTCTCCGGGCTGGCTCGGTTACAGCGATGAAAAGCTGGTCCGGCTCAGCAGGGAGGCTGCGGCCGACGGCTTTTCCATGATCAAGCTGAAGGTCGGCGGCAACATCGACGACGACCGTCGCCGCATGGCGCTGGCCCGCGAAGCCGTGGGCTCGCTGCCGATCGCCATTGACGCCAACCAGCGATGGGACGTGGCCGAAGCTATCGACTGGGTCAACGGGCTCGCGGATTTCGATCCCTACTGGATCGAAGAACCCACCAGCACCGACGACATTCTCGGCCACGCCACCATCCGAGCGGGCGTGGTACCCGTTCGCGTAGCGACGGGCGAAGCAGTGGCAAACCGCATTGTCTTCAAACAACTTCTGCAGGCCCAGGCCATCGACGTACTCCAGCTGGACTCAACCCGGGTCGCCGGCGTCAATGAAAACATCGCCAACCTCCTACTGGCCGCCCGGTTCAACGTACCTGTCTGCCCGCACGCCGGCGGTGTTGGTCTGTGCGAGCTCGTGCAGCACTTTTCCTTCTTCGACTATGCCGCCGTTTCCGGCAGCCAGGAGGGCAGAATGATTGAATACGTGGATCACCTGCACGAGCACTTCGTGGAGCCCATCCGCATCACCAACGGCCGCTACGCAGCGCCCTTATCGCCCGGGACGGGAGCACAGATTCTCAGCCCGTCCCTGGAAAAATGGCGGTTCCCGCAGGGGGAGGGCTGGCTGGAGATCGGCAGTCGAGCAGCCGTGACCGTTCCCGTCGTCAGCCCGGTAGGAGTCAACCAGTGAACACTAATCTTTCGGACCTAGACTCTATCGTCAACGCAGCCCAGGCAGCGTTCCTGCTCGGACGCGGCGCCGATTTGCGCACGCGGTCTGCTTGGCTGGAGGCCGTGGCTGCGGCACTTGAAGCCGACGCCGGCGTCCTCGTACCGCTGGCAGCCCGAGAGACTCATCTCGGCCTAACCCGCCTGCAAGGCGAGCTGAAGCGCACGATTTTCCAGCTACGGTTGTTTGCCTCGGAAATCCGTTCGGGTGAGCACCTGGATGCGACCATCGACCATGCAGATCCACAATGGGGAATGGGACCCCGGCCTGATCTGCGGCGGATGAACGTACCGCTGGGCGTGGTCGGCGTCTTCGGCGCCTCGAACTTTCCCTTTGCCTTCAGCGTCATGGGCGGCGACACTGCCTCGGCCCTGGCCGCCGGATGCTCCGTCGTCTACAAAGCCCACGAGGGTCATCCCGAACTCTCGGTCCGTACGGCCGAAACCGTGCAACGCGGCCTCCTCGAGGGCGGAGCCCCCCAGGCTCTTTTCACCCTAGTGACCGGACGGGCAGCGGCGGAAGCACTTGTGGACCACCCGCTGGTCAAAGCCATCGGCTTCACGGGCTCCACGGCGGGAGGGCGGGCGCTAGCGCAGCGCGCGTCCTCCAGGGCGGAGCCCATCCCGTTTTATGGTGAGCTCGGAGGCATTAACGCAGTCTTTGTGACGGCGAAAGCCTGGTCAGCGCGCCGGGACACCATTCTTACGGGATACGCTGGATCGCTCAGTCTCGGCATGGGACAGTTCTGCACCAAGCCAGGCCTGCTCTTTGTGCCGGCAGGGGCCACAGCGGAAGCATCAGGCGTCCTGAACCGCGCCCTCGCAGACTTTGAACCGGCACCGCTACTTACCGAACGGCTGCACGAGGGCTACACAAATGCCGTTGAACACCTCAGTGATCAACCGGGAGTGCAGCGAATCGTCGAGGGCAACTTTGAGCCCGCCCCACTACCTACCGTTCTACATGCTGCCAGCTCGGCCGTCTTCGACCAACCCGAGCTTCTCCGCCAGGAAATGTTCGGACCGGCCAGCCTGATCATCGAATACGCGACGGAGTCGGAACTGACCGCACTGGCGGGGCTACTCGAGGGGCAGCTGACCACCACAATTCAGGCCGAAGAGGACGACGACGTCAACGACCTCGCCGCCCGCCTCACCGACATCAGCGGTCGCGTCCTATGGAACGGCTGGCCCACCGGTGTGACGGTCAGTTACGCCCAGCACCACGGTGGACCGTACCCAGCAACAACGACGACCACAACGTCCGTTGGGACGGCCGCCGTCCGGCGGTTCCTGCGCCCGGTGGCCTTCCAGGATTTTCCGCACGCAAGACTTCCGGAAGCCTTACAAGACCCCAACCCCTGGTCGGTGCCGCAACGCATCGACGGTGTATGGACACGGCCGCAGCCAGTGACGGCCGTACGATGAGCACCCGGGCGACACTTCTCCAGACGGTCTCACCATGACGGATGTGCTCCCTGAGGACTCTGAGGACGCCCTGATGATCGGCCGCATTTGGGACACCGAAAGTAATGGTCCGCGCGTCGCAGCCTTTAGCGGGAAGCACGCGTATGACCTCCAGCCCGTCTGGGCCACGGTGTCGGATCTGCTGGAATCAGAGACTCTCCTCGCAGACGTCAGAGCCAGCCTGACTACTCCGCGCTGGCGCATCGCTGACCTCGTCGATGCCTCCCTGGCAAGGGACTCAGCCCGCCCCCATCTGCTGGCCCCGGTGGACCTCCAAGTCATCAAGGCCTGCGGGGTGACCTTTGTCGACAGCATGATCGAACGCGTCATCGAAGAAAGAACTGGGGGTGACCCGCACCAGGCGGCCCGAATGCGTGAGCTCGTCGGCGCAGCCCTGGGCGGGAGTCTGCAGGGGGTGCGGCCCGGATCCGCCGAAGCCGATGAAGCCCGGAAAGTTCTGACGGCTGAAGGACTCTGGTCCCAGTACCTCGAGGTCGGCATTGGCCCGGATCCGGAAGTATTTACCAAAGCCCCCGTGCTGTCCTCGGTCGGAACCGGGGCCATGATTGGCATCCCGTCCTTTTCGTCATGGAACAACCCGGAACCGGAACTTGTGCTCCTCGTAAACTCTGCGGGGAAGACGGTGGGTGCGACACTCGGCAACGACGTGAACCTGCGCGATGTTGAAGGTCGCAGCGCGCTCCTGCTCGGAAAAGCCAAGGATAACAACGCTTCAAGCGCACTGGGTCCGTTCATCCGCCTCTTCGACGAGGTCTTCACGATGGAGACCCTGCGTACCGAGGAAATCCTTCTCAACGTCCAGGGAAAGGACGGTTACCAGCTGGTCGGGAGCAGCAACGTCGGTCGGATCAGTCGCAGCTTCGAAGAACTGGTCGGTGCGACAATCGGTGACCACCACCAATACCCTGACGGCATCGCTCTTTACACCGGAACTCTCTTCGCCCCAACACAGGACCGTGACGAGCCCGGCCAAGGCTTCACTCATCACCTGGGCGACATCGTGCAGATTTCCAGCCCTCACTTGGGAACGCTGATCAATGAAGTTGGAGCAACAGAAAAAATACCGGCCTGGTGCTTCGGTATCCGTGATCTCATGAACTACATTCACAGCGGGGGCGGCAGAACAAATCTCGCACAACGATGATGGGAAGTCCCCGAGCAGGGGATCAGCGGGACGGCATCCGAACGGCGATCCGGCGTCCGGCCGCCGTGAATACCGGCACGTATTCGATGAGATGCTCGATGCTGGTCCGATAGGCCGGCGCGGCGGTCGAGATCGCGGCGAGTGGCACGCCATCGGGTCCGAGAACGGGGACAGCCACGGCGCGGATGCCTGCCTCGTGTTCCTGATCGGCCAGGGCCCAGCCGCGGGTCCGCACTTCGTCTAGGGCCGCACGGAAAAGCTGGCGGTCGGTGATGCAGTTGGGGCCTTTGGCGGTCAGCTCAAGGCTGCTCAACAGGTCCTCGCGAATGGTTTGTGGCGCCATGGAGACCAGCACTTTGCCCTGGGCGGTGCAGTGCAGTGTATGGACCGTGGGCACCCGGCCTGCCGATAACGCTGACGCCTTGGGGCCCCTGGACCGAGTGGACGTACAGTTGCTGATCCCCGTCCCGGACCGCCATCAGTGTTGCCTCGCCCGTCAGCGCTGAGGCTTCCTCCAGGATGGGATGCGCCATCCCGGCCAGCAGCAATTGGACTTGTTGGACGTCGTCCTTTCCGAGATCACCACGGTGGTGCAGCGCGTCGAGCGGGAGGATGTCCGACGCCTGGCTGATGTGTTGGCCGGCGCGCCGCGAATCTTCGCCGACGGCGAGGGCCGCAGTGGCCTGATGGCAAACGCGTTTGCGATGCGCCTGATGCACCTCGGCCTGCCGGTGCACGTCATCGGGGAAAGCACCACGCCGTCGGTTCAACGCGGCGACGTGGTCGTGGCGATTTCGGGATCAGGCACGACGGCGGGCACGGTCCGGGTGGCGCAGCAGTCCG
>NZ_JADPVH010000087.1 GCF_026932795.1 Paenarthrobacter sp. Z7-10 | reverse complement strand
TGAACACCACAGTCGACGGCGATTACCAAACCTACAAGGGCGAATCCGGCGGATTCGTCCGCGACCACTTCTTCGGCCAGAGCCCGCAGACAAAAGAAATGGTCGCCGATCTGACCGATGAGCAGATCTGGAACCTCAAGCGCGGCGGGCACGACTACCGCAAGGTCTACGCCGCCTACAAGGCCGCCACCGAATTCACCGGTAAACCCACCGTCATCCTCGCGCACACGGTCAAGGGCTACGGCCTGGGCACACACTTCGAGGCCCGCAACGCCACCCATCAGATGAAGAAGCTCACGCTGCAGGACCTCAAGGACTTCCGCGACCACCTGCGGATCCCGATCAGCGACGAAGCGCTGGAGAAGGACCCGTACCGCCCGCCCTACTACCACCCCGGCATGGACGCCCCGGAAATCAAGTACCTGATGGAACGGCGTTCCGCACTGGGTGGTTTCGTTCCTGAGCGGCGCACCAAGCACACCGAACTGACCCTTCCCGGGGACAAGGCCTACGAGGTCGCCAACCGGGGCTCGGGCAAACAGTACGCGGCCACCACCATGGCCTTCGTCCGGCTACTCAAGGACCTGATGCGGGACAAGGAATTCGGCCAGCGGGTGGTGCCGATCATTCCCGATGAGGCGCGCACCTTCGGCATCGACGCGTTCTTCCCCACCGCGAAGATCTACAACCCCAACGGACAGAACTACCTCTCCGTGGACCGCGACCTGCTGCTGGCCTACAAGGAATCCATCTCCGGACAGATCGTGCACGCCGGCATCAACGAAGCAGGCTCCGTCGCCGCCTTCACCGCAGCCGGCACCTCCTACGCCACCCACGGCGAGCCGCTGATCCCGATCTACGTCTTCTACTCCATGTTCGGCTTCCAGCGCACCGGCGACGCGCTCTGGGCCGCGGCGGACCAGATGACCCGAGGATTCCTGATCGGCGCGACGGCCGGCCGGACCACCCTCACCGGTGAAGGACTCCAGCACGCCGACGGACACTCCCCGCTGCTGGCCTCCACCAACCCCGCCGTCGTCACCTACGACCCGGCCTACGGATACGAAATCGGGGTGATCATGCGCGACGGGCTGAACCGGATGTACGGACCGGACTCCACCGCTCGGGACTTGATCTACTACCTGACCGTGTACAACGAGCCCATCCTGCAGCCCGCTGCTCCGGCAAACATGGACGTGGAGGGAATCACCAACGGCATTTATCTGCTCGAACCGGCCAAGATCGACGGGCCGCGCACGCAACTGCTGGCTTCCGGCGTCTCGGTGCCGTGGGCACTGGAGGCCCAGCAGATCCTGGCCGAGGACTGGGGCGTCTCAGCGGACGTCTGGTCCGTTACCTCCTGGACGGAGTTGCGCCGCGACGGCCTTGCCGCCGAGGAAGAAGCGTTCCTGGATCCTGCCGCGACGGCCCGTACTCCGTTCGTCACCTCCGCTCTGGCTGGGGCCACTGGTCCCATCGTGGCCGTGACTGACTACATGAAGGCAGTTCCGGATCAGATCCGCCAGTTCATTCCGAACGAGTTTGCCAGCTTGGGCGCCGATGGCTTTGGCTTCTCTGACACCCGTGCCGCGGCCCGCCGGTTCTTCAAGATCGACAGTCACTCGATCGTGGTCCGGGCCTTGGAGATGCTGGCCCGCCGTGGAGAAGTCGACGCACAGGCTCCGCGGCAGGCGATTGACAAGTACCAGCTGCTCGACGTCAATGCTGGAACCACCGGCGTGGTCGGCGGCGACAGCTGACCCAACCTCCCGTTTCCACCCACGAAACCCCAGCTTCCCCGCAAAACCCCAGCAGATCTGTTCGGGTTTCGGGGTCGCTGGGGTTTCGCGCTTAAGGTGTGGTGCGGCTGGGCGCTTTGGCTGTGGTGGAGTTCGGCCATCGGATGCCGCGTTTGTAGTGTTCACACAAATGGAGGTTCCTTCGCCCGGGCCGTATGCTCGGAGCATGGCCGAGACTTCCAGCAGCTCCGACGTCGCTCCGACGGCATCACGAACTTCCAAGACCTCCCGTCCTGCCCCAACCAGCGCCCCTGCCGGGGGCACCCCGGCATCTCAGACTTCCCGCACCCCAGCGGCCCCTGCGACCGGCAGGACCCCGGCATCCCGCACCCCGGCACGGTCGTCTGTACGGAAGGCCGCAGTGCCAGCGGATCCGCCGGCACTGACCCTGGAAAAGCTGCGGGCCAATGTGGGCCGGCTGTCCAGCACCACTTTGCGGGAGCTTGACAGCACGCTGCCGTGGTACCGGCGGCTCAGTGCGGATGAACGCTCGGCGTTGGGCATGGTGGCGCAGAATGGAATAGCCGCCTTTGTTTCCTGGTACCAGCGGCCGTCGTCGCCGTCCTGGGTGCTCTCCGATGTTTTCGGCACGGCGCCCACCGAGCTGACCCGCTCCATCAGCCTGCAGCGGGCGCTTGCGCTCATCCGCACGGTAGTGCAGGTGGTGGAAGACCATGTTCCCGAGCTGGCACCCAAGGCGGAGCAGGGGGCCCTGCGCGAAGCCGTGCTCCGATACTCCCGTGAGGTGGCCTTCGCCGCGGCGGACGTCTACGCGCGGGCCGCCGAAACACGCGGATCCTGGGATACCCGGCTGGAGGCGCTCATTGTTGATGCGATCCTGCGCGGCGAAAACACCGATGCCCTGCGCTCCCGGATCGCCGCCTTGGGCTGGACATCCCAGGCCCGCTTCTCGGTGCTGGTCGGCAACGCGCCAGCCGAGCCCAATGCCGGATTCGTGGCGGATCTGCGCCGCGCGGCCGCCCGGCTCGCGGAGGACGCGCTGGTCGGCATTCAGGGCGACCGGCTCATCCTGGTGCTCGGTGGGGTGGCGGATCAGGACACGGCTTACCTGCGCTTGAGTGAACTTTTTGCTCCCGGCCCGGTGGTTTATGGACCGTTGGCCCCGTCGCTGATGGAGGCCAGCAGTTCCGCCCAGGCCGCCTTTGCCGGACTCGCCGCCGCGGCCGCTTGGCCGGGGGCTCCACGGCCGGTGGCGGCGGACGATCTGTGGCCCGAGCGGGTCATCTCCGGGGATGAACTTGCCCGGCGCGCGCTGGTCAAGAACATCTACCGGCCCTTGGTCGCCGCCTCCAACGGACTGGTTGAAACACTGAGCACTTACCTTCAGCTGGGCCACTCGCTGGAAGCCTCGGCCCGCGAGTTGTTCGTGCACGCGAACACGGTCCGCTACCGGCTGCGCCGCGTCTGCGACGTAACCGGCTGGGATCCGCTGATCCCGCGGGAGGCCTTTGTCCTGCAGACGGCACTGGTCGTGGGCCGGCTTGCCGCCGCGTCGCGGCCGGGCGTGGAGCGCCCTGCCGGCCGTACCGAGAATCCGGCCACCCGACCCCCGTCGTTGTAGACTTCCTACAAAGGGACCCTCTGAGCTTGGTGTACGCAAACACCATGTAAATGCAGTTCTGTTTGGAAAGCTGGATACCGTGCTTGCTATTGTCTGCCCCGGACAGGGTGCCCAAACCCCCGGATTCCTCTCGCCCTGGCTGGAGCTGCCTTCCGTGGCGCGCCGCCTTGATGAACTGAGCGAGGCGGCCGGACTGGACCTGCTGACTCACGGCACCGTCTCGGATGCGGAAACCATTAAGGACACCGCCGTGGCCCAGCCGCTGATCGTCGCGGCCTCCCTGCTCACCGCCCACGCTTTGTTCGGCGGCGGTGAGCTGGACGGCGGAACGTTCGACGGCGGGGTCCCCGCCGGAGCGGTCCTGGCCGGACATTCGGTGGGCGAGATCCCGGCGGCCGCGCTGGCCGGAGTGCTCAGTGAAGCGGACGCAATGTTGTTTGTCCGGGAGCGGGCCACCGGCATGGCCACGGCGGCGGCCGCCGCAGCGACCGGCATGAGCGCCGTCGTCGGCGGTAAGCCCGAGGAGGTGCTGGCCGCAATCGAGGCGGCAGGCCTGACCGCCGCGAACATGAACAGCGTCGGGCAGACTGTCGCAGCCGGCACGTTGAAGCAGCTGGAAACGCTCGCCGCGAACCCGCCAGCGAAGGCCCGTGTGATCCCGCTGCCAGTTGCAGGGGCGTTCCACACGCACCACATGTCGCCAGCTGTATCAGCGCTGGAGGCCCTGCGCCCGCGCCTGAGCGCCAACGATCCGGCGCAGACCCTGCTCTCCAACTTCGACGGCCAGCCGGTGGCGGAAGGCGATGCCGTGATGACAAGCCTGATCGCCCAGGTCTCCCGTCCCGTTCGCTGGGATCTGTGCATGGAAACAATGCTCTCGATGGGCGTGACGGCCCTGATCGAGCTCTCGCCAGCCGGAACCCTCACGGGCCTGGCCAAGCGCGCGATGCCCAACGTTGCTACCGTTGCCCTAAAGACACCCGCCGATCTGGATTCCGCGAGGGAACTGATCGCCCGCACACGCGACTTGGCAGCCGGCCCGACCGGCCAGGAAGAAGGACACCAGTGAGCACCCCCACGCTGAATCAGGCCCCCCTGCATGAGTACAGCGGAATCCTGGGCATTGGCGCCTACCGGCCGGACATCATCGTCACCAATGACGACATCTGCCAGTGGATTGATTCCTCCGACGAGTGGATCCGCCAGCGCACCGGCATAGTCACCCGGCACCGCGCCGGCCGGGACGTCAGCGTCGTGGACATGGCCGAAGGAGCCGCCCGTGAGGCGCTGCTCGGTGCAGGCATCGAAGCCTCCGAACTGGGCGCGGTCATCGTCTCCACCGTGACCCACCCCTATGCCACCCCGTCGGCCGCCTCGCTGCTGGCCGAGCGGCTGGGGGCGACGCCGGCTCCGGCCTTCGATGTTTCCGCCGCCTGCGCCGGATACTGCTACGGCATCGCCCAGGCGGACGCTCTGGTGCGCGCCGGGAGCGCCAAATACGTCCTGGTCGTGGGCGTGGAAAAGCTCTCCGACGTCATCGACAACCACGAACGGACCATCTCCTTCCTGCTCGGCGACGGCGCCGGCGCCGTCGTGGTGGGACCCGCCGAGCAGGCCGGCATCGGCCCCTCCATCTGGGGATCCGATGGCAGCCGCTGGGATGCAATAGGCATGACGCACTCGCTCCTGGCGGTCCGCGACTTCAGTGCCACGGCCATGCAGAACGACGGCGACACGGACGACGCGGCGGTGGCCGCCGACGAAACCCGGCTGTGGCCGACCCTGCGCCAGGACGGTCAGACAGTCTTCCGCTGGGCGGTATGGGAAATGGCCAAGGCAGCCAAGCAGGCGCTCGACGCGGCCGGCGTGTCCGTGGCCGATCTTGCCGCTTTCGTCCCGCACCAAGCCAACATGCGCATTATCGATGAGCTGGCCAAACAGCTGAAGATGCCGGACTCCGTGATGATCGCCCGCGATATTGCCGATGCGGGCAACACCTCGGCAGCCTCCATTCCGCTGGCAACGCACCGGCTGCTGCAGGAAAATCCCGAGCTGCACGGCGGATTGTCGCTGCAGATCGGCTTTGGCGCCGGCCTTGTCTTTGGTGCCCAGGTAGTGGTGCTTCCCTAGTTATGCTTGCTGTGCGGAACAACCCGATAGCATTTCAGGCCGCAACCGTGGTTTGATCCAACCTGCCTCATCCGTATGCGTACGAGCGTCGAAGCAGAATCAACAGAAAAGGAGCCATCAGTGGCTAGCAACGAAGAAATCCTGGCCGGCCTGGCGGAAATCGTCAATGAAGAGACGGGCCTGGCCCCGGAAGCGGTTGAGCTGGACAAGTCCTTCACGGACGATCTCGACATCGACTCCATCTCGATGATGACCATCGTGGTCAATGCCGAGGAGAAGTTCGGCGTGCGGATTCCGGACGAGGAAGTCAAGAACCTGAAGACCGTCGGCGACGCCGTCACCTACATTTCCGGCGCCCAGGCTTAGTCCAGCGCCCTGCCCTTAACCGGGCATCCGGATGGCCGGCCGCCAAGGCCGGCCATCCGGAACCGAAGAATTGCTGCACACCTGCAGACCATACCCAGAGAGTAGAACCATGGCCCGCAAAGTAGTCATCACCGGACTCGGAGCTACCACGCCGATTGGCGGCGACGTCCCCACCATGTGGAGGAACGCCCTCAAGGGCGTTTCCGGCGCGCACACCCTGACCGACGACTGGGTAGCCAAGTACGAGCTGCCCGTGCACTTTGCGGCGCGAGTCTCCACTCCCGCCTCCGAGGTGCTCACCCGGGTGGAAGCCAAGCGGCTGGACCCATCCAGTCAATTCGCCGTCATCGCCGCCCGTGAGGCCTGGAAGGATTCCGGCATCACCGAGGTGGACCATGACCGCTTCGCTGTTGCCTTTGCCACCGGCATTGGCGGGGTTTGGACGCTGCTCGACGCCTGGGACACCCTGCGCGAAAAAGGACCCCGCCGGGTACTCCCGATGACCGTTCCCATGCTCATGCCCAATGGTGCCGCCGCGGCCGTGAGCCTGGATCTGGGTGCACGCGCAGGCGCCCACACCCCGGTGTCCGCGTGTGCCTCCGGGACGGAAGCGCTGCACCAGGGTTTGGAGCTGATCCGTTCCGGCAAAGCGGACGTGGTGATGGCCGGCGGTGCCGAAGCCGCCATCCATCCGCTGCCACTGGCCGCCTTTTCCTCCATGCAGGCGCTCTCCCGGCGCAACGACGACCCGGAGCATGCCTCCCGTCCCTATGACCGCGACCGTGACGGGTTCGTCATGGGCGAGGGCGCCGGAGCGCTGGTGCTCGAAGCCGAAGAGCACGCTTTGGCCCGCAGGGCCCGCATTTACGGTGAGCTGGCAGGTACGTCGGTGACGGCCGACG
This sequence comes from Paenarthrobacter sp. Z7-10, assembly GCF_026932795.1. Classification (GTDB taxonomy): domain Bacteria; phylum Actinomycetota; class Actinomycetes; order Actinomycetales; family Micrococcaceae; genus Arthrobacter_M. The sequence goes on along the minus strand of NZ_JADPVH010000087.1, from coordinate 3,044 downwards.
CGTACCACATCACCGCCCCGGATCCGGAAGGGCTCGGCGCCACCAGAGCACTCAAGGCGGCACTTTTCGACGCCCGCGCGCAGCCTGAAGACGTGGCGCACGTTAACGCCCACGCAACGTCGACTCCGGTCGGCGACCGCCCCGAATACACGGCACTCAGAGCCGCACTCGGTGATCACGTACAGAATGTTCCGGTCTCCGCTACCAAGTCCCAGACGGGCCACCTCTTGGGTGCCTCAGGAGCGGTGGAGGCGGTTATGACGGTCCTCGCGGTCTACGAACGCAAGGCACCGGCCACCATCAACCTGGAAAACCAGGATCCGGAAATCCCACTGGATATTGTCACCACCGCGCGCGATCTGCCGTCGGGCGACATCGTGGCGCTGAGTAACTCGTTCGGCTTCGGTGGGCATAACGCCGTCGTGGTGATCCGAAACCACTAGGCCACCCGTCCTCCCGTCCGGCGGCCGCTGGACAGGATTCCCGGGCAGTGGACAGCCCTACGCAGCCAAAAGGAGCCGGCCCCCGCGGGGACCGGCTCCTTCGGTGTTATGGCAGGAGTGCGGTTTCAGCCCACTCGGTGCAGCCAGCGCACCGGAGCGCCCTCGGCCGCGTGGCGGAACGGCTCCAGTTCCTCGTCCCATGCTTCGCCCAGGGCGAGCGAAAGCTCGTGGTAGACGGCGGCCGGATCGCCTGCACCGGACTCATACGCGTAGCGGATCCGGTCCTCCGACACCATGATGTTGCCGTGGACGTCCGTGGCGGCATGAAAAATCCCGAGTTCGGGAGTGTGCGACCATCGGCCGCCATCGACGCCGACGCTGGCTTCCTCGGTGACCTCGTAGCGCAGGTGGGCCCAACCACGCAGGGCAGAGGCCAGCAATGAGCCGGTTCCCTGCGCACCAGTCCAGGCCAGCTCAGTCCGGAACATGGCCGGGTCGGCAGGCTGAGGGATCCACTGAAGATCGGTCCGCTTGTCCACGACCGATTCAATGGCCCACTCGATATGCGGGCACAGCGCCGTAGGGGCCGAGTGCACAAACAAGACTCCGCGCGTGATCACAACAGACATTCCATCCTCCATAGCTGTAGGTACGTCTTCCCCAACGACCTTCTGCCTGGATGAACTGCCACTGCGGGCGCAGGAATTGCCGATCTACAGTCCCTGATTCTCAATGTGCGGCATTCTCCACCGCACTTCCTCATATTGTGCCGTACCGGCGCTAATAACGCCAGTGAAATTCCCCACATGGCATTTGCGTCGAAGAAGGGCGCGGGAGGCAGCACGCTGGCCGGGCGCGGGAGGCGGGCGCGGGAGGCAACTCGGCGTTCAGGCCCGCGGGTGGGCCTGAAGGTAGCTGTTCCGGAGCCGATCCACGGAGACATGCGTGTAGATCTGTGTCGTGGCCAAGCTGCTGTGCCCCAGGATTTCCTGTACCGCGCGAAGGTCCGCTCCGCCGTCGAGCAGGTGCGTCGCCGCCGAGTGGCGCAGCGCGTGCGGACTGGTCGCCGAAGTATCACCGAGCGCATGAAACAGCCGTTCGACGACGGTGCGCACCTGCCGCTGGTCCATCCGCCGTCCGCGCTGGCCCAGAAACAAGGCCGGGCCGCTTGCCGGCGTGCATAAAGCGGGCCGTGCGTTGGTCAGCCACCCCTCGACCGCAGTCGCGGCCGGCTGGCCGTAGGGTACCGTGCGCTCCTTGTTGCCCTTACCCAGGGCCGTCAAAGTCCGGCGCTCCCGGTTGAGTGAGTCGATGTCGAGAGCCACCAGTTCCCCTACCCGGAGCCCGGTGGCGTACAAAAGCTCTATCAGGGCCAGATCACGCAGGGCCATCGCTTGGCCGTCCTGCGCCCGCTGCGCCAGATCAGCGAAGAGCCGTGCCAGCTGCGGCAGTGCCAGCACACCGGGCAGGCTTTGTTCGCGCTTGGGTGCTTTCAGCCGCAGCGCCGGGTCCACCGCAATCAGTTCCTCCCGCGTGGCCCACGCGGTGAAACTGCGCGCTGTTGCCGCTCGGCGGGCGAGGGTGGCCCGGGACAGTCCCGCTGAGCTCTGCTCCCCCAGCCATCGGCGCAACGTGCCCAGCTCCAAGCCCTCCAGACTGGTGGCCCCCTCGGTGACAGCATGCAGCAGCAACGAGTCCACGTCGCCTAGATACGCACGCACTGTATGGTCCGACCGTGCTCGTTCGGACACCAAATAGCGCTCAAAGGCATGAACGGCCTTGGCGAAGTCGGGGGGCAAGTCGATGCGTTGCACGTACCTACTGTGCGCCCCCGGCACACGCGGGAGCAAGCCGAACAAGCGGCAGGATTCCGCGGACTTCTGGCCGATCGACCGCTAGCGGTCCAGATCCTCCGGCTCGAACTGGCTCAGCGGCGAGCCGCCCAAATGTGCAGCGTCATCGCTGGCATCGGCCTCGTCCGAATCCACCGGCGAATCGAAGTCAACGTCTTCGGCTGCCTCGCCAATGGTCGGCTCTTCCGGCGGCACCTGCTCGTCCCCGTCGAGGTACCGCTCCTCCTCCGTCTCCTCACGCAGCGTCTGATCAGATTCAGAGCCAGGCTCATTGGGGTCCGTCGATGGCTCGCCCTCGCTATGGACCAAGGGGTCCTCACGCCAGTTGTCCGGGTTATTTTCCGCCGCATCGGGATAGTCGTCCGGTCCCTGACTGCTGAGTTCCTCCACGGTATCCGGCGACACCGCGTCCACGTCGGGATCGGGAATTGCCTCGTCCTCGCCCACGATCGTCAGGTCTTGATCGGGAAGGTTTTGCTCAGTCATGGCTATGGTCCTCTCAGAATGGCCGATATCCGTTCACTACGAAGCCTACTGAGCACTCCAGGACTTAGCCAGTTTGGGCGTTGTGGCTGTAAACCGCTTCGGTTCGTTGAGGGCCTAGGTGGGTGGGTCGGTAGTGGTTTGACGTCGGGTTTGGTGTCGTAGCGGCTTTTTGTTCCTGCCGGGCTGGATCGGTGCGGGTTGCTGGTTCGTGGGGCGCGACCGTGTCGGTCGGTGCTTTCGCCTTCCTTGGATGGTCTCCGGC
>NZ_JADPVH010000086.1 GCF_026932795.1 Paenarthrobacter sp. Z7-10 | reverse complement strand
GCCCTGGACTGCATGAAAGCCGGTATAAACATTAATAGCGATAATAAGAAGTGCGGTAGCGACCAATCGCCAATCGATCCGCAAGAAGTACTTCAACGACACGTGGTCCTCTCTCGTCATCCAGACGGAGGCACGGAGGTCGAAACCCCCGCGCCTCCCATCACGCGGCTTAGTTAGTCTTGTACCAACCGGTGATGGCGACGTCCACGGTAGTCCACGAATTGTTCGTAACGATCAATCGGGTCTGCACCCCAGTTGGGGTTCCGTTCGTGATGCTGTAGGTGTAACCGGTTCCCAAGCCCTTGCTTTCTGAAAACTGGCCTCCCGTATCACTGCGCTGGGCTTTGATATTCATTTGGTATCCGCCCCCGATGGTGTTAAAACGGATCTGCGAACTGGATGTTGTCGTCTTGGTTTGATACTCGAAGTACCTCGATTGCTGGAACCGGTTCGCGTTACCGTCGAAGTTCGTTTGAGTTGTCACCGCCTGTGCGCTGACAGCGCCGCCTGCTAACAGTATCCCTGTGAGCCCAAGGCCAACGATACCCCTGCGAAATGACCGCTTCATTCTGATCTCCTCGTGTTATTGAAGGTGAGTGTCGAGTGAACGACAAGCGTCACACTAACTAGGCGACCTCAATTTCCGTCAACTTCTGGCAAACAGTTAACAATTCGTTACAATCGATTAGACAAAATTGTCAGAGGTCATCAACGCACTCCATACCAAACGGTCTCAGCGCTGCATGTAGTGCAACACGGTGTGGCGTCCGTTACCGACCTACGAGCTTCCCTCGTTCTGATGTCGGGTGTCGTCCCGGGTTGATGAGCGGTGCGGCATTCGTCTGGTGCCCGGAGTGGTACAAGCACCCCGAAGCCCTCATCCGGATGGAGGGCATCTGGCGGGCTTGGGAACACCTGCGCATGGAGCCCGCCCTCGGAGTAAGTACTTGGTGGCTGAACCACGCCGACCCGCACATGCGCATTCTCATGGGACAAAGAAGGACCATTCAAGAAGTGCGCTTACGGCATAAATCTCTCTCTGCGGAGAAGACATCCCTGCCGCACGTCTTGCCGGAGGTAGGGATCTTCGATTGGCGGGAGCCGGTCGGCCTGACAACGCGAGCTGATGCGTGGACAGTTGTTCACCAATATGTATTGGCTGTCGGGCAACCTCTTTGGTAAGAATTGCGAAAGTCGAATTGTTAGGCTAGACTCAAATTCGAAGGTTGCAATCAGCTGCCTATAACGCAATTCAGGAGGATGTAATGACCGCCACTAGGACTGAACCACTCGCCGGGTCAGAGCGTCAGAAGGAAAAGGACTTCGTTATCGTCGTCAATGGCGTGCAGCACGACTTGGAATCGGCGATCCTGCACTACGAGGAGCTGGTTGCGATCGCTTTCCCGGTACCACCCGCCCCTGATACCCGATACACCGTTACGTACCGAAAGGCCAAGGATCCCAACCACGAGGGCAGCCTGGCTCCAGGGCAGTGGGTAGAAGTAAAGAAGAAGGGAACGATTATCAATGTCAAGACAACTAATCGCTCGTAGCCCAGACCTGCAGCGGCTCCAGGACGAGGGCTATGACGTCGAGGTGCGTTCCAACCACCTTCTGGTCAAAGTTCCTTACGTAACTTCAAACCGTGTCGTTTCTTACGGATTCCTGGCATCAGAGCTGACGATGAGCGGGGATAGGACAGCGGCCCCCAGCACCCATGTTGTGTACTTCATCGGCGCGACAGTGGAGGAAACACCCTGCGACGACATGGGGAGACGCCTGGACGACTTGATTATCCAGTTCGGGCCCATACCCCTCGGGTCGGAACTCGTGGCGAGCGCAATGTTTTCCCACAAGCCGGACCCCACCTACGGGGACTACTACGAGAAGATGTCAACATACGCCGACATGCTATGGGCCTACGCTCAGGCCGTTAGTCCAGAAGTCAGGGTCAGAACATTCCCGCCCATCTTGGCAGACGAACACGAGTCGGTCTTTAGGTATTTTGATTCGGCCACAAGCCGCGCCTGCATCGGCGCTGTGACTGACAAAATGCGTCTCCGGAAAGTGGTGATAGTTGGAGTGGGAGGCACCGGTTCGTACATTCTGGATTGTGTGGCCAAGACACCCGTGGAGGAAATCCATCTATATGACGGCGACAGGATGCTCACACACAACGCGTTCCGCTCGCCAGGGGCTGCTTCGGTCGAAGAGCTGAGTGCTGCGCCCTTCAAAACCGAATTCCTACGGACCAAATACGAAGCAATGCGCCGAAACATAGTAGGACATCCTGCTTGTGTGGATGCGTCGAACATCAGTGAGCTCCAGGACGCCGACTTTGTCTTTCTATCAATGGACGCAGGTCCCGCCAAGAAACTGATCATTCAAAGCCTTCAGGAGTTTGGAGTCCCCTTTGTGGACACTGGTATGGGCGTTTACCAAGTCGGAGAATCAATCGGCGGCCTCATTCGGACAACGGCTAGCGCATCCCGGAACACGCAACACCTCTGGGACAACGACCGCATCTCATTCGATGACGAGGATGATGACGAGTACGGCCAGAATATTCAGATCGTGGAGCTGAACATGCTGAACGCCGCCTTTGCCGTAATCAAATGGAAGAAGCTCTTTGGCTTTTACACCGACTTCGAAGATGAGTTTTCGAGCGTCTACACGACCGACGGTAATCACTTGCTGAACCTGGACCAGGGATCATGAGGCTTCAGTCGCTAGATCCCGAATTCGTCGAGTTCATTCCTTCGGATCCGATCCACGGCAAGCTATACATTTCAATGGTCTACGCGACCACTGTCCACCTGTGCGCGTGTGGATGCGGCAACAAGGTCGTATTGCCGCTCAGCCCAGCTGAGTGGCAGCTCTCTTACGATGGCGATGCGATTGATATCAGGCCGTCTGTCGGCAATGGGGAGTTCCCCTGTCGTTCCCACTACTGGATAAGCGGGAACAAAATTCGATGGTCCCCTGCCCTTACAGGCACACAAATAGCCACGAGCCGACGACGGGACGCAGCCGCGCTGTCCGCCTATATCTCGAGTAAGGATTCCGATCGAACCGCTGAGCAGACCCCTGTCGTAGGCGACCGAAAGACCACCCGTTTCCTTCAAGAGCTCCGAAAATGGCTGAAAATCTGAGCGCTTCGTACTTACGATCGTGGCGCGTTCCTCGCGGACCTGACTCCTCAGACGCCCTAGAATTGAACTTGTAGTTGTCAATTGCAAGCTTCAAATCATCTTGGTTCTGAACGCAACTTGCATCGCTACCGAGAGGAAGAAATGAATCTAAAGGGGTGGTTTGACGCCCAAGCCTTCTACGCTGCCCTCGATGCGGAGCGGACGGCACGTAGTTTGAACTGGAAGCAAGTGGCCTCGCAATCTGGAGTTAGTGCCTCCACTCTTACCCGAATGGCCCAAGGCAAACGGCCGGATGTGGACGGCTTGGCTGCACTGGCGGCGTGGTCAGGACTATCTGCCGATGACTTCGTCCGGCATGGCGACGACAATCGTCCGGAAGCTCAGCCGCTAGCTATGATCTCCACGTACCTTCGCAGCGACAAGCACCTCACCCCAGACGCAGCCTCAGCTCTTGAGTCCGTTATCAAGGCCACATATGAACAGCTACGGACCCGTTGATAGATGGTTGGAAAAGCCGGCTTCGTCAAAAGCCATGTCAATAGGATCGCTTCGGAGACTCGCACTGAGCTAGGTCTCGGCAATCTGGACCTCTTGGACCCCTTATCACTGGCCGAATTCCTTGACATCCCAGTCCTTGGCTTATCTTCTCTGCAATCGCAGGAACCAGCAGGCACTCGCTATTTCCTGCAGGAGGACCCCCAGGCATTCAGCGCGGTGACAGTCTTCAGCGGCCCAAAGCGTCTGGTCGTGCACAATGACGCTCACGAATCTGGCAGGCAGGCTAGCAATATCGCCCATGAGCTGTCCCACGGCCTGCTGCAGCACGCACCCACCCCCGCTCTTAATTCCATTGGTTGCCGTGATTGGGATCAGGTTATTGAAGACGAAGCCCAGTGGCTGGCTGGAGCTCTCCTGATAACTGAAAAAGCTGCGGTATGGACCGTCCGCCAAAGGTTGGACCTGTCCCAAGTCGCCCAGAGATTTGGGGTGAGCGTGGACATGGCCAGATGGCGCATCAACATGACGGGCGCCCGAAAGAGAGTTTCCCGCCGGTCTGCGTAATCCGTCCATGAAAACAGCACGCAACTCGCTCGCGAGTGTCTGTGTATTCAGCCCCAGATTGTAAAGTCCGAGGCTAGACGGGCCGAAGTTCCTTCGCCACGGCATCAGCTAACGCTCGAGTCCGCCGCGTTCCAAGGTTTTTCCGTTGCTCCCATGTTTGGTCATCTTCGAAGTCTTGGCTAACGAGGGTTTCTGAGTCACGGCAGCCGACGGGTGGGTGCCCTGGTGTTTGTCTGCCATGAGCCTGGAGTTGACCGCTTCGCGGTCACCGTTGCCTTCCATACTTTCGGCAAGCTGCTGGCGTCGTTCTCCGGTGTCCCACGCCGGCTCGCCTCTGGCCTCCAGGTCCTGGCGATTGGCACCGGCAACAGCGGCGCCGGCCACTGCTTCATCCCTGCGTGCAGCAGTGGCTTTGGCCCGTTCACTTTCAGCTTCGGAGCGGGTCTGCTGTGCCCGGACGAGTGCGGCGGAAACGGAGGCCTCGTCCGCACCGGTGTTGTTCACGTCGATGCCGTACCGGCCCTGCACTTGGTCCCTGATTATCTCGGACGCCTGGGAAGCCTCAGGGTCGTAGGCCTTCCATGCCGTGGCCGTCTCGTGAACCCGTTCGATCATTTCGGGAGTCGCCTTGTCCCACCAGTCCTCGCGGCCGACCGGTGCCAGCTGAGCCCGGGCCGCTGCGCGCTGGGCGTCAAAGCGCTCCTGCAACTGCCGGGCTCGTTGTTCCTGGGCTGCGGCGATGTTGCGCTGTTCCTGTTCACGCATCCTGGCAAGCTGCTCGCCGATACGGGCCGCGACCATCAACCCGGTACGCATCGCGGCGTCCACTGCATCTTCCATTCCGTCTGCTTCGCTCATACTCTTCCCCTATCGCTCGATGCCTGGATTGTTTCGCCAGTGGGGCTGTCCAGTCCGTGACTGTGCTCCCTGCAGCTGCCCTGCTTCCGGTCTGGTCAAAACGGGTGGCAGCGGTGAGCCGCCCCGTGAACGTTCAACCAGGAGCCTCGATCTAAGGGCTTCCTCGCTGGCCTCCGGGTGCTGTTGGCGCAGCGTCTCCATCGACATCGGCTGCGCCGTGAGTGTCTGCACGGTGGCGCTGGCTTCGACAACCTTGCCAGCGGCAACAACTGCTGCCGAGAGGCCCCGGACGCGGCGCAGGTCGTCGGTGGCCTTGTGCATGTCGTGGATGGCCCGTGCCGTTTGGGCCAGCTGCCGGAACATGAGGGCGTAGGCGGCGCGGTCGCTCTTGGACGTCGCCGCAAGGAGGATCATGGTCGCCCCGCGTGCCGACGGCAAGGACACTGCCGGCCGGGCCGGATAGCGGCGCAGCTGGGCGGACTTGGCAAGTTCCCTGGCGGCGTCCGCCAGCGGTCCCGGCGTCGGTTCGATCCGTTTGGACCATGCACCGAACGCCGCCGATGTTTCGCGGGCTGCCTGCGCCCAAGCGGCGTGATCATCATGGGCGGTGGTGGCCAGTTTTTCCCGCAGGGAACTGACGTCATTGGCGTACTTTCTCCACAGCTCAGCCGATGGCTGGGCCGTTTCCCGGCCTGGGTTTACGGGCCGGCGGTTGCGCGCCGCAAGGTTCCATTCCGCGACAGCTGAAGCCGCTGACTCCGGGCTGCTCTCCCACCCAGCCCGAAGCTTCGGCAACGCCAGGTCACGGCCCAGAGAGTTGCCGCCGAACCACACGGCCCGCTCACCCTTGCGGGGCCGTTCGGCCACGGAGTACCCGGTCACGACGTCGATACGGCCCGCCGCGTAGCGGGGGCGTACGAGGATGCCTTCCTGGCGTGCGCGGCGGACAAACTCAGCCTCATCCGTTGACGCTGTAGCGCAGAAGCGGACCGTTCGTGCGAGGCTGTGGCGCTCGACTTCCGGCAGTCCCTGGCGGATGGCTTTAGCCTGTTCCGCCGGAGTGAATCCTCGCTCGGCACGCAGATCCCCCAGCAGATTCAGGCCGTGCCTCTTCTCCAGTATCCGGGCCGCCTGCTGTGACTTGTACTTACTCTTCCAGCCGTTCCATTTGGTCCCGTCGTCCCGAACCATGCTGGCCACGACGTGGATGTGGTCGTTGCCGTTCTTGCTCAGCCCGTGACGAACGGCAACCCACCGGGCCGGGGCCCTTCCCCCGTCCTCGGTGAAGTCCATTTCCTTCATGAAGTCGTCCGCGATGGCCCCCCACCGCTGATCCGTGAGTTGGCCTTCTTCTGCGGCCAAACTCAGTGAGCAGTGGAAGACGTGTCCGCCGTCTACTTCGGTTTCGAAAAACTGCTTGGCCCGGTCTAGTGCGTTGGCAATATCGAGGGCAGCGTCACGGTTCAGCTCATTGTCGTCATGCCAGGCCATGAGCGCCGAATCGCCGGCAACGAGGTGCGGCTCCTCGTGCTCGTTTGCCCGTCCCGGACCGGCGAGGTAGATCATCAGACCCGCCATGCGGTCGCCCTGGGTAATGTTCGGAATCACGGAGAAACTACCGCCCGGCCATCTCCGCCAGGTGGCGGTCGATCCGGACGATGACAGCCCGTGCGTGGGCGATGGACGCAGCAGCCTCTGCCGGCACTTCCCCCGTCGCATTCGCATGACGCGCGATCTGGTTGATGTTGTTCGCCACGGTCCCGACAAGACGCTGCAAATTTGAGAGCTGCATGAACTGATCACGCCGCTCCGACGGAGACTCCGTGCCTTCGCTGAGCGCAGCCTCAATCAAAAGCCGCGGGACGGTCACGCGGTGCTTCTCCGCCAGGGCGAGGAGCTTGGCTTCCTCCGCCGGACTGACCTTAACCTCGTGACGGTGCAACCGTCCACCGTCAATATTCGCCCGCCGACGACGGGACTTCCAACCAGCGAAGCCACTGCTCCCACTCACGTATCCCGCCCTTCGAATTTGCCAGCGCAGCGACCCCGGAAACCCGGGGACCACACTGACAAGTGTGCCGCATCCAAGACGACAAGTCGAGGATCGAGCAAACTTAGCCGGGCTAAGTTACCAGCTTGCTCCGGGTTTCTTCCCTTTGTAGTCGCTGAGCATGAGCGGTTGTTCTATCAAATGGCCGTCGCCCGGCGCGTACGGTAAACCGACTAAACGTACCGGCCGGGCTAGGCTGGTCGCATGGTAACCCTCGACATTGAACAGACACGCAACCAGGCCAAAGCACTCCTGAACTCACGCATCGATTCTGTGACCGAACTGGTCAAGACCCGTCAGCGGATCACCGACCTGCGTGAACAGCTCGCCGAAGCAGAGCGCGAAGACAAGCGCGCCTACGTGCGCGCGACCAAGGACGGCTGGAGCCCGGAGGAGCTGAAGAAGCTGGGACTCGAATCCAGCGCTGCAGGACGCCGGCGTAAGTCAGCGAACCGCACCACGGGCGACAGCCCCCTAGCCTCTACAGAAAACGCAAGTCACGGCGCACAGTAGCATTGCCCCTCGCCCACATGTGCACAGCAAAAGATTAATCCTCCGGTCTTTTCCTGCACACATGATGGACGACCGGAACCAGTCCACCGGCTGCACACAACCGCCGCGCCACCTACACGATGAGAGGTCACCAAAGCGTGCAGCGGATGTGCACAGCCTCCACACGGCGATACCCCGGCAACAAGACCAACACCCTCAGCGCCCGATCCGCCAATACCTGGGATCCCTGTTCTTCCAGCACCCGCCCAAGGCCGTGGCAGGAAGACACTGCCCTGGCATGGCGGCGACAGTGACAGCACCAGCACGTGCGGGCGACATCCGTGCGCAGCATGGCGACGCCGACACCAGTCACATCCGAAAAAACCTGCCCCAACGAGAGCCGGATCGATCAGAACGCTTGCGCCCCACCTTTGATCCCCGTGCATGAAACAAAAAAGCCCTGCCGGATCCATCGGGGGAAAGACCCGGCAGGGCCGCCCAGCCATCCTACGTGGCAGACCACATCCTTATGCCACCATGACGTCACATACGGTACGGGTGGCAAACGAAGTGAGAGGGCCGGCCAAGGGGCCTGCCCTCTCACTTTTTTCCTTCGCACGGGAAAATCTTTGGGGCAACAAAAAACTTAGGTGGGGGTTTACCAGGTGAACCCTTCCAGGGGATCCTTGAAGACGAGGTCGACCATGCCCGCGCCGGGCGCCGCGGTCCGGGAGGTCTTGCCATCAAGGAGGGTTTCAGCCTGGCTCGCCGATGGGTTCAGGGGTGTGTATTCCGTGAACAAGTCGGGGTGGGACATATCCGGTGCTGACACGGAAGGCTCCTTCGTGGGTGCGTTTGCTTCCCCAGCCTACCGGCACGTTCCGACACCGTGTCTGGTCGCTGCGCCCGCGCAGCGTGGATGCGGCCGGGGGAGCTTGCGGCGGAGGCCGCCGCCCCCACAGGGCGGGTTGGGCACCCAACAAAAGTGGGTGCCCAACCCCTCATCTGTTAGGAAGCGCCGGGGTAGGCGTTGGCCTTGTTCTTGACCACCTCGGGGAGAAAACCGAGGTCAATCATTCTCTTCAGCAGCTCAGCCAACCGGTAACCCGGGGTAGCCGTCAAAGCCTTATCCAAGTACTGGACCGCGGTGGTGGACCGGCCCTTGTACCAGCTGATGTGGCCCAGCATCGTGTACAGCGGTGCCCGGAACCGGTCCGGTGTCTGTGCCAGCAGTTCCACCAGCAGGGCCTGACCCTGATCGACCCGTGCCCACGTCGGACGGGTGCTGGTTTCCCCGATCAACACGGCACCGTACTCCTCATCATCGGTGTTGATGAAGTCAGCGATGACACGGTCCCGCAAACCCACGTTCTGCAGGTACGCCACCAGCTGGCAGGCCACCGCGGTGTCGGGGACGGTGCCCAAAGCGTCCGTCCACGCTGCCCGGGCTTCGATCATGACCGGGGCACCGAAATCCAGCCCGTCAACATCCCTCAACCCGCTGGCAATACGAGTGATGGTGGCGGCGTTGCCGGGCGCCCCGGTGAACTCCCGGTCTTGGGCTTTTCCGGCTTCCGGGTTGGAACCGGCAAAGACCATTTCCGTGTTCGCTTCACTATCGGTGATGGACCCCAAAGCCGTCACCGCGGCATCAGTGTCGAAGTAGCTCCTCCACCCCGCAGGGCCCACCAGCAGAGCCTCCCTAACGGGCATACCGGCAGCCAGCAACTCGTACTCCAACGCTTCAACGTACTCGCGGTGCGGCTGCCCGCCGTCCGTGTTCGTGTAGACAGCCAAAATCGTGCCGTCCGCCTCTTTGTCATTGAGGAGGTAATCAACGACCGTCCTAACGAAACCGGCGGCGGGGCCGTTGGTGGGGATGTTCACCCGCAGCGTTGCCCCGACACGGCCGCCCTGCACGGTCACCAGCACGAACGATTCCACCGGCGTCATGCCCAGGGTATGAGCGAACACGGCCAACAGACCGGCGGGAGTGGAGACTTTAAGCTTTTTCATGGTGTTCTCTTTCCTTGTGCGAAGGACGGGGGGGTGAGTGGGCGGTGTAACCCGGGCCAGCTGCCTGTCCCTTTCCCCCCGTTGTTTTTTGGTTGCTGGCGAAACAGCGTGGAGCTGTGGCCGACGGAGGCCTGTCCACCCATCAGGGCAAGGGGTGGGGAAACGTGTGCAGGAGATAAGCGACGCAGGAGCGCCGGAACATGTTTCCCCCGCCCCGCAGGCCCCGACGCAGGAGGGGCTGGACACGGTGGAGCGGCCACGTATGATCCGAAGGACAGCAACCAAAAAACGTCGAAGACGTAGAAAACAGGGGTTGGGCCGGG
>NZ_JADPVH010000085.1 GCF_026932795.1 Paenarthrobacter sp. Z7-10 | reverse complement strand
TGAACCCGCCCTTAACAATGAAAGGACAACGCCTTATGCGTTGGCCTTTCACAGCAGAGCAGTACACCGCCCGCCAGCGCTACCGTGTTCCCGGAAACTTGCTACCAACTACATGGACTGGCGCTACCACCAAGCGCTACTCGCCACTGGAAATATCGCTCTTCCCGATGATTTACCTGCGCTCCACCGCGGATCCGGACTTTTTTCAGGGGGAGTCCGACTGCAACCACTTGGTTGCGTACACCTCGCTGCCGGTGGCCGAGCTGGCGCTCAGTAAGGCTGATGTGGCCGGGCTACCGCTTGCGGACGGCAGGGTCGTGCTCAGTCTGGACGGTCCGGGGGTGAACGCGACCGACCTGCCAAGCTTGTTCGGCGCGCGGGCCGGCTTAGCCATCCTGACGGCGCTGGCTGCGGCGTTGGTCAATGAACACTTGGGCTGCAACGACGACGGCGATCCCTACCGGGCAGCGAAAGCGACAAGCCTGGTGCGGGCCGGGCGGGTGGAAACTATGCGGGCCGAGCTCCAGCAGGGCCTGGACGAAGAGCAAATGCGGCGGACGTTCCGTGCCATCATCGCGTACAACTTCGACTGACGCCACGACTCACGTCGCTGCCCTGGGCGCGTATTCCTTGTCCCGAACATACGCCAAGCGCCCGACTGGGCCAGCCAGCCGAGCGCTTTGCGCGATCTACCAATATTCACCTAGCCACGGCCGTCTTGCACCGCCACAAGAAAGCGCCCTTTGGAGGCTCTGCTCGTCGCAGTCTTTTGACAGTCCCGCCTAGTTAAGCCACGCCTTCACCGCATCCTGGTGGGCGTCCACCCACTTCTTGGCGGCCGCGGCGGGTGCCATCCCGCCTTGGATGTCCTTCGCTACGGCGTTCTGGTCCGCGTTGGTCCAATGGAATGCCTTGGCGAGCTTGACGGCCGGTGACCCGCTGTCCGCAAACTTCTTGGAGAGGACCTTGTTCAGTTTGTACACCGGGTAGTCGCAGGCCACCTTTTCCGGGTCAGCGTCGCAGCCGGGGGTCCAGGCTGGGAGATTGACCTTTACCAGCGGCACTTCCGAGAGGAACCACTGCGGGTCGTAGAAGTAGCCCAGCAGCGGGGTCTTGTTCTTTTCCGCCGTTCGGAATGACTGGATGAGCGCCGCTTCCGACCCAGAGAAGACGACCTTGTAGTTGAGGTTGAGGTTTTTCACCAGCGCCTCGTCGTTGGTCACGAAGGCCGGGTCTCCGTCGAGCAGCTGTCCCTTGCCCGCGGACTCGGAGGTCTTGAACATGTCGGCGTACTTGTTCAGGTTCTTGCCATCGGTGATGTCTGGGTACTTTGCGGCCATCCACGGCGGGACGTACCAGCCGATGTGCCCCACGTTGCCGGTGGGGCCGGCGTCGACGGCGACGTGCTGGTCCGTGATGTACTGCTTGGCCAGATCTTCATGGCCCCAGTTTTCCATGATGACGTCCACCTGGCCGGAAGCGAATCCCTGCCAGGAGATCTGCTCGTTAAGGTTCTTCTCCACCACCGTGCAGCCAAGCTTGTTCTTGGCCACGTAGTCGTACACTGCTGCATCGGCGGTATAGCCGACCCAGGCGTTAAGCGCGACGTTGACGGTCCCGCAGTCCGTTTTGGAGGGACCGGCGGCCGCTGCCTGGTTCACGGTTGCAGCGCCGCAGCCGGTAAGCAGCATGAGGGCTCCCACGGCCGCCGCTGCCGCGGGGAGACTTCTGATTAATAGCCCTGCGGTTTTGGACATGTTTTTTCTCCTTGTTTTGGACATGCGCTGGGGTGGGAATGCAGTTTTGGGAATGGAGGTGGGCGTTTAGGTAATTCGTTTCCTGATGGGGGCCGCGGCAGCCGCTTGGGTGATGCGGTCCAGCAGAATGCCGAGGAAGACAATGGCAAGCCCTGCTGCCAGGCCCTTGCCGAACACCGAACTCTGAACAAAGCCGGCGACGACGTCGTAGCCGAGACCTCCTGCGCCAACCAGGGCGCCGATGACGACCATTGCCAGCACATACATCAGACCCTGATTGGCGGCCAGCGCAAGGGTTTTGCGGGCCATCGGAAGCTGGACCTTGCTGATGATCTGCCATGGGGTGGAACCGCTGGACACCGCAGCCTCCACCACCGTGGGTGAAATCGCGGCGATGCCGTCCGCGGTGATCTTGATGGCCACCGGGGCCGCGTAGATTATGGCGGCAACAATGGCGGTAAACCGGGTGGCACCGAACAATCCCAGGAAGGGCACCAGATAGACGAACGCCGGCATGGTTTGACCGGCATCGAGCATGGGCCGCATGGCCTGATCGATCCTGGCGGAGCGGCCCATGGCGACGCCGAAGACCACGCCGAGCAGCATCACTATAACGGTGGCCAGCAGAGTGCTGGCGAGCGTCACCATGGCATCGTTCCAGAGTCCCAGGGAGATGATCACCGCAAGGCAGAAGGCGGTCACTGACGCAAGCTTCCAGCCGCCGATGGCGCAGCCGGCGATCACGATCACCACGGCGAGGACATAAAACGGTGTGTCTGTCAGCAGCGATTGGAACGGGTTAAGGATTCCGACAGTCACCGACTCGCGGAAGGAATGGGTCAGGAAGTACAGGTTGGTTTGCAGCCAGCCGCTGGCCGCGCTCATGCCGTTGGTGATGGCCGGTCCAACGCTGAGATTCGCCGGGAAAACGGCGGCCCACAGTGCGGTGCGGGAGAGCTGCACCAGCCCCAGCACCAGGGCCAGGGTGGCACCAAGCACAATGATTCGAGCCCGCCCGTGCAGCTTGCGGGTCTTGGCGGCGCCCGGTTCAGCTCGTTGGCTCGCGGCGGTGGTGACGCGGTCGAGCACGATGGCCATCAGCACTATCGCCAGGCCGGAGTTAACTGCGGTGCCAACGTCGAGGGACTGCAGGGCGACGACGACCACCTGTCCCAGTCCGGGGGCGGCGATCAAGGCCGCGATGGTCACCATGGACAGCGCCGCCATCGTGCTTTGGTTAATGCCCATCACAATGGTCCGGCGAGCCATTGGAAGCTGCAGGGTGCGCAGCCGCTGCCAGCCCGTGGTGCCCAGTGAATCGGAGGCTTCCCGGGTGTTTTCAGGGATGCTGCGAATGCCGTGCGCGCTCAGCCGGATCACCGGCGGGGCCGCATAGATCACGGTGGCGATCACCGCGGACGCCGGGCCGATCAGGAAGATCAGTGCCAGTGGCGCCAGATAGACGAAACTCGGCATGGTCTGCATAAAGTCCAGAATGGGGGTGATCGCCCTCTGGACGCGGTTGCTGATGCCGGCCAGTACACCCAGCGGAATTCCGGTCAACAGGGTCAGCAGCACCGCCGTGACCACCAGGGCGAAGGTGTAGGCGGCATCGACGAACAGGCCTTGGAAGCCAAAGAACGTGAAGACAACGGCGGTCAGCGCGGCGACGCGGACGTTGCCGACGGCGAAGGCAATCCAGGTCAACACCGCAACGGTGCCCAGCCAGCCCATGACGGGGATGACCTGCCCCGTGGGGCTGGCCGCGAAAACGGCCATGAAGAAGCCCGCAATGGCTCCGACGAGGTTCCGCAGCGGGGTGAGGACGTACATGAAGACGGGGTTGCCGGACCGGTTCTCGGCGATCCAGGAGTTGAAATGGTTCAGATTCCGGTGCAGGTCCGTCAGTTCGGACGCGGGCAGCGCCAAAGTTCCCGTGCCATGCAGGAACAGGTATCCCAGCAGCCAGAGCACGCCGGCGCTCAGCAACAGCCAGGTCCGGCGGCTGAGCCTGCGGCGGCTTTCGCGCACCGCAGAAGGTTTTGCTGGGATTGCCGTCCGGTCACGAAGCAAGGTAGCCATCAGGCAACAGCCTCCTGGCTGGGAATATTCATGCCCTGACCGCCGGGCCCCTTGACGGCCGAGCCATGGACTACGGAGAGGATGCTATCGCGGTCAATCTGGCCGAGTACCATTCCACTTCCATCTGTGACCAGGATGGGGCAGCTGGCCCCCATCACCACCGGAATGGCGTCCCGGATCAGTGTGGTGGAGGCCAGGACGGGAGCATCCGGCGGGGTGGCCGCGGTGAGCGGAGCGGTGATCCATTTGAGCGTCAGGACATCCGCCCGCGGGACCTCGGAGACGAAATCCGCAATGTAGCTGTCCGCTGGAGAGCCCACCAGTTCATCACCCGAGCCCATCTGGACCATCTCGCCGTCGCGCATGATCAGGATGCGGTCGCCCAGCTTAAGCGCCTCGGAGAGGTCATGGGTGACGAAGACCATGGTCTTTCCCATCTCCTTGTGCAGGCGGATCACCTCGGCCTGCATGTCGCGGCGGATCAGCGGATCCAGCGCGGAGAACGGTTCGTCAAAGAGGATGGTGTCCGGGTCGCCGGCCAGCGCCCGGCCGAGCCCAACGCGTTGCTGCATGCCACCGGAGAGCTGGTCGGGGAAGTGCTGCTCGTATCCCTTCAGCCCGACGAGTTCGATGATTTCCCGGGACCGGGTGTACCGCTCACTCTTGGCCGTGCCGCGGATCTGCAGGCCGTAGGAGACGTTATCCAGCACGGTGCGGTGCGGGAGCAGGCCAAAATGTTGGAACACCATGGACATCTTGCGCCGACGCAGCTCGCGCAGCTCGGCGGTGCCGGCCTGCAACACATCGTGGCCATCCACCAGCACCTGGCCGGAGGTGGGTTCGATCAGCCGGGTGAGGCACCGGACCAGGGTGGACTTTCCCGATCCGGAGAGGCCCATCACCACGAACACCTCGCCCTTCGCCACGTCGAAATTCATGTTCCGCACGGCAGCAACGCAGCCAGATTCTGCAAGCAGCTCCGCCGAACCCAAGCCGGACAGACGCTCGTCATCGGGCACCCTGTCCCCGCGTGGACCGAATACCTTCCAGAGATTCTTGACGGAGATAACTGGATCACTCACTGTTGTGCTCCTGCCGTTGAAGGTCCAAACCAATGGCTGGGGCCAGGGTTGATGTTCTGCCAGATATGCTTGGTTTCGCGGTACTCGGCGAGGCCGGCCAAACCCAGTTCACGGCCATTGCCGGACTGCCCGAACCCGCCCCATTCCGCCTGCGGAACGTAGGGATGGTAGTCATTGATCCAGACCGTTCCATGCCGCAGGTCACGGGCCACGCGCTGGGCACGGGAGGCGTTCTCCGTCCAGACGGCGCCCGCCAGCCCGTAGCTGGTGTCATTCGCCAACCGGACCGCCTCCTGTTCCGTGCTGAATGTTTCGACGGTCAGCACGGGGCCGAACGATTCCTCCGCCACTACCCGCATGCCGGCGTGGCAGCCGTCCAGGATGGTGGGCGGGTAAAAGCTGCCGGCGGCCAGAGAACCTGCGTCCGGGATGAATCCGCCGCACAGCAGCCGGGCGCCCTCCGTCACACCTGTCTGGACATACGCGTGCACCTTGTCCCGGTGCCCGCTGGAGATCAGCGGGCCGGTTTCGGCGTCGTCGTCGAACGGGCCGCCGAGCCGGATGTCCTTGGCCCTTCGCGCCAGCTCGGCCACGAAATCATCATGGATCGAGTCTTGGACAATCAGCCGGGCGCCGGCAGAGCAGACCTGACCGGAGTGCAGGAAGATGGCCGTCAGCGCATTGTCGATGGCACTTTCACGGTCGGCATCGGCAAAGACGATGTTCGGGTTCTTGCCGCCCAGCTCCAAGGCCACCCGCTTCACTGTGGCAGCCGCGGCGGCCATGATCAGCTTGCCGGTGGCCAGTCCGCCGGTGAACGAGACCAAATCCACGCCGGGATCGGAGCTGAGCACCGCCCCGACGTCGGGGCCCGGACCGGTGACCAGGTTGGCGGCGCCGGCCGGGACCCCTGCCTCACGCAGGGTCTCCATCAGCAGGATCGACGTCGACGGGGTCAGCTCGCTGGGCTTGAGCACAAAGGTGTTGCCCGCCAGCAGGGCTGGCGCAACCTTCCAGGAGGCCTGCAGCAGGGGATAATTCCACGGGGTAATCAGGGCGCAGACACCAACCGGTGCGTGCACCACTTTGCTGATCGCATCCGGCTGGCCGGTGTCGATCACCCGGCCCGAGTCCGTACCGGCCAGGCCGCCGTAATAGCGGAAACAGGAAATCACGTCCTGGATGTCGTATTCGGCCTCAATGTAACGCTTGCCGGTGTCCAGTGCCTCGGCCCGGGCGTAGGCCGCCTTGTCCCTGCCCAGGAGATCTGCCACGCGGAGCAGGACTTGTCCGCGTTCTATTTCCGGCAGGCCCGGCCAGGTTCCGTCATCGAATGCCTGTCGTGCCGAGGCGACGGCGGCACGGGCATCGGCCGCGGTTCCCTCCGTGACATCGGCAACCCTGGTCCCGTCCGCCGGGCAGTGGATGACACGGGTGACTCCTGCGGATGACGCTGACCAGTCACCGTTCAGGAACAGGCCACGGACCAGGGATGTCCGGATATCCGTGAGGTTCAGAACGTTCATGATTCTCCTAATTCCGCACTACGGTGGCGTCTGAGGTCAGCGGCACGGGCTGCCGCTGACCGTCCCGGTGCAGCGTGCTGGAGCCGTGCCGGTAGAAATCAACGGCCATCGGAGCCAGCGGGTCTTTGCCGAGGATTAGATCCGCTGCTTTTTCGGCCAGCATCATGACCGGTGCGTAGATGTTGCCGTTGGTCACGTAGGGCATCGCAGAGGCATCCGCTACCCGTAGGCCGGTGGTGCCGTGCACCCGCATGCTCAGCGGGTCCAGCACTGCCATCGGATCGGAGGATGGTCCCATCTTGGCGGTACATGAGGGATGCAGGGCCGTTTCCGCATCCCGCGCCACCCAGTCGAGGATTTCAGCGTCGGTCTGCACCGACGGCCCTGGGGAGAGCTCGCCGCCGTCGAAGTCGGCCATGGCCCGCTGTGCCAGGATGTCCCGGGAAATCCGCACGGCCTCGACCCATTCCCGCCGGTCCTGATCGGTGGAGAGGTAGTTGAATTGCAGAGCTGGGTGGACGGTGGGATCCGTCGACTTGATCCGCACGCTGCCTCTGGCATCGGAATACATTGGCCCGATGTGCACCTGATAGCCGTGCTTGGCCTCGGCCTTTTGACCGTCGTAGCGCACGGCCACGGGCAGGAAGTGGAACATCAGGTTGGGGTAGCTGACGTCATCATTCGAGCGGACAAAGCCTCCGCCTTCGAAATGATTGGTCGCGGCGGGGCCAGTGCGGCTCAGAAGCCACCGCAGACCGATCAACGGGTAGCGCCATAGGCTTAGGCTGGGCTGCATCGAAACGGGCTTCGTGCAGGCATGTTGGATATAAACCTCCAAATGATCCTGCAGGTTTTCCCCCACCCCTGGCAGGTCAACTACGGTGGGAATGCCCAGTGAGTCCAAAAGCCCGGCCGGCCCAACGCCAGAAAGCTGCAGGAGCTGGGGGGTGTTGATGGCCCCACCGCACAAAATGACCTCGGTGGCGTTCACGCTCCGGAGCCGGCCATTGTGGCGATAGCTGACGCCGGAGGCCACAGTGCCGCGGAAGTTGACCTTCGTGACCAGCGCGCGGGTCAGTACCGTGAGATTGCGGCGAGCGCGGTGTGGCCGCAGGTAGGCGCGTGAGGCAGAGAGCCGCTGGCCCTTGTGCACGTTGCGGTCAAACGGGCCAAATCCCTCCTGCCGGTAGCCATTGACATCATCAGTCCGCGGATAGCCCGCCTCTTCGGCAGCCCGGAAGAACCCCTGAAAGAGCGGATTGCGTGCCGGTCCGCGCTCCAGCACCAGGGGCCCGTCATGACCGCGCAGCACATCGTCCGGATCCGCAGCCAAGGTTGTTTCCATCCGGTTGAAATACGGCAGGCAATGCGCAAAATCCCAGCTCTCCATGCCCGCGTCCGCTCCCCAACGTTCATAATCCAGAGGATTGCCGCGCTGGAAGATCATGCCGTTGATGGAGCTGGAACCACCCAGGACTTTTCCCCGGGCATGGGCCACCCGCCGGCCACCCATCTGTGGTTCCGGATCGGACTGGTAACGCCAGTCGTAGAACCGGTTGCCGCTTGGGAATGTCAGCGCCGCCGGCATCTGGATGAACAGGTCCCAGGGGTAGTCGCTCCGGCCAGCCTCCAGCACCAGCACGGTGTGCTTACCGTCCGCGCTGAGCCGGTCCGCCAAAACGGATCCGGCGCTCCCGCCGCCCACAATCACATAGTCGTAACTTTCGTTCGTCATGAGGCAAATCTCCTTGGGCGTGGTCTGAAAGTCGTTTCGAATGGGCGCAACCGGTTAGTACGAACGGCGTGGCCTGCTGCCCGGTTGCTGTGCTTAATTTCCTGCAAGGACCGCGGAGCGCGTTCGTTCCTTCCCCCCATTGCTCAGTTGCAGGGTCGGAGCTTCGCCCCTTGGCTTGAAATGGAGTACTGCCTGATGGTGCGGGACGTAGCCGTTGATGACGGGCCCGGTGGACCATAGGACGAAGCGCTCGCCAGTCGGCAAGCGATGCATCCTGAGGAGTGCAGGGGCGGTGAGCAGCGATGTGAAGGTGATGAGTCCCCTTCCACGCAGCGGGCTCAGCCCGTACGGCCGGTTGTGTCATCATCAACGGTAATCACCATACGCAACAGAGTGAGCCACGTCACCGTCTTTGTCAAGGATTTGTTTCCCGCTAATGCGGCCGCATGACAGCTCTGGAGGACCGGTCCGGGCGGAGCCCCTCTCATATGCAAGAATTTTCAGTGCTTAGTGCGCAACTCGTGTTGCACCGTCTGGACGCCACGTCGTGGTTAGTGGCCAGGCGCGGCCACTCAGCCGCTCCCCAGGGTGCCGCCACCCCGGCACCGTCGGAGTTGAAGGGACCGTCGTCCGTTCGGGCACTTCTTCATTAGGAAGAGGCGACAGCCAGGCCGCATGACTTGAAATTCGCGGGTGGAAGCTGCTTTGTGACGCTATTGTCTCGTCCTGTTACGGGGCGAACGTGGACAGTGGGGCGGTGTCCATCGAATGCGCTTGCTACCGAAGGGCATAGCCCATATTGGCACTTATCCGTAGCCCAGCCTGCTTCAGTGCTTCGAGGAGTCCCGGCGTCGTTTCGGGATCAAAGCGGAAGGCCGGCCCGGAAATACTTACCGCACCGATCACAACTCCCGTGTGGTTGTAGACCGGCGCCGCTGCGGCGTTCAATCCGATCTCGATTTCGTCCTTCGTTACTGCGTATCCATTGCGTGAAACGTCGAGAAGCTGATTTTCCAGTTGGTCGCGGCTGGTGGCCGTCCGCGGCGTCCTTGCAGGCAGCCCTGTCTCCTTTAGGATCCTGCCTCGTTCCTCGGCTGCAAGAGCAGCGAGTAGTACCTTCCCGCTGGAGGTGGCGTGCAGCGGGGTCAGGCTGCCCACCCAGTCGTAGGTGGCAAGCATTGAAGGCCCCATGGCTTGGTCGACGTTGACGGCGAAGTTGGAACGGAGCACGGCAAGGTTCACCGTCTCCTTGTATTCCTCGGCCAGGCTTTCCAGTACCGGACGAGCTTCATGGACGAGGCTCAGCCTTCCAGGGATGGAGCTTGCGAGCCGCAGAATTCCGAAGCCCAACTGGTATTTTCCCCGTCCAGTGTTCTGCTGGACCATATCCCTGCTCACGAGCGACCCCAGCAGCCGGGAGACCGTCGACTTGTGGAGGTGCATCTCCTCCGCTATGTCGCTTACGCCGGCATGGCCGTCCCGTGCCAGGATATCCATGACTGCAAGTGCGCGGTCCACGGACTGGACGCCCCCTTGCTGAGCTCTGTCTACTTCAACAGCAGGATCAGCGTCGTCTACTTCAACAGCAGGTTCAACGTCATTGTTCGAAGCCATGCTGCACTCTCTCGAGTAGTTTCTGCGGCCCTCTTACCTGCCACAAGGCCGCCTGCGGCGTCCTCTCGGTTAGATCCATCCCTCTGATCCTAGACCGCAATGGCAGGCTCACCGCTGCAGATGCAGCGGCTTTTACCGAGGGCCGAAAAACAGGCTCGCCGGCCGGCACCAAGCATGCATCGCCTTCGCGCCCCTATCGTCCGGCAGTTAGCTGGCGGCCCCGTCAGCGGGCACACTTGGTGGTATGGCTGATTTTGAGGCAGTGACAACTCACGGCTCGACGGTTGAGGATTGGACACGTGCGTTGGCAGAGTCCTCCGGTTCCCCAGGTGGTGGGGCTGGGGCGGGGGTGATGCTCGCGGTAGCCGCGTCATTGACGTCAATGGTTGCCGGATACACAGAAGTGGAAGAGCAGCAGAGCAAGGAACTGGCCGATATCCGCACGCGGGCGCGTTTACTGGCTCTTCAGAATTGAGAGTGTAGTCAGCGCCCCTGTTTGAGGTCCGAGTGCGGGGTGTTTCGGGCTGAGGTGAGGGCCTTGGGAGAGAATCAGGGTATCGACTCCGCTGTTTCTCTACCGCAAGGCCCTCGTGTTTAACGCTACCTT
>NZ_JADPVH010000084.1 GCF_026932795.1 Paenarthrobacter sp. Z7-10 | reverse complement strand
GTTGGGCTCCCTCCCCGGGGGGAGCCCAACGGCGGGGCTGCGGTCTACTGCGCCGTGTCGGTCCAGCCTCCGCTGGCCGTCCCTGCCTCCGCGCCGTCCTCACACAACTGCCGTGCCACTGCCGCCGAAGAGCGCACCGCAGCGACGGCGTCCGCTTTCCCACTGGTGGCTGCCAGTCCGGCAGCGTATCCAACGATAAGAGTCGTAACCGGCCCCGCAGAGGGGCTGACCGACCGGGAGGCCTGCCCAGCCAGTTCAAGGATCAGTTTCTGGTCCACTTCGAAGTCTAAAATCTGCAGGGCTTGGGTAAGTTGCCGACTCCACTGGGTGAGCCGCGGCTCCTCGTCTGTCTGTTCGGTCATGGCGTTTCCCTGGTCGGTCATGGCGTCTCCTTTATGGTCTTGGGGCGTCCCTTTTCCCTCGGCCACCCCGCTGCGGCTCTCGCTCCCAAGGCATAGCACTGGTGGAGTCCGTGCACAACACCCTGGCGCATAGACCGGCCAGCCCAGAACGCGCCATCGTGCACGCGATCAACGCCACGATGCTCAGTACTGTACCCAGGATCCTCGGCAACGGGTCCCACCGGCTTCCGCATAGGATAAAGAGACTGTCCATACCGGCCCGGCAGGGGCCAAGTACCGGAGGAATCATGCCGCTGAAAGCATCCAGCACGTTATCCGCCACCGTCCAGCGCGTCACCGAGGTATTCACCGACGAAGCCTTCGTCCGCCACACCAGCGAGTCCGTGGGTGGAACACTGGAGTCCTTCGTCCGGGACGGAAATGTGCAGGGCGCGTTCAGTACGACGACGGTGCGCACGCTTCCCACCGACCGGCTGCCGGAGCTGGCCCGGAAGTTTGTCGGATCCTCGCTCACCGTCACCCAGCACGAGGACTGGTCCGTACCTGCCGCCGATGGTTCCCGGGAAGTCCAGGTCAAGCTCACGGTGAGCGGCGCTCCGCTGGATGTCACCGCCGTCGAACGCCTGACCCCGGACGACGGCGGCACGCGCGTTGATCTTGAGGGTGCCGTTCGTTCTTCCATCCCGTTCTTAGGCAACAAAATTGCCGACGCGGCGGAGCCAATGATTTCCAAGGCCTTAAAGCTGCAGACCAACGAGGCACGCGGCTGGCTCAGCAGTCACTCGGCCTGAGCACAGCGGCGCACAGAACCCGCGAATCCCGCACCACCACCATACCCGCCTGCCCGTCCCAGCCCACCTCTTGGAGTTCCCTTTCATGCAGCTGCCCGTTGCCCTGTCCGTCGTCCTTATCCTGGCCGGTCTGTGGTCCCTCATTGTCTGGCCGCCGTTCCTGCGCCGGGTGCTCAAGGATCCGCGCGCCCACGATCAGTGCGGCAAGGCC
Organism: Paenarthrobacter sp. Z7-10; assembly: GCF_026932795.1. Lineage (GTDB taxonomy): Bacteria > Actinomycetota > Actinomycetes > Actinomycetales > Micrococcaceae > Arthrobacter_M. Next base: position 9,269 of record NZ_JADPVH010000084.1, on the reverse strand, counting down.
ACCACCTTTCTCACCGTGCACGTGATGCTGGTCGGCATTTCCATGACGCTTGGACTGGCTACAGCGATCATCGGAATCCGCGCCTTGATCGGCTGAGCCGTGGTTGGCTGCTGATCTGCGCAGCGGCCACGATGGACAGCCTCCGGCGCCCGCCCATAGGGTGGAAGTGGCCGGAAAGGCCATCCGGAACTATCAGGAGGCGTCATGAGTGCAGATTCAGCAAAAGTTGTCGAAATCATCAACGGCACGAAGATCGGCATGTTCACCACCGTGGATGAATCCGGTGCGTTGGTCAGCCGTCCGCTCGCCGTCCAAGAGGTCAAGGACGACGGCGATTTGTGGTTCATCACGGACAAAGACACGTCCCAAGTGACTCAGCTGGCACGTCAGGGCAAGGTCAACGTTAGCTTTAGCAGCCGCAGCGAATGGGTCTCCGTCTCCGGAACCGCCACAGTTGTTCAGGACATGGCCAAGACCAAGGAACTCTGGAATCAGGTGGTGGAGGCCTGGTTCCCGGACGGCCCCGAAACGCCCGGCGTGGTCCTGATCCATGTGGAATCGGACTCCGCCGAATATTGGGACAGCCCCGGAGGCACCCTCGCCACAGTGATCAGCTGGGTCAAGTCCCGGGTGACCGGCAAGAGGATGGAAGCAGGCGAAAGCCACACCACGGAGCTCTGAGCCTCGTTCAGGCCTGGTCCTCTGGATGGATGCTGCGGGTTTCGGAGCGTTTGTTCCGGCGCCGGATCCAGTCGGAGACGTAAATCTTCGGCAGGATCTTGGCCACGGCCAAGGCAGCATACATAAGAGTGTTGATCGCCACCACCGCGGTCAGAATCGCGAACCATTCCGAGTGCACAATGGCGGCCGGAAACAGAATGCCGGTGGGAAGCAGACCCTGTGCGGTACTGATCACGATCCGGGCACCCGCGACGCCTCGACGGCAGGTTTGTGCAGAACGTGCTTCCACGTCGCTTGCCGGCCGACCGAGATATCCACAATGCCTTTGACGTAGACAAGGTTGAGGAACGTGTCGAAGAACAGCTCCGGGAAGACCGTGAGCGCCAGCAGACGTGCGTGCCAGCCGCCCTTCCAGACCGTCACCACTCGTTCAATGGAAAAGACAGCACCAAGTCCCAGCCAAAAGGGAAACCAGATCCAGCTGTCCAATGAGAGCACCATGACAAAGATCAACAGCAGGTAGGACGAAAGGGCTATCACGCCGTACCCGATGCCCAATTGCTGCAGCCAGTACCGCAGGGTCTGTGCCGTTACACCGTAGGCTCCGATGTTTTCCAAGGCTCCGCGCTGCCAGCGCAGGCGCTGTCCCCACAGCATCCGCCAAGTGGGCATCAACTCTGTCACCACCGTGCACTGGGCCGGGGAAACCATCAGTCCGCCAAGGGATTTTAAGGCGATGGTCAGCTCATTGTCTTCGGTTAAAGCTGCTGTGTCATAGACATCCCCGAGGGTTCCCGGCAATGATGTGCCGCGGTTTTCCGCCACCGTCCGCATGGCAGTCGGGCGGAATATCGAGGCAGTCCCGGTGAGCACGAAGACGCGTCCCCGCCGGCGGCGCAGTTCCCTGGCATAGCGGATGTACTCATTGCGCTGGAACTGGCCGATCAACCCGTGTCCGCCTTCACCATAGAACAGACCGCCGACGGCCATCAGGGCCCGGTCGGAGGTGAAGCGCGCAACCGCTTGTTCCAAAAACCCGTCGTCAAGCATGGTGTCCGCATCCATCACCATCAGGAGGTCATTGTTGCCGCGTTCGGGAAGCAACCGCTGGAGGGCTTGGTTCAGCGCCCCTGCTTTCTTCTTGGAATTGTCAACCGATTCCAGCACCTCGACTCCGCCTCGCTGCGCGACCTCCACGGTGGCATCGGTGCAGTTATCGGCTACCACGATGACCCGTTCCGGGCGGTGGGACTGGCTCAACAGGGAGGCAATCGTTCCGGCCAGCGACGCTTCCTCGTTATGTGCCGGAATGAGTACGGTGACCGTCACGGGGCCGTCGTAGACTCCCCTGGTGGCTGCCATGACCGTTTTCGGCGCGAGTGGAGTTCCGGGGTGCGCCGAACGACGCGACCGATTGGCGATCCGCCGGTCAATCAGGGCCACACCTGCGGCCAGGAGTACCGCCGCGCCGATCGCCTCCAGGACCACCCGGGGCGCGGGCGCGTCGGTGTCGTAGAAAACCTTCCAGATTCCGAAGACGAGGCCGGAACTGGGTGCTGCGCTTGCCGTGGGACCGGACGCTGCGACGGCCAACCAAAGCAATGCGGCTGCCGTCAACACTGCTGCCGCAATGACGATGCCTACGGCCCGCGCGAGCTTTCCCCTACCCATTTGGGCAATGGTACCAGCGGGGTGTGATGTAGATGACAGCTCAAAGTATGCACCGTCGGGCATTATTCTGCGGTCAGCGGTAGGCCCGGCGGCATCTGCCGCCGTTAAGACAACCCAAAACCGTGGGCTAGCATTGGGGGCTACGGGCAGAGTTTCAACTCCGCCCAACAGCACGACAGCGAACTGCGGACGTCACAACGACATTGCGTGCTGAAGCGGCGAGAATAATGAGGGCAAAAATGCGGTACCACCGGCCATACCGTCTGCAGGCCCGATCATGACCAGCGCTCCAGCGGACGTTCCGGAATCCGCGGCGCCCTCCGCAACCGGGTCGTCGTTGGATGCCATCAGGGTATGGCTTTCATCCGAAGGAATTATTAGGGTCAAGCTGCCCGAAAACGCCGCCATCACCGGTGAACAGGCAAGGACCGCGGGCGTGGCGGTCCGTTCTTTGGCCGAAGGACAACTTCATCCCCTCATTCTTGACCTGACCGGCGTGGACTCTGTAACAACCGAAGTGCGAAACGTTTATGCCAATTCCACGGTGGTCTCCGCTTTTGCCCTTTTGGGGGCAGGGCCCGTGGACCGGGTGATCGCGCACCATTTCCTCGGGGCCGAATCCGTTGGCGTGCCGGCGGAATTCTTCACCTCCGAGCCGGCAGCCATTTCCTGGCTTCAGGAGCAGTAAATGCCATCCGAGCTGCAGGATCATCGCATGGAAGCCTTGGTCGAGGGCATCGTACGCATCGCTGGAGGCGACCTTGGCGTGCGGATCGACAGATCAGCTGCCCGGGATGACATTGATGCCGTTATCACCGGAATCAACTTCATGGCCGAGGATCTGGAGACCATCTACCGGGATCTTGAACAGAGAGTAACTACCCGGACCGCCATGCTTCACGAAGCCCATGCCGCCATGGAGCAGATGGCTATGACCGACCAGCTGACAACTCTGCATAATCGCACGGCGCTGACGCGGCTCATCGGTCAGGCTTTGGCTGAAGCAGCCCGCGGCGAGTTGCCTCCCGCGTTGCTGCTGTTGGATCTTGATTCCTTCAAGATTATCAATGACACTCTGGGACACCTTGCCGGCGATGAGGTGCTCAAAAAAGTGTCGCAGCGTCTCCGTGAAGCGGTTCGGAACACGGATGCGGTGGCGCGTCTGGGAGGGGACGAATTCGCGGTGCTGCTTCCGGCCGCAACGATAAGCCAAGCAAAACGGGCGGCGAACCGCATTCTTAAGGCCGTCAGCGAGAGTATAGATTTGGGCGAACACACGGTGGCCTGCGGTACCAGCATCGGCATCCAATTGGCCCGCTCGGGCCAATCCGCCCAAGACCTCCTTCTTGAGGCGGACACCGCCCTCTACGCCGCTAAGACCGAAGGACGGGGCAACGTCAAGGTATTCGAAGCCGTCATGCTTCAGGCACGCCAACTACACAGCATGATGGCTACTGAGCTGCGCGACGCGGTCAGGGATGACCAGCTGATCCTCCACTATCAGCCCGTCGTCGAGCTTGCCACCGGGCGCATCGAAGGCGTCGAAGCCCTGGTTCGATGGAATCACCCCACCCGTGGCCTGCTCATGCCCGACGATTTTATTCCCATGGCGGAAGAAACTGGAATCATAGTCGAACTCGGGAAATGGGTTCTGGGTTCGGCGACGCGGCAACTCCGGCGGTGGCAGATCGACCCACAGCTCAACAGCGGTGGCTTCAATGTCCGGGTCAACCTTTCGGCCCACGAACTGCAGCGGCTGGAACTCGTCGATGACGTACGGGACACCCTGTCCGCGTCGGAAGTTCAAGCCTCGGATGTGATCATTGAAATCACGGAATCCGCCATTGTGACGGGGGACAATCTTGACCAGTACTCGTTGAACGGGTTGCGGAAAATGGGCGTCCGGCTGGAAATCGATGACTTCGGCACCGGCTATTCATCTATTCGCTACCTTCGCAGGCTCCCCGTTGACGTCGTCAAGGTGGACCGCTCCCTCATCGCGGACTTGGGGACGGATCCCCGTGAGGGTGAATTCGTTGCCGCCATCCTTGGGCTCATCAGGGCTGCGGGCCTAAAGGCTCTGGCGGAGGGCATCGAAACCGCCCAACAGGCCGAAGAGCTGACGAGGATGGGATGCTTGAGCGGACAGGGGTATTTCTTCAGCCGTCCGGTTCCGGCGGCGGAAATTACAGCCCTGCTCAAGGCCGGGCCGTACAAAATTCCGCATTCGTCCCAAACCTCGCAAAGCGACAGGTGCCCGAAACTTCCGCAAAAAGCGAATGGCCCGGGCACCTTGGCCGATCAATAAACAAGGTCAGACGACGGTGCCGGCGGTCAGCCGAGGGTGGCGCTGGAGTTCGGCCACCACCCGGCGGCAGGACTGGTTGCATTCGGCCACCATCCTGCGGCCACAGCGGTCCCAACGGATGTCGGGGAGCCGGCAGCGGATGCCGCTGATGCAGCCCCCAAACCGGTAACGGCTGCAAGTCCGACAAGCAACAAAGCGGCAGATAGTTTCTTCATAGGAACCCCTGGTTCGATAGTTGGAATGGAACTTCTGTGACACGGTTATTTTTACGTGTCCGCGCAAGAGTACTATCATTTCGCTGCTCCACCTACCCGAATGTGATCACGGGCTGCGGGCGTTTGCTAATGGATGGATAATGGGCGAATGGTTCCAGCAGAGGTCGGCAGTCCCTACATCCTTGCGGAATTCGATGCCCGCAGGCACCGGGAGAACCGCGACTACGTTCGAGCCGCATCGTTGGCCGCGGAAGCGGCCGAAACGGCGCGGACTCACGGGGACTGGGCGGGCTGGTGGAATATGACTTTCCTGCGCGGTGAATGCCTGCTTGAGGGCAACAACTACCCCGAGAGTGCACACGTCGCTTCCTTGCTGTCCGAACATGCTTTGGCCACCCGCCACCCGCAGCTGCGTGTCCGGGCGCTGACCTTACTGACCATCGCCCTGCAGGCGTCGGGGAAGCTCGACGAGGCCATCAGCGCGGCACGGACGGCCACCGCCGCCGTACCGGAGGGGGAAGATTCGATTGACCTCTGGGTCCACGCGCACCGTGCCCTGATAGGAGCCTGCGCCGAGAGCGGGCGCTTGGACGAAGCGTGGCAGGAATGCCTGATCCTCGCTGGCCTCATGAACGACATCGTGGATGACCAAACTGCAGGGAAGGCCTACTGGGTGATTGGCAATGTCGCCTTCCTCCGCAACGATCCGGGAAATGGTCAAAAATACCATGACATGGCTGCCGAGCTCTTTTCCCCAGGCAAGGATCTTGACCTGTGGGCGAAATTTAATAAGGCGTCAGCAGCCATGCGCCTGCGGTCCGAAATCGTCGACGAAAGCACCCTGCGCTGCATCGAACGGGCAGAACTGGCTGCCGAAGTGGTTGGCGGGAGCACGGAAGATGCCCTGCTGCTCGCCATGGCCAGGGCACATTGGTGCTACCTGACCGGAGACAGCCTTGGCGCGATCGCCGTCGTCGAGCCTGTCTACAGAAACGCGCACGCTCTGGCTGCCCAAAATGCGGCCGAGGCGTGCTTTCTTTTGGGCCAGTCTCTGCACGCGGTGGGAGACCACGACAAGTCCCGGCTGCGCCTGCAGGAGTCCGCGGACTACTTTCGTCAGGCCGGTGCGCCGGACCGTGAGGCTCGGGTGCTGAAGTTCCTTCAGGAGAAGTTCGACCTTGCCGAGTCGTGAACCTTGATCCGGCGCTTCGAAATCCTACTGGTCCTTGGAATTGCCCTGCAGCGTTTCCGAGCGCAGGAGCGCCCGCAAGCTGGTAACGACCCCCATCACATCGGATCCCAACCTGCCGGCAATCTCCCGGGCATCGGATAGTCGCTGCGCCTTCAGCGCCGCATCGATCCGGCGCAGATTAAACTCGAGCTGGCAGGCACCCGTCATCGCAGCCGAGGACGCCAGACTCAGCACCGACACGCGGGCTTCATCACAGGACTCTCCCTTGAGGGCTGTCACGATGTTCCGCCAGCGCTCGGGCAGCATCTCCATGAAGTTAACAGCGAAGCCAACCGCGCTTTCGCGCGACTCCAATTCATCCGCCAGCGAATCGAGTGCCGTCGGGTCGAGTACCATCAGGGCAGAAGCGCCTGAAGAGTCATCCGGATCAAGCACCATAGTTCCGCCTTCCGCTCGCACCAGTCGCACCAGCGGTCCTGATCACACGACTCTACTCTTCACCGCCCAGGCAGGCAGCACTCCCCAGCTGCCCCGCCCTCCCAACTACCTGTCAGCAGATGCACTCAAAAGGGCTTTTGAGTGCATCTGCTGCTACTTAGCTGCCCACGTGGATACCGGGCCGCAACGCGGGATCCTTCTCGTTCTCCCGAAGGATTTCGCGCACCACGGGCGCGGTGTCACCGCGTCCCAGGACGAGGTAGCGCAACAGATGCCCGATCGGGTTTCCCTCAGCCCATTCGAAGTAACAGTGCGGCCGCACCCCGGTACTGTCGCGCAGGCCCAGCAGGACGGCGGCGATGGCGTTCGGGACGGCCGGGCTTTTCACGCGCAGGACGCGGTGCCCACCGATGTCCAGACCGCGGACTCGCAGCACGTCGCTGAAGTCGGAGGGGTCGATCACGTCGACTTCCAGGAACAGTACGTCGGCACGGCCGGGGACCGGATTCATGCCCCGCTGCCCCGCTTCCTTGGCCTCGTATTCCTCCCGAGCCCCGCTCTGGCGCTGATTGGCCACCAGGTTCAGCGATCCGTCGTGCCGAAGGGATTCCGTGAGGAAGCGCCTCGCGTCGTCGTCGAACTCAATCCGATCCACCCGCAGCTCGGTGGTGCGGGAAATCCGCGAGACCAAGGAGATGACAATGATGGCCAGGATAAAGACGGCCGAAATCGCCAGGCCGTCGGGCTTTTCAATGACATTGGCAATGAGGGCGTAGAGCAGCACCAGGGTGAGTACGATGAAGGCTGTCCCGGCCCTCGGGCGCTGGCGCCGGAAACAGGAGATCGTGACGGCTACAGCCCCGGAAAACATCATCACCAGTATGCCCGTCGCGTAGGCGCCGGCCTGGGCGTTGACATCGGCGCGGAAAATAATGGTGATGGCGATGCTGACTGCGGTGTAAACCAGGACCACCGGTCGTACCGCCCTGCCCCATTCCGGAGCCATCCCGTAGGAAGGCAGGTATCGCGGAACAATGTTGATCAGGCCCGCCATGGCGGAGGCACCGGCGAACCAGAGGATCAGCACAGAACTGATGTCATAGACGCTGCCGAATCCATTGCCCAGTTTCTCATGGGCCAGATAGGCCAAGGCGCGGCCGCTGGCCTTTCCACCATCCTCGAACTCCCGCGCCGGAATGAGCACAGTGGTAATGAAGGAGGTGCTCAGCAGATACACACTCATGATCAGCGCGGCGGCGGTAAGGAGTTTGCGGGTGTTGCGCACCCTGGAAGCGAGCCGTTGCTCCGCGGTGGCGCCGCTGACCGCGACCAGCGGCATCATGCTCACACCCGTCTCGAAGCCGGAAAGTCCCAGAACCAGCAGGGGGAAGGCCACCACGGCCGGACCGATCACGGCTCCAATTCCACCGCCGCCGGAGGTCAATCGGTCGGTCCAGCCGCTGAGTGCACCGGGGGTGCTGAAGACGTCGGCGATGCCGACGGCGACGACCACGGCGTTCAGGAGCAAAAATACCGCTACGAGCGGGATGGCCACGCCAACAGCTTCATTGAACCCGAGCAAAAAGACTCCGCCCAAGATCAGCAGCAGCACCACGGTGATGGTCACGGCCTGGCCGTGCAGGGCTCCGGCCAGGTAGGGGTTCTGCAGGATCTGGACGGTGGCATCGGCGCTGGAGAGGGTAATCGTGATGATCCATGACGTCACGACGAAGCCCAGCAAGATCAAAACGAAGAACTTCCCACGCCAGAAGGGGAGCAGTTTCTCCAGCATCGCCACGGATCCCTGGCCATGTGGGCTCTCCTTCGCGACCCGCCGGTACATCGGCAGCATGCCCACCAGCGTCAGCAACACCACCAGCAGCGTGGCCAACGGCGACAGCGCTCCGGCGGCAAGGGCCGCGATGCCCGGCAGGTACGAAAGCGACGAAAAGTAGTCAACCCCGGTCAGGCACATCACCTTCCACCAGGAGTGGGTGGCGCCATGGCTTTCCCCCACCTCGGGGCCCACCGGCTGGACCCGGTTTGCCAGCAGCCATCGGCCCATCGTACTTCCGGATGATGGTGCCGCGGCCCGGATGTCTACTTGCGCCGGGACAGCGTATTCAGGGACTGCGCTCATAACTTCTCTTCCGACTATGATCCAGGGCCACCGCTTATCCTAGACAATTCCGTGCCTCGGTGTCCCCACCGCGACCGAAAGTCAGCTGCCGGAATGGGAGCCATCCTGCGCCGTGCTGCCAGATCCGCTGGACAGCCAGCCGGCACACTCGAACGCACCGGGACAGCACGGGGAACAGCACAAGGGCCGTGAGCCGCAACTGCGGTTCCCAAAGGAACAAGCGATCACGGTGCACGGCCCCCGTGGGCCTCCGTTCCAGCGGCAAAAAGTGCTGCTTGGACGAGGTCCCGACCAGATTTATTCCTTGCTTTAGGCCTTGGCCTTGCGGCGGAGCATGAACGTCGCACCCGCAGCCAGCATCAAACCGCCACCGGCAGCAACCATGCCCGCGTCAACACCCGTGGACGTGGCAGTGGTCGCGGCAGCGTTGACCACACCGGTTCCCGGAGCCCCACCGGGCATGGACGTCATCTGCGAGGCAACGAGCGTTCCACACAGTGCCGGAGACGTAGCAGCCAACGGCAGCGACGGAACCAGGTCACTCTTTTCCTTCTGCGCAGCAGCCGGCAGAGTCGCCGGATCCAGACCATGAACAACCACAACAGCGGTCCCGGCCTTCAACGA
>NZ_JADPVH010000083.1 GCF_026932795.1 Paenarthrobacter sp. Z7-10 | reverse complement strand
CCACACGCGCAACCGCTGATTCATCAAAAAGACCGTCCTGGGCGCCACTATCCATACCCCAATTCTCCCAGCCACACCCACCAGAGCCAGGTTATTCTTTCGGCGTTTTAAAAACAGCGGCCCACGATTATTGACCCATGCACCTAGCGCCTCGACGACGGCGTCGTGCCCCAAGTCCTGGCTGATGGTCAGGGAACAAAACGCCACCACCGGAAAACCCAGTTGCGCTGGATCCGGCTGCGGAACCCAGGAGCCGATGACACCCGAGGCCAGCATCCGCTCCAGCCGGGCTTGAACGGTCGCCCGGGCTACCTTGAGCACCCGCGAGGCCTCCAACACCGAGATGCGCGGCACATCATTGAACAGACGCACAATTTTCGCGTCCAGGACGTCCACAGTCATCAGAATCCCTATCATTGGGCAGCACAGTTGCCGGATCTCCGGCAATTCCCGGCTGGCACTGTACAAACTGCAGTCATTCTTCCATGCACATGTTCCCCGCGACCAGCCGGCGGGGCACTTTGTGGCCGGCACAGCACAGCGCCGGAGGCACAGCCGGGCCGCCGCGAAGTGCAGCAACCAAGGCCACAAGGCGTTGCTGCACACTTTGTCTGCTCGGGGTGCACATTTTGTCCCACCTGAGCCGATATTCGTCCGCGCCGATAGACACTTTGACCAGACTGGGAGTCGGCGATTGCACAACGGCCGCCGAGTGACTAGCGTCACCACGGGACGGTTGCGCCAGCTTTGACCGGCGGTGCCGCAGCAGCTGCAGCCGTCCGCATCCCAGCCCTCCATGGGCAGTACCAACCGACCGGAGACGGATATGACTCTTTCCAGTGCCACAGCCGGCGCTGCCCTTGTGGGCGCGGACGCTGTTCCTGCCCCCAGCGGGCCGGAACTGCGCCGGCTCTACGAGCTCATGGTGGCGGTCCGCCATCTGGACACCTCGGCGGTTGCCTGGCAGCGTCAGGGGCTCATTCCGGGGTATGCCCCCGAGCTGGGGCAGGAAGCTGCCCAGGTTGGCTCCGGATTCGCCGTCGACCTCGAACGCGATTTCGTCTTTCCGACTTACCGGGAGATGGGGGTGGCCCGGGCGATGGGAGTGGACATGGTTGGCTACATGTCCACTCACAAGGCGACGTGGCACGGCGGCATGTACGATCCGGTCGCTTCCCGGATGGCTCCGATTCAGGCTGTTGTGGCCGGGTCCGTGCTCCATGCCGTGGGCTGGGCGCACGGCCAGACGCTCAACGTGGTGCGGGAAAATTCCGTGCAGGGAAACCAGTCGGATGAGATCCCGGACCGCCAGTCGGCCGAACCGCTGGGCGTGGCGGTGGCTTACTTCGGCGATGGTGCCAGCTCGCAGGGCGACGTCCATGAGGCGATGAATTTCGCCGCGGTGATGAAGGCGCCCGTGGTCTTCTTCACGCAGAACAACGGCTGGGCCATCTCCGTCCCCACCGAAAAGCAGGTGGCCGGCGGCTCCGTCGCCGCCCGCGCCGCAGGCTACGGCATCCCGGCCCTGCAGATTGACGGCAATGATGTTGCCGCCGTCCTGATGGCTATGCGCCAGGCGCTGGCTCACTGCCGCGCCGGAAACGGCCCGGTCCTTATTGAGGCGATGACCTACCGCCGCGGGCCGCACTCCACCAGCGACGATCCGGGCCGGTACCGCACGCTCGAGGCCGAACGCCAGGACGCCGGCGCCGATCCGATCAGCCGGCTGCGGGAGAAGCTGTTGGCCGAGGGCCTTGCGGACCAGGAATTCTTCGATTCGGCACTGGCAGCTGCCAAGGTCGAGGAGGAGGAGATCCGAGCCGGCATGGCATCGCTGGATTCCCGCCCTGGCTCGGAAATGTTTGATTTTGTTTTCCAGGAATCCACCCCGGCCCTGGCCGAACAAGCCCGACGCTGGCGTGAGGAGACGGAACATGTCTAATTCCCCGACCGACGAGGTCATCATCCATTCCAGCGATCTGGAAACAGCTCAGCACAACGTCGCGGCTGCCCACCCGGAGGCCGACGCGGCCGCACAGGGCGTTCCGGGTATCGACGGGCCTCCGAGCGCCGCTCCGGACGGGGTGCAGGAGTTGCCGGAGGCGGGCGGAAGCGCGCGGGCCGGCCGGCAGGCAGCAACGGTCTCCATGCAGCAGGCGCTGAATCACGCCCTGGCCGAAATCCTGGCCGCTGATCCCAAGGCATTGGTGCTGGGTGAGGACGTTGGCGTGCTGGGCGGAGTCTTCCGGATCACCGACAAACTGCAGGCCCGGTTCGGCGCGGCGCGGGTTTTTGACACTCCGCTGGCTGAATCCGGCATCCTGGGCATGTCGGTGGGGCTGGCCATGGCCGGCTTCCACCCCATTCCGGAGGTCCAGTTCGACGGTTTCGCATACCCCGCCGTGAACCAGATCATCTGCCAAGTTGCACGGATGAACTACCGCAGCAGAGGCACAATGCCAATGCCCATCACCTTGAGGGTGCCCAGCTTTGGCGGCATCCGGGCACCCGAGCATCACGGCGAGTCGCTCGAGGCGCTCTTTGCGCACGTTCCCGGGCTGAAGGTCGTTTCTCCCTCCAGTCCGCAGGAGGCCTATTCTCAACTCAAATACGCCGCTTCGCTGCCGGATCCGGTGATTTTCATGGAGCCTAAGTCGCGCTACTGGCAAAAGGGCGAGGTGATGTTCGACGACGACGGCGTCCAGCCGGGCACTGCGGGCGCACCGTTTACAGAAGCCGCAGTGCGGGAAAAGACGGCTGCGGCCGCCGGACAGAATCCTAACCTTGGCTCCAAGGTGGTCCGGCCCGGCAAGCATCTGACCCTGGTGGCTTGGGGTGCCATGGTGGCACGCTGCCTGACGGTGGCCGAACTGGCCGCCGAGGACGGTATCGAGGTGGAGGTGCTGGACCTGCGCTGGCTTAAGCCCCTTGATGCTGCGGGACTGGCGGCCTCCGTGAACAAGACGCGCCGCGCCGTCGTCGTGCATGAAGCCCCACTGTCCGCCGGTCTGGGCGCCGAAGTGGCAGCCCTGATTACCCAACAGTGCTTCGGTACGCTGCGGGCGCCCGTTGAACGCGTCACCGGTTTCGACGTACCGTATCCCTCAGGGGACCTCGAAGACGAGTACATCCCCAACATTGACCGAATCCTGTTCGGCATCCAGCGAGTATTGGAGTACCGCCGTGGCTGAAATTTCCTTTCCGCTCCCCGATCTGGGTGAGGGCCTGATCGAGGCGACCGTGCTGGAATGGCTGGTGTCCGCCGGCGACCAAGTGGAACGCAACCAGCCGCTGGTCGAGGTTGAAACCACCAAGTCCGCCGTCGAGCTGCCCTCCCCGCAGGCCGGTAAAGTGGTGCGTGTCTACGGTGAGCCGGGCGACAAGATCAATGTCGGTGAACCGCTGATTATCTTTGAGGTGCCCGATGATACCGCCGGCATCGTGGGCACCGTTCCGGCAGAGGCGGCACCTAAACGTCGGGTCCGGCTCAGCGCGGTCCCCGACGAGGATTAGGCCGCAGCCCCGACCGGATGGGACGGCAAGGCTGATTGGCTGTCCAATTTCCAGCATGCATGAGCAGGAGCGAACAGATGGAACCGCACGGCCGACATTCCGGAACTACGCCAAGCCATACCGTGGAGGGCTCGGATCCGCGCCTGCACGTGGAAGTCTACGAACCTGCAGCCCGCACGGCAGGCGCCGGCGAGGCAGGTGAGGGTGAGGCCAGCGGCGACAGTGGCGGTGGCCGCCGGGACGTCACCCTGCGTCCGATTCTGCTGATCCACGGCTTCGCCTCATCGTCGAAGTTGAACTGGGTCGATGCGGGGTGGATCAGTTCCCTCACCGCCGCGGGCCGCAGGGTCATCGCCGTCGACCTGCCTGGACACGGTCTCAGCGCCGCCCCGGAGGATCTCGATTCCTACACGCCCAGCCGGATTCGGGCCGATCTGCTCCAGATCGTCTTCGACGCCGGAGCCCGTCCGCTGCGCGGCGATGACCCCTCCTCGGGGCTGGATCTGATCGGCTATTCGCTGGGTTCCCGGCTCGCCTGGGAATTCGGCGCAACGCAACCAGAGTTGGTGCACCGGATGGTGCTCGGGGGACCCGGCGCCGCCGATCCATTGGCTGCCTTTGACCTGGCGGCGGCACAGCGGTATCTGGCGGACGGCACCCCCATTGCCGACGCGTCCACGGCTGCGCTGCTTAAGATGGCCCAGTTGTTGCCCTCGAACAATATTTTCGCGCTGCTTACCCTGGTGGAAGCCATCAAGACGGAGCCCTTCGACCCGACGGAGGCCGTCCCCCGGATGCCGATTTTGCTGGTTGCCGGGGAAAAGGACGAACGGGCAGCCACTATGACCGATCTCGCCGCCGTGAGCGGGAAGGCCAGCGAACTGGTGCTGCCAGCCCGAAACCACACCAATGCGATCACTTCAAGGGCGTTCAAAAACGCTGCCATCGCGTTTCTCGCCGGATGATTCCGGCCAAATCACAGGAAACTTTCAGGTTAATTACAGGCGCTGCACGTCGATAAGCAGCCGCGGCGTGCACCTGCAGCGGGTTAGGATTGTGCTAGGTCGAACAATATAATCCAAAAGCAACCTGGGGGGTCTGCAGGAATGGAGCTGTTGCTGGGGGGCCGCTACCGTACCGCGGACTTATTGGGCGTGGGCGGCATGGCCACTGTGTACCGGGCCGTCGATGAGAACCTCGGCCGCGACGTCGCGGTCAAACTCTTCGCCCCCACGGCGGGCAATGCCGAGGACATCCGCCGTCAGCAGACGGAAACTCAGCTGCTGGCCACGCTGACCCACCCGGGACTGGTTACACTTCACGATGCTGGCGTGCACGCCGACGACTTTGGCGTCCACCGCAGCTACCTGGTGATGGAGTTAGTGGCCGGTCCGGATCTGCGGCGGCTGCTCGCCGACTCAGGACTGGACGAGGATGAGACGGCGCAGATTGGCGCCGAAATAGCCGATGCACTCCACTACGTGCACCAGAACGGCGTCGTTCACCGTGATGTGAAACCAGCCAATATCCTGATGGCGTCCAGCGGCTCGGACGATACTCGGCTGCACCCGCAGCTCTCGGATTTCGGCATCGCCCGGATGTCTGACGCCACTGCGGCCACGTTGACCGGCCTGACCTTGGGCACGGCGAATTACCTCAGTCCGGAACAAGCGCTGGGCCATGTGGTCACGCCCGCATCCGACATCTACTCACTGGGCCTTGTCCTGCTGGAATGCCTGACCGGCGAGAAGGCCTTTCCCGGTCCCACCCTGGAAGCTGCGTTGGCGCGACTGGCCAGGGACCCCGAGATCCCGGATTCGCTCGGCGGGGAGTGGGTAGGACTGCTGGTGGCCATGACCGCACGGAATCCCGAGCTTCGGCCGAGCGCACACGATGTTGCCCTGGAGCTGCGATCCCGACCGCAGCCACTGGCCTCCGGCGTGACTGAAACACACGGCTCGACGGAAGCTATGTCCGGGTCGCCGCACGGCAGGGGCCAGGCGTCGACGGGCCACGCGTCGACGCCTGGCCCAGAGACGGCGGACGACGACGGTCCCGCCACGGTGGGCGTGCTGTACCGGGCCATCTCCCCATCCCCCGAGACAGAGTCCTCCCGCTCCCCATCGTCGGAGCCCCCGTCCTCCCCGTTTATCGAGAGGCAGTCCTCTGGCCCCGTCCGCGAGGAACCCATCACCCCAGTCCCCATCACCGCAGACCCCATAACCGCAGACCCCATAACCGCAGACCCCATCACAGCAGGCCCGATCACAGCAGCCTCCATCACCGCAGGCCCAATCACCGCAGGCCTTCCGATCGGAGATGCACGAATCCCCGAGCTGCCCAGCCGGGCCCCAAGCGTCGGCTAGTCCCAACTGGGTAACAGATAACGCACCCATTCCGCGTTTTGAGTGCATCTGCTGCTACCTACTTGGGCGGGGGGGCGGTATGTGAGTATTCAGGGACGGGCTGGTTGGGTGAGGGCTGCTGTCCCTTGACGGGACGGGCGGATGGCAGTAACAATGGATCGTATACGATTTCATACTCAATGAAGAGGTCCGGATGCAGCAGTTCACCCCCGCCACAATCGCCGCGGCCGGCAAGGTCATTGCCGTGCACCTGAACTATCCTTCGCGCGCATCTCAGCGCGGGCGCACACCTGACCAACCGTCCTACTTTCTCAAGCCCTCATCGTCGCTGAGTTTGACCGACGGCACGGTTGAGCGTCCCGCAGGCTGTGAACTGCTGGCCTTTGAGGGCGAGGTGGCACTGATCATTGGCGCCTCGGCCCGCCGTGTCAGCATCGAGGACGCTTGGACCCACGTCGCCTTCGTGACGGCCAGCAATGACCTGGGCATCTACGACCTGCGGTACGCGGACAAGGGATCCAATCTCCGATCCAAGGGCGGCGACGGATTCACCCCCGTCGGCCCGACCCTGATTCCCGCGCAGGAAATTGATCCCGCAGCGTTGCGGATTCGAACCTGGCTAAACGGCGAGGTGGTCCAGGAAGACAATACGGGCACACTGCTTTTTTCCTTCGCCCGACTGGTGGCGGACCTGTCCCAGTTGCTGACCCTTGAGCCGGGGGACATCATATTGACCGGGACCCCGGCTGGTGCCTCCGTGGCCCAGCCCGGGGACGTCGTCGAGGTGGAAGTGGATTCCCCCGCATCCGGAATAAGCAGCGGCCGGCTGTCCACGACCGTGGTGGAGGGCACGGTGCCGCTGGCCGACTTTGGTGCCGGTCCCAAGGCCGACGACGTTGAGCGCGCCGAGGCGTATGGCGCCGCGGTCCCCGCCACGTCGCCCGCCACCGCCACACAATCCCCCGTGCTGACCGCGGAGCTGAAGGCAAAACTGGAATCCGTCGCCACCGCCACTCTCAGCTCACAGCTTCGGAAGCGTGGCCTGAACAATGTTTCCATCGACGGCCTGAAGTCCACCCGGCCGGCCAACAAAATCGTCGGGACCGCGCGAACCCTGCGCTTCGTGCCGAACCGCGAGGACCTGTTCAAGGCCCACGGCGCCGGCTACAACGCGCAGAAACGCGCCATCGACACGCTCCGGAACGGCGACATCCTAATCATGGAAGCCAGGGGCGAAAAGGGCACCGGAACGGTCGGCGACATCCTTGCGCTCCGGGCGCAGGTCAACGGCGCCGCCGCCATCATCACTGACGGCGGTGTCCGGGACATGAGCGCCGTTGCCGCGCTGGAGATCCCCACCTACTATTCCAATCCCCATCCTGCTGTGCTGGGTCGCCGGCATATCCCCTGGGATGTGGATTTGACCGTCTCCTGCGGCGGAGCCACAGTGCAGCCCGGCGACATTATCGTGGCGGATGCGGATGGAATCCTCGTGATCCCGCCGGCGCTGGCCAACGAGCTTGCCGATGATTCCATCGTGCAGGAGCACGAGGAGAGCTACATCGCGGCGATGGTGGCCGAGGGCCATGGCGTGGATGGGCTCTACCCGATGAACGCCGAATGGCGCGCGCGGTACCAGGATTGGGCGCTGACGCATCCGCTCACGGGTCCGATGGCCGGGGCATCGTGAACGTGGCGGAGACGACGACGGCGGCCCGATGGACCGCGGGTCCTGCGGCTGCCGGGGGCGTGGGTTCCCGTGCCGTCGCGATGGCCCCCGGAACGGCCGTCGCCCCGGCCGCGGCGCCGGCCAGGTCTCCGCTGAGCAAATCCCAACAAGCGTACGAGTCCATCAAGGACAAGATCCTCAGCGGCGAGTACTCCCCCGGCTACCGCCTGGTGCTGGCCAAGCTGGCCGACGAGCTCGGCGTGAGCGCCGTGCCCGTCCGCGAGGCAATCCGGAGGCTGGAGGCGGAAAGCTTCCTCACCTTTGAACGCAACGTCGGCGCCAGCGTGGCGGGGATCGATCCCACCGAATACCTCTACACCATGCAGACTCTGAGCATTGTGGAGGGTGCCGCGACCGGTTTGTCCGCCCCCTTCCTCACCGCAGCGGACATTGGCCGTGCCCGAGACATCAACGCTGCCATGCGCGGCTGCCTGGAGCACTTCGATCCGGTGCGGTTCACCACCCTGAACCTGGAATTCCACAGTGTGCTCTTCGAAAAGTGCCCCAATCCGCACATTCTGGATCTGGTTCACCGGGGCTGGAACCGGCTCAGGTCGCTGCGTTCCTCCACCTTCAACTACGTCCCTGGCCGGGCCCGCGAATCCGTCGAGGAGCACGAGCGGCTGCTGCAGCTTTTGGAAGGCGGGGCCACGGCCGACGACGTCGAACGAGCTGCCCGCGGGCACCGCACCGCCACCCTCGATGCCTATCTGGCCCACAGCCGGAACGAAGCACCGGACAGCGTGCCCTGGCTGCCCTGAATCCCACGCCCTCTCAAACGTCAACTCCAGCTGCAACCTTCAACCCGCAGCCCACCGCCCCCAAACGGTCGTTGAACCCGTCGTGACAACAGTAAGGAATGATCTTTATGGCCAAGCATTACCTTCCGGAGAACCTGCCGAACCACATCCAGCACTACATTGACGGTAAGTTTGTCGATTCCGTCAGCGAGGCGACGTTTGATGTGCTGGATCCGGTTTCCAACACCAACTACGCCACGGCCGCCGCGGGCCAAGCCGAGGACATCGACCTCGCCGTCGCCGCCGCGCGGAACGCTTTCCGCAACGGCCCGTGGCCGAAGATGAAGCCGCGTGAGCGTGCCCGCATCCTGAACCGGATCGCGGACGCCGTCGAGTCCCAGGAGAACCGGCTGGCCGAACTGGAAACCTTTGACACCGGCCTGCCCATCACCCAAGCCAAAGGCCAGGCACTGCGCGCGGCGGAGAACTTCCGCTTCTTCGCGGACCTGATCGTCGCCCAGTTCGACAACGCCATGAAGGTCCCCGGCGCACAGATCAACTACGTCAACCGCAAACCGATCGGCGTTGCCGGCCTGATCACGCCGTGGAACACCCCGTTCATGCTGGAGTCATGGAAGCTGGCACCGGCGCTGGCGACCGGCAACACCGTGGTGCTCAAACCGGCCGAGTTCACCCCGCTCTCCGCCTCGCTGTGGGCACAGATCTTCAAGGACGCCGGTCTGCCGGACGGAGTCTTCAACCTGGTCAACGGACTCGGTGAGGAAGCCGGCGACGCCCTGGTCAAACATCCCGACGTGCCGCTGATCTCCTTCACCGGTGAGACCACCACTGGCCAGACCATCTTCCGCAACGCGGCGGCAAACCTCAAGGGCCTGTCGATGGAGCTCGGCGGCAAGAGCCCGTGCGTGATCTTCGCGGACGCGGACCTGGACGCGGCCATCGATTCGGCGCTGTTCGGCGTCTTCTCGCTCAACGGCGAGCGCTGCACCGCCGGATCGCGGATTCTGGTGGAACGGGCCATCTACGACGAGTTCTGCGAAAGGTACGCCGCCCGCGCGAAGAACATCGTCGTCGGCGATCCACACGATCCCAAGACCCAGGTAGGCGCGCTGGTGCACCCGGAGCACTACGCCAAAGTGGCCTCCTACGTGGAAATTGGCAAGGGCGAGGGCCGGCTGCTGGCCGGCGGCGGACGCCCGGAGGGCCTGGAAACGGGCAACTACATAGCCCCCACGGTCTTCGCTGATGTGAAGCCGGAGGCCCGGATCTTCCAGGAGGAGATCTTCGGCCCGGTCGTGGCGATCACGCCCTTTGAGAACGACGACGAGGCGCTGGCTTTGGCGAACGGCGTCAAGTACGGCCTGGCGGCCTACATCTGGACCCAGGACCTGACCCGCGCACACAACTTTGCCCAGAATGTTGAGGCGGGCATGGTCTGGCTGAACAGCCACAACGTCCGTGACCTGCGCACCCCCTTCGGCGGCGTCAAGGCCTCCGGCTTGGGCCACGAAGGCGGTTACCGCTCCATTGATTTCTACACCGACCAGCAGGCCGTCCACATCACCCTGGGCACGGTCCACACCCCCAAGTTCGGCGCCTAACCGCCGACGCTGGGCCCCAGCCGAAGTCTCCGCCAATTTGTTGGCAGTGGACTAACCAAGTTCTCAACGAAGAGAAGAGAAAGACCATGAGCAACCAGATTCCCAAGCCCACCGTTCCCGCCCCGGACATCGTCCGCTGCGCCTACATGGATTTGGTCGTCACCGACCTGGCCAAGTCCCGTGCGTTCTACGTGGATGTGTTGGGCCTGCATGTAACCGAGGAGGATGAGAACGTCATCTATCTGCGGGCCTTCGAGGAGTTTATTCACCACAACCTCGTGCTGCGCAAGGGCCCCATTGCCGCCGTAGCCGCCTTCGCCTACCGGGTGAAGTCCCCGGCCGAGGTGGACGCCGCGGAGGCCTACTACCAGGAACTGGGCTGCCGCACCGAACGCCGAACCGGCGGCTTCACCAAGGGCATCGGCGACTCCGTCCGCGTCGAGGACCCGTTGGGCTTCCCCTACGAGTTCTTCTCTGAGACCGAGCATGTGGAACGGCTGACCCAGCGCTACGACATCTACAACGCCGGCGAACTGGTGCGCCTGGACCACTTCAACCAGGTCACCCCCGATGTCCCCCGGGGACGAAAGTACCTGGAGGACCTGGGCTTCCGCGTCTCCGAGGACATCAAGGACTCCGACGGCGTCACCTACGCCGCGTGGCTGCACCGCAAGCAGACCGTGCACGACACCGCCCTCACCGGCGGCGACGGCCCCAGGATGCACCACATGGCCTTCGCCACCCACGAGAAGCACAACATCATCCAGATCTGCGACAAGATGGGTGCCCTGCGCATCTCCGACCGGATTGAACGCGGACCCGGCCGGCACGGCGTGTCCAACGCCTTCTACCTGTACATCCTGGATCCGGACGGCCACCGGGTGGAGATCTACACCCAGGATTACTACACCGGGGACCCGGACAACCCCACCATCAGCTGGGACGTGCACGACAACCAGCGCCGCGATTGGTGGGGCAACCCGGTGGTGGCCAGCTGGTACAGCGAAGCCTCCCCGGTCCTGGATCTGGACGGCAATCCGCAGCCGGTCATCGCGCGCACGGATTCCAGTGAAATGGCCGTCACCATCGGTGCCGACGGCTTCTCCTTCACCCGTGAACCGGGCGAGGAACGCGGCTTCAAGGTAGGCTCCCAGCTCTAGCGACAGCCAGGCGCGACGTCGACGGCGGCCCAACTGCCGCCGTCG
>NZ_JADPVH010000082.1 GCF_026932795.1 Paenarthrobacter sp. Z7-10 | reverse complement strand
CCGGAAGCAAATGGCCCGCGAGCACACCAACATCCAAAAGCTGACGCTGACCATCATCAATACCCTGCATGAATCCAGTCTTCCGCAATCCCGGGAAACCGTTCGAAGGCGCGCCTTAACGCCCCCGATTAATCAGCACCGTCCTAGCCGCCAAAAAGTTCGAACCGGACCTGGTGGCTCGCCCCCGTCACCGACTGGATCTGATTCCGGGCCTGCTCCAGGACGGGAACGTCGCTGAGAGCCCGCAGATACTGCTCGTGTTCGGCCAGGGATGCCACAGCGGCTTCCACGCTGGCCGCATTTACCGACTGGACATGGCTCGGGCGGGTCGAGGCGACCGCCACCCAACGTACCTTGTGCAGTTGCAACCCTTCTTCCAGCAGCTCCGGGAAGATCCAGTCATTCCCGGCGTCCCCCACCGCATCCAACACCGAGCGGCCCAGCGCCCGGTGGTCGGCGCTGTTCCAGGCTCCCGGTCCCCAGGTGTCCCGGTGATTGAGGGTGATGATGAGGTCCGGCTTTCGACTGCGGATTTCCCGGGCCAGAACGAGGCGCAGTTCCAACCCCTCCACCAGCCGGCCGTCCTGGAAGTCGAGGAAATCCAGGGCGCTCACGCCCACGTGGGAGCAGGCCCGGGCCTGCTCGTCCGCACGGAGCGGACCGGACTGCTCCGGAGGGATGCCGGCAATCCCGGCCTCACCACGGGTGGCCAGCAGGTACTCAACCTCCTTGCCCGCCGCCGTCCACTGCGCCACGGCGGCAGCCACGCCATATTCCGGATCGTCAGGATGCGCCATGATGACCAGTGCCCGGGTCCAATCCAGCGGGAAGGGCAACAGCGCTGCTGAGGCGGCGTCCGGCTGGGCCGCGTCCGCTGGCGCCGCATCGTCCGGTTCGTCCATCGGTTGGGTGCTCATTTCCTCTGTCCAATCTTCTGTCCAACGCAGAACAGCCGCCGGAACGGATACAAGATGCCGTTTTCTGTCGGCGGATATGCCTCGTCCAGTTCGGTCGAGTAAACGGCCTCAAACTCCCGCGCCTCCTCCGCGTCCAACACCGCCAGGACCGGCCGCAAGCCTGTTCCGCGTACCCATTCCAGCACCGGGTGCTCGCCCTGGAGCACCTGCTGGTAGGTCGTCTCCCAGCCATCGGCCAGCCAGCCCGCATCAAGCAGGAGCTGCAGGTAGTCCTCAGGCTCGGCCACGGCGTCCTCGTGCCGGAGCACACCGCCCAGTCGGGACCGCCAGCGCGGGGAATCCGCCAGCCGCCGCATCAATGCATGCGATGGCGAGCCAAAGTTTCCCGGAACCTGCACGGCCAGCCAGGACCCGGGCATCATGGCGGCCAACCACGACTTCATCAGCAGCTGATGCCCGGGAACCCACTGCAGCGCTGCATTGGAGACCAGCACGTCCGTTGCAGCGTCGGGCATCCAGGACGCGATGTCGCCCTGCTGGAAGGAAAGGTTCTCAGGAGCGTTCTTGAGCTGCCGCGCGGTTTCGATCATCTGCGCTGAAGAGTCCAGCCCGAGCACCTCGGCATCCGGCCAACGGCGGGCCAAGGCAGCCGTAAGGTTTCCCGGGCCGCAGCCAAGATCCACCACCCGCCGCGGGCTCTCGGCACTGATCCGGCCGGTCAGGTCGAAGAACGGCCGGTCCCGGTAATTTCCGAACTGAACGTATTTGACCGGGTCCCACTCCACGCCGCCGCTATGCATGGGAACATCCTGCCACACCGGGCAGGAACACTTGCCGTTAAGCTGGAGGGACCATGAACCTTGCTGACCTGCTGCCTCCGCTCCTTAGCGGCTCCCCCGATCCCGATGCCGTGCTGGCGGCCTTTCTTGACTGGGCCGACGGCCGCGGCCTGAGCCTGTACCCTGCTCAGGAAGAGGCCACCATGGAGCTGGTCTCAGGGAACAACGTGATCCTGTCCACGCCCACCGGTTCGGGCAAGTCGCTGGTGGCTGTCGCGGCGCACTTCCACGCCCTGGCCACCGGCAAGCGGAGCTTCTACACCGCACCGATCAAGGCCTTAGTTTCGGAAAAGTTTTTCGCCTTGTGCGACATCTTCGGGGCGCAGAACGTCGGCATGATCACCGGCGACTCCTCGGTCAACCAGGACGCACCCATCATCTGCTGCACGGCGGAGATCCTGGCCAATATCGCTCTGCGTGAGGGCCGCGATGCCGCCTTGGGGCCCGTGATCATGGATGAATTCCACTGCTATGCGGATCCGCAGCGCGGCTGGGCCTGGCAGGTCCCGCTGATGGAGCTTCCGCAGGCGCAGTTCCTGCTGATGTCCGCCACGCTGGGTGATGTGGCCAGCTTCGAGCGTGGACTCACCGAACTGACCGGACGGACGACGACGACGGTCTCCTCCGCCGAGCGGCCCATTCCGCTGCACTACTATTACGTCCAGACCCCTGTGCACGAAAGCTTGGAGGAGCTGCTGGCCACCAAACAGGTGCCGGTCTACGTGGTGCATTTCAGCCAGGCCGAGGCGATTGACCGCGCTCAGAACCTCATGAGCATCAACGTCTGCAGCCGTGCGGAAAAGGACAGCATTGCGGAACTGATTGCCGGCTTCCGTTTCGCCGCCGGCTTTGGCAAAACCCTCAACCGGCTGGTGCGGCATGGCATCGGCGTCCACCATGCCGGCATGCTGCCCAAATACCGGCGGCTGGTCGAACAGCTGGCACAGGCCGGACTGCTGAAAGTGATCTGTGGAACGGACACGTTGGGCGTGGGCATCAACGTTCCCATCCGCACCGTATTGTTCACCGCGTTGAGCAAGTACGACGGCGTCCGCACCCGGGTGCTGCAGGTCCGGGAGTTCCACCAGATCGCCGGCCGCGCCGGCCGGGCCGGCTATGACACGGCCGGGACCGTCGTCGTGCAGGCCCCCGAACATGTGGTGGAGAACGCCAAGGCGATGGCCAAGGCCCACGCCAAGTTTGGCGATGACCAAAAGAAGCTCCGCCAGGTGGTGAAAAAGAAGCCGCCGGAAGGTTTTGTCAGCTGGGGTGAGCCCACCTACACGCGGCTGGTGGAATCAGTACCGGAGCCGCTGACCTCCAGCTTCACGATCACGCACGCCATGCTGCTGAACCTTCTTGAGCGTCCCGGAGACCCGTTCCAGGCCGCCCGCCGGCTGCTGACGAACAACCGGGAGCCACGCGCAACGCAGCTCAAGCTGATGCGCAAGGCATTGGGGATCTACCGCGAGCTCCTCGGCGCCGGCATCCTGGAACGAATCCCGCCCGAGGAGCAGGGTCCGGACGGCCGTACGGTGCGCCTGACCGTCCACCTCCAGCTCAATTTTGCCCTGAACCAGCCGCTCTCCCCCTTCGCCCTCGCCGCGCTGGAACTGCTGGATCCAGAATCCGCCGGTTATGCCCTGGATGCCGTCTCCGTGATCGAGTCGACTCTGGAGAAGCCACGCCAGATCCTCTCCGCCCAGCTGCGGCATGCCCGGACCGAGGCGATTACCGCGATGAAGGCCGAGGGGATCGAGTATGAGCAGCGGATGGCCGCGTTGGATGAGGTCAGCTATCCGCAGCCGCTCGGGGAATTGCTGCAGCAGTCCTTTGAGGTGTACCGCAAGGCCTCGCCGTGGGTGGGCGACTTCGAGCTCTCCCCCAAATCGATAGTGCGCGATATGTACGAGCGGGCGATGAACTTCGGCGAGTTCGTGCAGTTCTATTCGTTGTCCCGTTCCGAAGGAATTGTGCTGCGGTACCTCGCGGATGCCTACAAGGCCCTGCACCAGACGGTTCCGCAGGATGCGTTGCGGGAAGACCTGGAAGACATCATCGCCTGGCTCGGTGAGCTGGTCCGCCAGGTTGATTCCTCCTTGCTGGACGAATGGGAGGAGCTGACTTCCGGGGCAGCTCCCACCCCGCACGACGCTCCGCCACCGCCGCCGCCGAGTCTGACGGGCAACGAGCGTGCCTTCCGGGTCATGGTGCGCAACGAGATGTTCCGCCGTGTGGAGCTCGCCGCCGCGGATAACTTTGAGGCGCTGGGTGAGCTCGACGGCGGCGCCGGCTGGGACGCGGACCGCTGGGCGGATGCGCTGGATAACTATTGGGACGAACACGAATACCTCAATGACGGGCCGTCCGCCCGCGGCCCCGCCCTGCTGGTCATCACGCCCGGCGACGGCGTCTGGAACGTCCGTCAGATCGTGGATGATCCGGCGGGCAACCACGACTGGGGATTTGACGCCCAGGTGGATCTGGCTGCCTCCGACGCCGCAGGTGCCGCCGTCGTGCAGCTGCAAAACTTCGGTCGGCTCTGAACGGTCAGCCGGCAGTTCCTGCCACCGGCCCGAACTGCGGGCTGAACTTAGGCATGCCGCCAAGCTAACCGGAACGGCCGGTAATCTCCGATAGTCTCGAACCATGAGTCTGATCCGCGCCGCCAAGCCCGCCGACGTCCCCGAAATCCTGGCCATGATCCACGAGTTGGCCGTATATGAACAGGAACCGGACGCGGTGAAGAATACCGCCGATCTGCTCTCCACCGCGCTCTTTGGCGACGGTCCCCGGATCTTTGCGCACGTCGCTGAGGACGACGGCGGCACGGTCCAAGGATTTGCCCTGTGGTTCCTCAATTACTCCACCTGGGAGGGGGGGCACGGTATCTACCTGGAAGACCTGTATGTGCGGCCCGGCTCCCGCGGCGGCGGACACGGCAAGTCGCTGCTGCGCACGCTGGCCCAGACTGCCGTGGACCGTGGATATGCCCGGGTCGAGTGGAGCGTGCTGGACTGGAATGAACCGTCCATCCAGTTCTATCGGAGCCTGGGTGCCGCCCCCCAGGACGGCTGGTCCACCTTTAGGCTCACTGGAGAAGCCCTGGCGGGTTTCGGCGCGAAGGAGTCGGTGCGCTGATGAACTCCTACAGCATTAACGGCATGCGCCTGACTGACCACTGGTTAACCGTTCCGCTGGATCACAGCGATCCCACCGGTCCGCAGCTGAAAATTTTCGCGCGTGAAATAGTGGCAGCCGGGCACGCTCCCGAAGTTGTGGAGGAGCTTCCTTGGCTGCTGTATCTGCAGGGCGGGCCGGGCGGCCGGGGAGCCCGGCCGCTGTCATTGTTCGGCTGGCTCAAGGAAGCTACCGGCTCCTTCCGGGTACTGATGCTGGACCAGCGCGGGACCGGACTGTCCAGCCCGGTTAATCGGCAGACCCTTCCTGCTGTGGGTACAGTCGCCGAGCAGGCCGAGTACCTGACTCATTTCCGCGCCGATTCCATTGTGGCGGACGCCGAGTTGTTCCGCCGCGCCCTGGTGGCTGGCCCATGGAGTATCTACGGCCAAAGCTTTGGCGGCTTCTGTGCCCTGACCTATCTTTCCTTCGCCCCGGACGGACTGCGCGAGGTTTTGATCACCGGTGGTCTGGCACCACTGACCGGGCACCCGGACCGTGTGTACGAAGCGACGTTCTCCCGGGTGGCCGCCCGAAACACTGAATACTTCGCCCGATATCCGCAGGACCGCGATGCCGTCACTCGGATCGTGCGCCATCTGGAATCCGTCGCGGAGATCCTGCCCTCGGGCGAGCGGCTGACTCCGGAGCGTTTTCAGATGGTGGGAAACTTCCTGGGTGGCAATACCCGGATCGATGGGCTGCACTATCTGCTCGAGGACGCTTTCGTCTGCACCCCGGACGGCGATCGGCTCTCCGATCCGTTTCTGGCCCAAGTGGAAGGCCAGGTCTCCCGGGCATCCAATCCGCTTTACGCCCTGCTGCACGAATCCATCTACTGCCAGGGCCAGGCCTCGGCATGGTCAGCGTCTCGGGTCCTCGGCAGCCGGCCGGATTTCCTTCCCTCCGCGGACGAACCTCTGCTGACGGGCGAGATGGTTTACCCCTGGTATTTTGAACAGGATCCCGCACTGGAGCCGCTGCAGGCGGTCGCGGATCTGCTCGCTGAACGCCGGAACTGGCCGCCGCTTTACGACCTTGACCAGTTGTCGCGCAACACCGTCCCGGTTTCCGCAGCGGTCTACCTGGACGACATTTACGTGGACCACGATCTGTCGATGGAAACCGCAGCCGCTGTCCTCGGGCTGCAGGCGTGGGAAACGGGTGACTATCACCATGACGGCATCACCGAAGACGGTGAGGCGATCTTCTCCCGGCTCTTAGGCATGTGCCGCACCGTCGCGGCCGACGTGCAGTAGGGCTGCGGCCCTGGCTCAGTTCAGGCGTGGCCAGCCGACTGCATCTGGCGCAGTTCCTTCTTAAGGTCGCCCACCTCGTCGCGCAGCCGCGCAGCCAATTCGAACTGAAGCTCGCCGGCCGCGGCATGCATCTGGTCCGTCAGCTGGGAGATCAGATCCAGCAGGTCCTCGGCCGGGACGGCGGCCAAGCCATCCCTGCGAACCGGAACGGGCGCCTTGCCCCGGCCTTTGCCCCGTCCTTTGCCCGTGGATTCCAACAGCTCCAGGGTGTCCGCGTCCTCCCTGGTCAGTGAATCGGTGATGTCGGCAATCCGCTTGCGCAGCGGTGTCGGATCGATCCCGTGGGTGGTGTTGTATTCGACCTGGATTTCCCGGCGCCGGTTCGTCTCGTCAATGGCAATGGCCATTGAATTGGTGATCCGGTCCGCGTACATATGCACCTGCCCGGACACATTGCGGGCGGCGCGGCCGATGGTCTGAATGAGCGAGGTGGCCGACCGGAGGAATCCCTCCTTGTCCGCATCGAGGATGCTGACCAGCGACACCTCGGGCAGATCCAGACCCTCGCGCAGCAGGTTAATGCCGACCAGCACATCGAAGGTACCCATCCTCAGTTCACGCAGCAGTTCCACCCGCCGCAGCGTGTCCACATCCGAATGCAGATACTGCACCTTGACGCCATGGCCAAGGAGATAGTCGGTCAGATCCTCGGACATTCGCTTGGTCAGCGTCGTGACCAGAATGCGCTCGTTCTTCGCCACCCGGGTGTGGATCTCCCCGAGCAGGTCATCGATCTGGCCCTTGGTGGGTTTGACCACCACCTCGGGATCAATCAGTCCGGTGGGCCGAATGATCTGCTGCACGGTGCCGTCCGCTTTACCGAGCTCGTACTTGCCCGGCGTGGCGGACAGATAGACCGTCTGACCGATCCGCTCCAGGAATTCGTCCCATTTCAGCGGCCGGTTGTCCATCGCGGAGGGCAGCCGGAAGCCGTGGTCCACCAGCGTGCGCTTGCGGGACATATCCCCCTCGTACATGGCACCGATCTGTGGAATAGTCACGTGCGACTCGTCAACCACCAGCAGGAAGTCATCGGGAAAATAATCGATCAGGCAGTGCGGGGCGGTACCCGATCCGCGGCCGTCAATGTGCCGGGAATAGTTTTCGATGCCGTTGCAGAACCCCATCTGCGCCATCATTTCCAGATCATAGGTGGTCCGCATCCGCAGCCGCTGGGCCTCGAGCAGTTTGTTCTGCCCCTCCAGCTCCTTCAGCCGCACCGCCAGCTCGTCCTCGATCTGCTTGACGGCCCGATTCATTCGCTCCGGACCTGCAACATAGTGCGAGGCCGGAAAGACATACATTTCGGTCTCCTCGCGGATCACTTCACCCGTCAGCGGGTGCAGCGTATAAATCTTTTCGATCTCGTCCCCGAAAAACTCAATCCGCAGCGCCTGCTCCTCATACATCGGGATGATCTCCACGGTGTCTCCGCGGACCCTAAACGTTCCCCGGTGGAAGTCGATGTCATTGCGCGCGTACTGCATGCTGACGAACTTCCGCAGCAGGTCATCCCGGTTCATCTGCGCCCCTCGGCGCAATGTCACCATCCCTGCCACATATTCTTCAGGCGTTCCGAGGCCATAGATGCAGGAAACCGTCGCCACCACGATGACGTCCCGGCGGGTCAGCAGGGCGTTGGTGGCCGAATGCCGGAGCCGTTCGACTTCCTCATTGACCGAGGAATCCTTTTCGATAAAGGTATCCGTCTGCGGCACATAGGCTTCCGGCTGGTAATAGTCGTAGTACGAAACAAAATATTCCACCGCATTGTTTGGCAGCAGTTCACGGAACTCGTTCGCCAGCTGGGCCGCCAGCGTTTTGTTCTGAACCATGACCAGCGTTGGCCGCTGGATCTTTTCAATCAGCCAGGCCGTCGTCGCCGATTTTCCGGTGCCCGTGGCGCCAAGGAGCACCACGTCCTTTTCACCGTTGTTGATACGCTCGGCGAGTTCCTTGATTGCGGCCGGCTGGTCACCGGCCGGCTGATAATCGCTGATGACCTCGAAGGGTGCAACGACGCGGTTGATTTCCTGGGCAAGACTCATACATCAACGCTACCGCGTGGCACCGACACGCGTTAGCAGACCCGGCGTCCATCACGGTGAGGTCCAGCCAGTGGCCCGGATCCACCGCCGCAGTCCCGGTTCCGCGACGCCGGCAATCCACGCTTCCTTGCCCAGGGCGTAGCCGGCGGTGTCGGGATCGGAAGCGTAAGCCCGGGCCGCCCGGCGCTTTTCAGTCAGGTAGGCATCGCGGACGGCCGCCTCAGCCCGGAGCCAGTCCCGGAACGCCAACGCATAACGCGCGCCGGGCGAGTCCTGCACCCGGATGTGGACATTGGCGGCCCGGCCCGGATCGGCCGAGGCATGCAGGCGTTTGTGCCAGTGCGCCGGATCTGGATCACACGCCTTCGGCTGGTCCAGCCGCTGTCCCGGCAGTGGCGGGAAACCGGACCGGGTCAGTTCCGGCACGATCCGGTCGGCATCCGCCAGCGTGCGGACCCGGACCTGCAGATCCAGGACGTCCATGGCATCAAGTCCCGGCACGGCGGTGGAACCGATATGGTCCACCGCCACGATGTCCTCGGGGGCAGCCGCGCGGATCCGCGCCGCCAGTCGTGCGGCCTGGAGCGGCCAGTGCGGATCAGCCGGCGCCAGGACGGCGGGCCCTGTCCGCGTAGCCGCCCGACCGGCGAGCAGATTTTGTGAAAACAGCGCGAGCCGCTGAGCCCACAATTGGTCCACTTGGGACAATGCGGCCTCCGGATCAGCGCTGTTGTCAATGATGACGTCCGCCGCGGCGTACCTCTCCGCGTCGCTGGCCTGCGCCCGAATGCGCGCTGCCGCATCCCGCCTTGCCATGCCTCGGTGCCGCACCATCCGCCGGATCCGCTCCGCTTCGGGTGCGTCCACCACCAGCACCAGCTGGAAGCTCGCCCCCTGGCCCGTTTCCACCAGCAGCGGGATGTCCTGGACCACGATGGCATCGGCTGGAGCCTGGTCCATCAGCTCGGCAGCACGGCGGCGCACCAACGGGTGGACGACGGCGTTCAGCCTCGCCAATTCTTCGGGCTGGCCGAAAACAAGGGCGGCGAGGGAGGGCCGGTCCAATGTCCCGTCCGGTCCGAGGACCTTGGCCCCGAAAGTCTGGACTAGCCGATCCAAACCCGGTGTCCCGGCGGCTACTGCCTCGCGGGCCAGCACATCGGCGTCGATCAGGACGGCCCCCAACTCGAGCAGCCGGGCCGCTACCAGGGATTTGCCCGAGGCGATGCCGCCGGTTAGACCGATTCTGAGCATCGCACCAGTCTAGTTCCCCCCGCCTTGGACCGGCCGAAGGCGCCGCGGACGGGTCGTGAGCCACCGCCCTTCACATACGCCCCGGTGCGGCTTCCCGGAACTCCGGAACGCGGCCGCATCCCAGCTAACCGGCCGGCAGGATGTTTTGGTTGACGTGGAACACGTTGTCCGGGTCGTACTTGGCCTTGATCTGGGCCAGCCTGTCATAATTCCCCCGATAGGCCGCCCGCACCCTCTCCTGCCCCTCGTCCATCAGGAAATTAACGTAAGCGCCGCCCGCGGACGTCGGATGGAGTTCGGTCCAGTACCGCTGCGCCCAGTCCTTGATTGCGGCGGAATTTGACGGATCGGGATCCACACCAACGATGACCCCGGCCCAGCCGCCGTCGCGGTAGGCGAAGGCGGTGTCGCTTTCGCGTACCCGCGCGGCCGCCCCGTCGATGGGGTACAGGTGCATGGTGGAGTGACCGGTTGGGAGTTGGGCCGCATATTTGCAGTGGATTTCGATCGCTTCGTCGGTTATCTCGGTAAACATATCCGCCCGCCAATACCATTGCAGGCCAGCCGGGTACAGACCATCGAACGCGGACTGCAGGGTGGAGAAAGGCATTTCGGCCAGACCCACCAGCAGCGGTGACCCGAACGCCTTAACCGGCGCCAGCACGGCCTCGGCAGCGTCCGGGGCGCCGGTGTAACACCACACGATGGCACATGATTTCCGCCCCCACAGCTGCTCGGGAAAGGGCGGCGCGGGCGGGATAGTGATCAGTCCAAGCCAGCCGCTGAGTTCCTCCGGCAGGGCCGGCAGCAGTTCACGGTACCAGCGCATGACCGCGGGCGTGTCCGCCAGGTCATAGAGAATGGGACCGCCAACGATGGTGCCGTTGTCGCCAATGTCATGACAGGCAAAGGTGAAGGAAACAACGACGCCAAAGTTGCCTCCGCCACCCCGGAGCGCCCAAAACAGCTCCGGGTTGGATGCAGCGGCCGCCTTCACAAGCGTTCCGTCGGCGAGGACGACGTCGGCGCTGAGCAGATTCTCCACCGTCAGGCCGTAGCGTCGGGACAGATAGCCGACGCCGCCACCCAGCGTGAGTCAGCCCACGCCTGTGGACGCCAGGAATCCCGACGGCGTTGCCATCCCATAGGGAACAGTGGCACTGTCCACGTCTCCCCAGGTGCAGCCGCCGTCCACCCGGACCGTTTTGTTCTCCGGGTCAACGGTGGTGCTGCGCATGACGGAGAGATCGATAACCAGCGCGTCGTCCCACACCCCCAGGCCGGCCGCGTTGTGGCCTCCTCCCCGGACGGCCACCGTGAGCCCATGCCTGCGGGCGAAGTCAACGCAGCGGGCCACGTCGGCGGCGTGGACACACTGGGCGATCGCCGCCGGTCTGCGGTCAATCATTGCGTTGTACACCGCACGGGCGGCATCGTAATCGTCGTCAACCGCCGTAATCAGCCGGCCGCGGAGTGCGGCACCGAGTTCGCCGAACGGAACGTCGGAATGCAGCTGCCCCTCGGTGGGAGCCTGCAAGGTTGTCATCTGAATCCTCCTCCATAACCGCGGCCGCTGGCCTGCCGCCGTCGTGCTCCCAACGTTATGGAGGCGTCGTTCGTAAACCGTTCGTCCCATGGTCACGGCCGGCGAACGCGTGAACTAGTAGTACTTTGTTATGTTGGTGCTCGTTGTCGGCAGTGGGGGCAGTAACCAAGCCATCCGGCGAGAACTCGTTGGAGTTCCCTGATGATGCCGTACAGGCTCAGGCTGCCCCAGCTGCTTTTGGGTTCTTGAGCCGCAGTCTGG
>NZ_JADPVH010000081.1 GCF_026932795.1 Paenarthrobacter sp. Z7-10 | reverse complement strand
AAGGTAGCGTTAAACACGAGGGCCTTGCGGTAGAGAAACAGCGGAGTCGATACCCTGATTCTCTCCCAAGGCCCTCACCTCAGCCCGAAACACCCCGCACTCGGACCTCAAACAGGGGCGCTGACTACACTCTCAATTCTGAAGAGCCCGATAAGTGTGTTGATTGGATCCTCGGGCAGCGCGGAGACGGCCGCGGTGAAATCTGCCGTCGCTGATTGGTCAAAGTCCTCCGGCACCCAGGCGACGGTAACCGCGGCATCGGATTTGGCACAGCAGCTGAGCCAAGGGTTTGCCTCCGGCAAGCCGGCCGATGTTTTCTACCTCTCGGCGGACCAGTTGTCCGTCTACTCCGGGAATGGGTCATTGGAGGCCTATGGTGATTCTTTGACCAACAAGGGAGATTTCTACCCCAGCCTGTGAAGGCCTTTACCGCGAACGGAGAGATTTACTGCGCGCCGAAGGATTTCTCCACACTGGCCTTGGTCATCAACACCGACATCTGGAAGGGTGCAGGCTTGACCGACGCGGACATTCCCAAAACCTGGGACGAGTTGGATGCGGTTGCGCGCAAGCTCAGCGCCGGGAAGACAGCCGGTCTTGCCTTTGGACCTCAGGTGGAACGCATCGGGGCATTTTTCCCTCAAGCCGGCGGATCAATGATGAGTGCCGACGGGAAAACCGCGACAGTGAACAGCCCGGAGAACGTTCAGGCCCTTACTTTCGTGAAGAAGATGCTCACGGATGGTCGGATCTGGGTGCAGGCTGGGGTGGAGAGACCTTCGGCAACGGTTTGGCAGCAATGACCATCGAAGGTAACTGGATAACAGGGTGCCATGTCGGCCGACTATCTTAAAATCAAATACAAGGTCGTCGAACTGCCTTCCGGACCTAAAGGCCCCGGCACCTTGGAATTCACGAACTGCTGGGGAATCGCAGCCGACAGCCACAACAAAGCCGCGGCTCAGAAACTCGTTGAACGGCTCACCACGCCCAAGGACCAGATCAGCTTCGCCAAGGCATTTGGTGTGATGCCTTCAGTCACTTCGGCCGCCGACGAATTCAAGAAGGCCTTTCCGGCCGAGGACGCTTTTCTCGCCGGAGTCAGCTACGCCCAAAGCCTGCCGGCGCAGGCGGGTGCCGCGGATGTAATTAAGGACTTTGATGCCGAGCTCGCCAGCTTGAAAACCGCCGATCCCAAGGCCCTACTGGACGCCGTGCAGGCGGATATGACGGAGGTCGCCGGGACATGAGCACCGCGTCGGTCCTCTCCCGCAGGCGTTCTGGGGTCAGCTCCTCCCAGAACGCCGCGGGCTGGCTCTTCGCGGCACCGATCCTCATCATCCTCGGGCTGTTCCTGGCGTTGCCGGTGGGGATGGCCGCATGGGGCAGTGTCTCCGACTGGTCTGGGCGTGGCAGCACTTTCGCCTCCACCACGCACTTCGTTGGCGGTGCCAACTACGCCGCGATTTTGAGCGGATGCGGCCTCGCTGAACGCGATTTTGGCACCGCACTGCGGAACAACTTCTACTATGTGCTCCTGATTGTTCCGCTGCAGACTGCCTTATCCCTCGTCCTGGCGATGCTTGTCAATCGGCGGATCGTTGCCGGTCGCGGGTTTTTCCACACGGCCTTCTACTTTCCATCGGCCACCAGTTCGGTCGCCATCACCGTTCTCTGGCTGTTCCTCTTCAGCGCAAGCGGTGCCGTCAATAAGGCACTCTCCTTCGCCGGAGTCAACGGGCCGAACTGGTTTCAGGATCCGGACAGCATCATTCACCTGGCTTTGAATGCGATGGGTATTGCGGGACCCTAGGAAGGAACGGGCGACCTGCTTGGCCTGAGTTGGTGGGACTAGTTGTCCGGGCCTTCGATGGCCATGTCGGCCTTTATCTTGATAGCCATCTTCACCACCTCAGGAACGTTCATGCTGCTCTTTATCGCGGCACTGCAGAACCTGAGCGCAGAGGTGGACGAGGCCGCCATGATTGATGGTGCCAATTCCTGGCAGCGCTTCAGGCTGGTGACGCTTCCGATGCTCCGCCCCACGGTGTTCATTGTCACCACGCTTGGAATGATCGGCAGTTGGCAGGTCTTCGACCAGATCTACACCGGCACCCAAGGTGGCCTCGGCCAAGACGACGCTGACGCCGGCTTACCTCTCGTTCAGTACGGCCTTCAATAACCAGCAGTGGGGACAAGACGCGGCCATCTCCTTCATTTTGTTCGTCATTGTCATTTTGTTCACCCTGCTGCAAAGGGGGCTGCTCAGGGAACGCCGAACGAAGCCAGACCGCGGATCAGCCGCCGCTGGCGGCACGAAGGAGTCCCGTGTCTAAAACCCAGCAGCTGGTACTGCCGACGGTAACCGCGGATCCGGGGACCCGGCGTCGTCGATCCGGCACGCGAAGCGGGGCTTGGGCGGTTTACGTACTGCTGATCACCTTGAGGGTAATCAATATTTTCCCGTTCCTGATCAGTGTTTCCACATCCTTTAAGACGGAATCAGACGCGGCAGTCAACCCGCTGTCGCTTACTCCTGCGTCCTGGACCTCCACCGCCTACACAACGCTTTTGTCAATTCCGATTTTCCGGTCTGGTTCCGAAGCTCAGCCATCGTAACGGTCGCCGTCACGCTGGGACGGGTCTTCTTCGATTCCCTGGCCGGATATGCCCTGGCGCGACTCAAATTCCGCGGCAGGACAGTTATCTATGCCGCGCTGATCGCGGTCATGCCAGTACCCGGCGTGGTGCTGCTCATTCCGAAATTCCTGGTTCTCAATCAATTAGGAATGTATGACTCGTACTCGGGGATGGTAATACCGTTGCTGGCCGATGCCGCTGGGGTGTTCATTATGCGCGGCTTCTTTGAATCCATCCCGGTCAGCGTCGAGGAACAGGCGCAGATCGACGATGCCGGAGTCTTCCGCACCTTCTGGTCGATCGTACTGCCTATGTCCCGCCCTGCGGTCATGACTATCGTGATCCTGTCCTTCCAAGGCTCCTGGAACGAGCTGAACCACTTCATCATTTCCACCCAGAACCCGGCGCTGACCACACTGACCAAAGGGGTCGCGCAGTTGGCATCGGGGCAGTTAAGCTCCGGCACCCAATATCCGCTCAAACTCGCCGCCGCCGCAATACTGACCATTCCCGTTGCCATCGTTTTCTTCATCTTCCAAAAACGCATCATGAACGCGAGCGCCGGCGCGGTCAAGGAATAACCAGCAGCGCTCAGGGCTCGGAACGCTGCCCGTCGGGACATGAGGCAAGCGCTTAGAATCAGGTATCGGTGTGTCCGCCGCGGTCGGCCGATCCCCTTACCTGCTTTTCCACCCGAAGAGAGCTGCATCCATGTCCAACATGCCCACCGGCTCCGAAAGCCCGGCATCGAAGTACCGTGCGGGCCTGCCGCCGATCTGGGCGGACGGCCTGGGGCGCAGCAGCATCCGCTGCGCCCAGGCACTGCTCGTCATCGCGTTGGCCTGGGTAATTCTCTGGTCGGCCACGCGTGTTCCTTTGGTCATCATTCCGGTCCTGATCGCCCTGATTCTGGCCTCCGCGATCAGCCCGTTAGTGCACTGGCTGACCGGGCACAGCTGGCCTCGGGCCCTCGCTGTACTGGCGTCCTTCGTGGCGATCCTTGTTGTCTTCGGCGGCGTTATCACCGGCATCGTGTTCCTGATCCGATCCGAGTCGAAAAACTTGGTCA
Organism: Paenarthrobacter sp. Z7-10; assembly: GCF_026932795.1. Lineage (GTDB taxonomy): Bacteria > Actinomycetota > Actinomycetes > Actinomycetales > Micrococcaceae > Arthrobacter_M. Next base: position 9,175 of record NZ_JADPVH010000081.1, on the reverse strand, counting down.
TCAAGGCCGACGACGGTATCGACCGACTGCACAGCTTGCTCAACGACGGCCCCTACCCGGTCAGCGACAGCCAAATCAACACCATCCGGAACGCTGTGCAGAAGTTCATCACCAGCAGCACTTTCGGAACTGAAGCGCTTTCCGGACTTCGGATAGCCGGTGAAATCGGGGCAGGCGCTGTCCTGATGGCCGTGATCTTGTTCTTCATGCTCAAAGACGGACAGGCGATCCGGGAATTTCTGTTCGGCTTCCTGCCGCTCGACCATGGCAGGCGCGCCCATCGGGCAGCGGAACGCAGTACGGTGGTGCTGGGCGGGTACGTCCGCGGCACCTCCCTGGTTGCCCTGACCGACGGAGTCATCGTCGGCATCGCGCTGGCCATTCTGCAGGTACCGCTGGCTCTGCCGCTGGGCGTTTTCGTCTTCATCGGAGGCTTCATCCCCATTGTCGGTGCCACTGCTGCGGGCACCCTCGCCGTCCTGGTCGCACTTATCTTCAACGGCCCCGTCCCAGCTTTAGTGGTCCTGATTGTCATCATCGGCGCCAACCAACTCGAACACCACGTCCTTCAGCCCTTTTTGATGGGCAAGGTCCTGAGCATCCACGGTTTGGCCATCCTGCTGGCCCTGGCTGCCGGGACGACACTCGCCGGCCTGATTGGCGCGCTGTTGGCCGTACCATTGACCGCGGTTGGCTGGACGATCATTAAAACCTGGTCCGGGCGTGATCTCCCCGGTCCCGAACCCATCGATGACAGTGCCGAGGGTGCTGTAGTTTAACGCGGAAACGCGTCAGCCCCCTTCTACCCCAGCAACTCATCCGGGTAGCACCACCGCCAGGATTCGCCGCGTTCGGCACTGCGGATCACCGGGTGACCGGTGCTGCGGAAGTGGGCGGCCGCGTGCAGGCCCGGCGACGAATCGCAGCATCCCACTTTTCCGCAGTCCAGGCACATCCTCAGATGGACGGGCGTCGTTCCTTCGCGGACGCAATCCGCACAGAACGGATCCGCCGGCAGTTGCAGGTCGGCTGCGGACTGCAGATGATCACAGCCGCCGGCCGTTCCGGTCAGCTCCAGCCCCGCCGACTGACCATCGACCGCCGTCGAGCCCTCCACCGCCGCGTCGAGCATCGACTCCTCAACGTCGAGCTGCTCCAGCACATCGCTGAGGATCTCGTGGGCATATTCTCCCGAGCGGCGAAGTTCCAGCACCTTGTCCCGCTCGGCCTCCAGCATGGTCAACCGCAGCTGGGCGTACCGCTGGCTGGGAGTCCGGCCTTCGGACTCCGGTCGCCCCAGCCGTTCCCAGGCCGCCAACCCGCGCTCCTGGGTTCGCCGCTTGAGCATAGAGAGAACTTCCGGCGGATCAGACTCGGCCTGCACCTGATGCAGGCGCTCGATGCCCGCCGTCGTCGCCACTTGCATCACCGAAGCCGAACTCAGCGCGTCCTCGCGCGCATCCGGCCCCCGCAGGCCCAGCAGCCGCACCAGTGACGGCAGCGTGAAGCCCTGCCGGATCAGCGTTCCGGCCACCACCACCAGTGCGGCGAGCACCAGGACGGCCCGATGCGGGAGGCTTGGAGGCAGCACCAGCACGGCTGCCAGCGTCACCACGCCACGCATTCCGGCCCAGGAAATGACGGCGGGATACCGCCACGGCGGCGCTGGATCGCTGCGGCGGACGGCAGGGATCAGCCGGGGCAGATAAGTGGCGGGAAAGACCCAGAGCGGACGCAGGACCAGCACGGACAGCAGTAGCATGCCGCAGCCCGACCAGATCCGCAGCTGCCCCAGCGAGTCGTTTTGCACGGCCCCTATAATGGTCCGAACCTGCAGGCCAATCAGCAGGAACACGGCGTTCTCAAGCAGGAACTGCAGCGTGTTCCAGTTGCTGCGCTGGCTCAAGCGGGCGGCCCCGCTGGGCATCGTGGGCGCTTTTGCGCCCATCAGCAGACCGGCGACGACGACGGCGAGCACGCCGGACGCGCCGATCGCCTCCGCCGGCAGGTATGCCACCAGCGGTGCCACCAGCGACATCGAAGTGTTAATGGCCACATGGCGGATCCGCTTGCGGATCTGGACCATCACAAAGGCCGCGCCCAATCCGACGACCACGCCTCCGACTGCAGCCAATGCGAAGTTCGCAGCGACCTGTGCCGCGGAAACAGTGCCGGCGATGGCAGCAATTGCGGCGCGCAGGCAGACCAGCGCGGTGGCGTCGTTCACCAGCGATTCACCTTCCAAGATGGTCACAATTTGGCGTGGCATGCCCACGCGCCTTGCGATCGCGGTGGCGGCCACAGCGTCCGGTGGCGCAAGCACAGCGCCCAGCGCGAGAGCACCAGCCAGCGGCACCTCCGGAAAGATCCACCAGACAACAAGGCCGGTGGTGACGGTCGCGAAGAGGACGTAACCGACGGATAAGAGCCCAATGGCCCGACGATTCGAGCGGAAATCGATCAGCGACGTTCGGACGGCCGCCGCGTACAGAAGCGGCGGGAGCAGGCCTACCAGAACCAGCTCGGGTGTCAGCTCGACCCGCGGTACGAACGGCAGGAAGGAAGCGATGACGCCAACCAGCACCAGCAGCAGCGGTACCGGGACGCTGATCTTCTTTCCCAACGCGCTGCACGCGCAGATCAACACCACCAGTGCCAGCAGTCCCAGAGCAACCTCCATAGGGCCTATGCTGTCAGCCCGGGTTCACAAGGATTCTTTACAACTTCACTGTTGAACCACCAACACGACTGAACCACCAACACGACGGAAATTACCCCCGTAGCCGCAGCGGTCATCATGGGATCACTGTCAGCGGGATGCCTTCGTCGGGGGATGGTGGTTCAAAAATGTCGACGAAACTGCGGACATCCTCTGGCGCGAGCCGGTGCGATCCCGCGGTGCGGTCAGCCGCACGGTTCGCTGAACGATGCAGGGCAGTTTCTATCCGGACATCGACGAAGTGCAGGCGTGTATTGAATCCGGCGGACTCGGCCGCATCCCGCCAGACGCTGCGCCTGACGCGGCTCCACTGGTTCCAGTCGAGAATAACGTCGACGCCGCGCTGGAGAAATTGCAATGCGACGTCCCAGATCACCCATTTGCATGCCTCGGCACGGATACCGTAGAGCTGGCTCTGGTAGGAAAGCTCAGGGTGAAGCTGGATCATCCATTCGTCCAAGCTGAAGCGCACCCCCATAGTGACCTTCTCCAGGTGCTTTGCATGGGTCGTTTTCCCGGCACCGCTGTAACCGCAAAGAAGGTGGACCACTGGGCCGCCGGTGTTCGTCATGTCATCCTCCCAAGCTGCGGAGGTTCGGCGTTCATCATGTGAATTCCGCATTTCCATCGTGAAGAGAGCTCAATCACCTGATGGTCAGAGCTGCTTCCTGGCTTCACTAACGGAACATGGTAAAACCCTAAGCTGTCGCCGTGATGTTCCGCAACAGGCAGGGCTGGGTTTTCGAGAAGACGCGCCCACCCTGTCTTCCATCTACCGATCCACGCCCGATCTTGCCACTCAGGTCGGGGGCTCCATTCCGCACACCGCGGAAGAAGCCGAACTATTTATCGGGAACGACCTGGTCTTTGAACCGGCGGTGGCCTGTAACCTCGCTTTGGAACTGGACGGCGAGGCAGTCGGAAATGTGGGCATCAGCAATATCTGCCGTATTCACGACACCACCTGGATGTATTACTGGGTTTCCCGCAGCGCACGGGGCCAGGGAATGGCGACACGTACGGCAGCGAGCCTGGCAGACTGGGCTTTCCAAGGACTTCAACTCTCCAGGATTGAACTGGGCCACCGGGTTAATAAACCCTGCCTCATGCCGGGTTGCGCTGGGCGCCGGATTCATTGCCTAAGGCGTTGAGCGCGCGAAGCTGCGCTACGGTGGTCGCCGTTTTGATGTTGAAGCTCATGCACGTTTGCTGACTGACCCGATGCCGGCGGTAAATCTGATTCCAGTCGACGCGGCCGAGTCTGTGGTCGCAGGGGGTAATCAGCACCGAAACTGGTTGCCGTCCTTCTGCGCCCCGTCTAAGCGAGCGGGTTGAGGAGGCGAAGGAACACCGAAACTCGTGGCACACGGTTCACCTAGGCCCTCGACCTACGAACTACGACCTACACGGGCAGAATACCGTGATGGCACTCGAGTATCCGGCACATGGCGGAAGTCGCTTGATTACGCCGAAAGTCTGTACTTGAGCCCGAGTTGAGGCCGGAGTTATAACGTCTTGGCTGCTGTTGCCGTAATCCGCCGGGTTGAAGTGCCGACATGCTTACTGGTCCCCGATACTGGAAGCATGGGGATTAAATTGGAGCAATCGCAGAAGCTGACGATCAAATTCGTGGGCCGATACCGGCAGTACTATCCGTCGTTGATCGTCTTGGGTGTTGTGGCCGTGTTCTGGATCGTTGGTGCCATGGGTGGGCTGGGATTTCTTTCGGCCGGTCGGGCCCCTTTGGAAACGTTGCTGTGGCTGTACTTGGTGCTGGCTTTGATCACGTTGTCTGTGATAGCTGTAGCAGCGGCCATGGTCGACTTGGTGCGCCGAGGGCGCCGCGAGGGGCTAATTCAGCAGTGGATGGATCGTCGCTGACCGATTGGATGGTTCTGACCAGCCAAGGCTGGGCGGCATAACGCGGCATCTCGGGAGGCCCCGGAGGCAGCGAAGGATCCGCCAACGAATTGGCGGATCCTTCGTGTTCTGGAGCGCCTGCGCACGGGTGACATTTAGACCGCGCTGCCCTCCTTACGGCGAACCGGGCAGATCCGTGGCGTCTGTGTAGTTCCCGCTCTGCTGGGTGTCGGCGTTGGTGCCGGTTCCGTCCGGAGTGTCGGCGTTGGTGCCGGTTCCGTCCGGGGTGTCGCCCTGGGTGGGGGTGTCGGCGTTGGTGCCGGATCCGTCCGGGGTGTCGCCCTGGGTGGGGGTGTCGGCGTTGGTGCCGGATCCGTCCGGGGTGTCGCCCTGGGTGGGGGTGTCGGCGGTTACCGAGACCGAGTGCGGTGTGGAGACCGGAGGTGTGGAAGCGTTGGCAGCCCCCACGCCGAGCCCGGTCAGCGCCAGGATCCCCACGGCGCCCATTAGGACCTTCTTTTTGGTGCCCATTTTATCGACGATCTTCTTGACGGTCATTTCCCTCTTGATATTCATCTCGAGTTCCCTTTCCTTGCGGTGCGGATACCGATTGTATTCGCCTGCGCCCTCCGGGATGGTTGGCGTGTTTCCAGTCTGGTGGGTTGTGGCTGAGAGGGAGCTTAAGTCTGTTGAGAACCAGCTGAGTGGAAAGCGGCGCCGATTGTGTTGGACGGGCGTTTACTTCATCGTGGAAGTATGAACTACAGGAGCGTACTCGGAAGGCGCGAAAAGCGGAACGGGTGCGGGCGGGACGACCGCGGGTTGCGACGGTCGAAGTGGGGCGTCCGGAAGCGGGCGACGGCAACTGCTGTCGCCGTCGTGGCCGTGGCGCTGCTGCTCGGAGCGGCCTCATTGCTCATGCTGTTGCACCAGTCGCTGGTTTCCACCACTGAAGGTGCTGCGCAGCGTCGGGCAGGAGACGTTGTTGCAATGATCAGCCGACAGGATGTTTCTGAGGCCGGTCAAGCGCTGACCACAACAGCCCACACGGGTCAGTACGTGCAGATTGTCGCGCCGGACGGTTCCGTAGTCGCTTCGTCCGTGCCAGCCGCGATGGGCTCGCCGTTGTCTGCGCTTCGACCCTTAGCCAGTCAGACGGTAACCCAGACCGTATCAGGGCTGCCGAACGTTGCTAATTCTGATTCGTTCCTCGTCGTGGCGGCGGGCGTGGACTCCGACGGAGGGACTTATACGGTTTTGGTTGCCTCCACGCTCCAGGTGCAGCTCGATACCGTGGCGACCGTGGCATGGTTCATCTTGGGAGCCACTCCTTTACTGTTGATTGTTGTAGGCGTGAGCGTCTGGGTTTTGGTCGGCCGATCCCTGCGTCCGGTGGAGCGGATCCGCACGCAAGTGGGACAAATAAAGGCCCCCCATACGGGGGAGCGTGTGGAGGTGCCCAGGACAAACGATGAAATTCATGAGTTGGCCCTGACCATGAACTCAATGCTGGACCGGCTCGAGATTTCCGATCGTGAGCAGCGGCGTTTTGTCTCCGATGCGAGCCATGAGCTGCGCAGCCCGCTGGCTACGCTGACCGCGGGGCTGGAAATTGCTGCGTCCGACCCTAGCGGAGCCATGTGGACGCAGATGCGGGACCTTCTTGGAGCGGAGGCATCCCGGATGCGTTACCTGGTGGATGACCTGCTGACCCTGGCCAAAGCCAGTGATGAAGGGATCAGGGTCAACGCCGAGGAGGTCGACCTTGACGACGTCCTGGACTTTGAGGTCCGGCGGCTGCGTGCCCTGACGCCTCTCCGAGTCCACGCTGAGATCGCTCCGGTGCGCATCACTGGGGATCCACGCCGGTTGGCTCAGGTGGTGCGCAACGTCTTGGATAATTCCAACAGGCACGCGCGGTCGGCGGTCTGGGTGAGCCTGAGTAGGGCCCCGGAGGGAATCCTCATGATTATTGATAATGACGGTGACCCGGTGCCGGAACGCGACCGGGAGCGTATTTTTGACCGGTTTGTCCGGTTGGACGACAGCCGATCCCGAGAGAGCGGTGGCAGTGGTCTGGGACTGGCCATAGCCGTCGGGATCATGCAGGCCCACCACGGAACCGTCATCGCCACTGAATCCGAGTGCGGGCGGTGCCGCTTTGAACTGCGGTTACCGGCCGAGTTGGTGAACAAGGGATAGGCGTGGCTACGGGGCGGCGCTTTCACCATCGCTTGGTGATTCGCCGTCGTCGATGGCGCCTCGGTCAGCGCTAAGCTGGTAGCCCATCCCGCGCACCGTCGTGACCGTCTGTAGTCCGAACGGCTGGTCAATTTTGCGGCGCAGATACCCGATGTACACTTCGACCACGTTGCCCCCGCCGTCAAAGTCCGGGTCCCAGACATTGTCCAAGATCTCCGCCTTGGATACCACTTGATCATGCCGGCGCATGAGGAACTGCAGGAGGCCGTATTCCCTTGCCGTGAGTGGGATGGGTTTCCGACCCCGGTGAACGGTGCGTTTGAGGGGGTCCAGGGTCAGGGTTCCCAGGGACAGGACGACCGGTCGTTCGGGGGCCCCGCGCCGGATTAGCGCACGAAGACGGGCCACCAAGACCAAAAAGCTGAAGGGCTTCGTCAGGTAGTCGTCGGCGCCGAGATCAAAAGCGTCCGTCTGATCGTATTCGCCGTCTTTAGCGGTCAGCATCATCACCGGGGTCCAGATACGCCGTTCGCGCAGATCCTTGAGAACGTCGTAGCCGTTCTTCAGCGGCAGCATGAGGTCCAGGATGATGGCGTCATACGGATTTTCCGTCGCGGCCCATAAGCCACTGACCCCATCGAACGAGAGATCAACGATGAAACCTTGGTTGGCCAGCCCCCGGCGCAGGGTTTCGGCCAGCAGCTTTTCGTCCTCAACAACTAATATCCGCATTCGATGGCCCTCTCTGCCTCAACTCTCCCACCAGTAGTATCTCGAGTAGTTCCTGAGAAGAAACTGAGGGCCGGTCGATTTTTAGGTGATTCGGTTCTACGGTGAATTAGAACCGGTTCCGTGCGGGATCGGCCCCACTGAGGAGACATGTCATGAAGAGCTTCCGAATCGGCGCTGCGGTCGGTGTCACGGCCGCAACGCTCGCCCTGACCGGCTGCACTGGCAACGCCCCCGCGGCCACCAGCAGTTCTGCCGTCGCCGCTACCGTCAGCAGCTCAGCCAACCCAGCCTCATCGGCGGCTGCCGCCCCGGCGACCCTGCCAGAAGGAGCGGGGCTGCCAGCCGTCCCCGGCGTGGTGAAGGAAGTCGAGCCATCAGTTGTCACCATCCGTACCGCCATTGGGCTAGGAAGCGGCGTAGTTTACCGTAGTGACGGCACGATTGTGACTGATGCTCACGTGGTTGAAGACCAGCAGAAACAGCCCTTTAAGAACGTTCAGGTACAGTTTGCCGACGGCTCCCAGTCCCCAGCCGTCGTCGTAGGCGTGGACGATGTGACGGACGTTGCAGTGATTAAAGCGGACCGCACGGGATTGCCAGCGGCGAAATTCTCAACAACCACGCCGGAGGTCGGCTCCCTCGCCGTGGTGATCGGCACCCCTCTCGGGCTGGCGGAAACCGTCACCGCCGGTATTGTCTCAAGCCTGCACCGCAATATGCCGCCTTCTAAGGAGTCACCGCATGGCGCCATCAATCTGCTGCAGACGGACGCGCCAATTTCGCCAGGGAACTCCGGCGGTGCTGTGACGAACTCCAGCGGCGAGATCATCGGCCTCTCGGAAGCATACCTACCACCAAGTTCCGGGGCGGTCTCAATCGGTTTCGTGACGCCGACGTCCACTGTAACGGACGTCGCCGACCAACTGCTCAAGAGCGGCACGGTCAAGCATGCTGCGCTTGGAATCGTTCCTACCGACATCACGCCTCAGATAGCCCAGCGATTCTCGCTGCCGGCGACGACGGGCGCCTTGGTCGTCAGCGTTTCTCAGGGTGGCCCTGCCGCCACGGCAGGTATGCAGGCTGGTGACATCATCAGCAAATTTGCTGGAACGAAAGTCGGCAACGTCACCGATCTACTCGCGGCCCTGCGTAAGCAGGATCCAGGCCAGGAGACGGACGTTGTCGTTCAACGCGGCAAGGCGACCCAGACTCTGCACGTCACCCTGGGTGATTTGGCCAATCAGCACTGATCGCTCCAGCCCGACGCCGGCAGCGGTGCAGGCACCGAGCGAAGCCGCGGTGCTAAGCCGGGAGTGCTGGCGGTGACCGCGCCGTCGAGATACGGTGCGCCCGGAAAGGTCGGTGACGGCGGCGCGGCCGGTAAGGTCGGCGCGCCCGGAAAGGTCGGTGACGGCGGCGGTACCCGAAGGACGGCCAAGAACGTCGGTGCGGCCGACGTCGGCGGCGAGGTCGGTGAGTCCGTCGAGCGACGGTGTCGGTGTCGGTGACGGCGGCGGTACCGCCCGGTGTGTCCGGTGTGTTCGGTGACGGCGGTGTGGTCGGCCTGCCGCCGCGAATCCGCTGCAGGTGGCCGGGAATATCCTGCCCGGCGGTTGGCCGCCGCGAATCCGCGGCTGGTGGTCGGCTATAGCCTTCCTGGTG
>NZ_JADPVH010000080.1 GCF_026932795.1 Paenarthrobacter sp. Z7-10 | reverse complement strand
GGGCGGACACCCGCCGGCGTCACCGCCCGCGTCGTCCAACGCCTGCTGGCCCTGACCGCAGCGATCTGGCACAACGATCGGATCGGCCAAGCTGTGCGTCGCTCCATGACCGCCTACGATCACTGACCCTTGGAATTATTCATCTAGCCGAACCCAGCACTGTCCCGGCCACCGACTCCCAGTGCTCTGCAGTGTCTGCAGTGGGCTCGACCGCTAACTACATATGGACGTGCAGCCGCCGAGCCGCCTCGGAGATGGAGCCGCTCAGCGACGGATACACGGTGAAGGTGTTGGCCACATCATCCACGTTCAGCTTTTGCGTTACGGCGAGGGCAATCGGGAAGATCAGCTCCGAGGCCCCGGGGCCCACCACCACACCACCGATGACGGTTCCGGAGCCTCTCCGGGCAATGATTTTGATGAAGCCGTCCTTGAAGTTCCGCATTTTGGCGCGCGCGTTGGTGTGCAGGGACAGCTTGATCACGTCGCCCTGGTACTGGCCAGATTCCACTTCGGCCTCCGTGACGCCCACCGACGCGATTTCCGGGGAAGTGAAAATGTTCGAGGAAACCTGCTTGAGCTTGAGCGGACGAACGGCATCCCCGAGCAAATGAGCCACCGCGATCCTGCCCTGCATCGCGGCGACGGAGGCCAGTGCCAGGACGCCTGTGCAGTCCCCGGCAGCGTATACGTTGGGAGCGGTGGTGCGGGAGACGCCGTCGACCTTGATGTGTCCGCTCGGGCTCAGTTCCACGCCGGCAGCCCCGAGGCCGAGGTCATGCGTGTTGGGGATGGAGCCAACGCAGACCAGGCAATGAGTGCCGCTCACCTCGCGTCCGTCGCTGAGGGTGACGACGACGCCGTCGTCCACGCGTTCGACGGCGGCAGCACGGGACCGTGCCAGCACCGCCAGACCGCGGCGGGCAAAAACGTCCTCCAGCACCTGCGCGGCGTCAGCGTCCTCGCCAGGCAGGACCTGTTCGCGGCTGGAAATCAGCGTGACCTTCGAACCAAGGCCGTTATAGGCCGAGGCGAATTCCGCACCCGTGACACCCGAGCCCACCACGATCAATTCCTGTGGCACCTCATCGAGACTATAGACCTGGGTCCAGTTCAGGATCCGTTCCCCGTCGGGTTGTGCCGTGGCCAGCTCCCGGGGATGCGCACCAACGGCGAGCAGGATCGCGTCTGCAGTGACGGTTTCGGCTCCCTCCGCGGTGCTGACTTCAATCGTGTGGTTATCCAGCAGCCGCCCGGAACCAAAGATGATCCGCACTCCCCTGCGTTCCAGATCGGCACGGATATCGGTTGATTGTTCGGCCGCCAGTCGCAGCACGCGGTCGTTTACCTGCTTGAGGTCCGCCCGCATGATCGGTGTGCTGTCGCCGTTGTCGACGTCGAATCTCACGCCGAGATCCGTCGCATCGATCATCCGGGTCATGGCATCGGCCGTGGCAATCAGGGTCTTGGATGGGACCACGTCGGTCAGCACCGCCGAGCCGCCCAGCCCGGTTCGTTCCACTATCGTCACTTGCGAACCCAGCGACGCGGCCACGATTGCGGCCTCATAACCGCCTGGGCCACCGCCCAGGATTGCCAGACTGGGAACCGCGAGAGGAGAAGGAATTTCGGATTGGCTCGTCACAATAGCCCATTCTCTCTTATCGCGGCCACTGCCACCAAGCGGATAGGTTGTTCTGATGAACACACTTGATTCTTCGCCTTCCCCCGAAACCGGTGCGGCCCCGGACCCCTTCGCACAGGGCCCGTTCGAGCAGGCCAAGCGTGCGGCGGACTACATCGCCGCCCACACGCAGGTGCCCGTCCACGACGTGGCGCTGGTGCTGGGATCGGGTTGGGGCGAGGCGGCGGAGCTGATCGGTGAAACCACGGCCACCCTGGCGGCCGCGGATATCCCGGGGTTCAGCGCCCCCGCGGTGCAGGGTCACGTCGGAACCATCCGCTCGGTCCTGACCCCGCAGGGCAAGCGCGTCCTGGTGCTGGGAGCACGGACGCACTTATATGAGGGCAAGGGTGTTCGGGCCGTGGTGCACGGGGTGCGCACGGCAGCGGCCGCAGGCGCCCGCACCTTGGTGCTCACAAACGGCTGTGGCGGCCTGAACGAGGCGTGGCTTCCCGGCACGCCCGTGCTGATCAGCGACCACATTAACCTCACCGCCACGTCGCCGCTGGAGGGCCCCACCTTCGTGGACCTGACAGACCTGTACTCCGCCCGGCTGCGGGCGGTGGCCCGACAGGTGGATCCGGGGCTGGCGGAGGGCGTCTACGCGCAGTTCACCGGCCCGCACTACGAAACTCCCGCAGAGGTGCGGTACGCCAAGCGGATCGGGGCGGACTTGGTCGGGATGTCCACCGCGCTGGAGGCGATTGCCGCGCGGCACGCCGGGATGGAAGTTTTCGGGATTTCGCTGGTAACCAATCTGGCCGCCGGGATAAGTGACGCGCCGCTGAGCCATCAGGAAGTTCTGGAGGCAGGCCGGGCCGCCGGACCGCGCATTTCGAGGCTGCTTGCCGGCATCATCGCAAAGTTGTAGGAAGGCGAGCTGCTGGCCGGCATCATCGCAAAGCTGTAGGAAGGCAGGCTGTACGACGGCGCTCCGCAGGACCGCGAGCGGTTGGATGGCCAAAGGGCAGGACCGGCGAGCTCGGGTGCGCATGATTGGGGGGCAGGGCAGCTGCCTTGAGGCCCAAACGATAGGTTTGTTCCATGACTCTCACTGACGCTGCCCTGCAGTCGCTTCTGGACGCCGCCCGCGAGTGGGCGGATCTGGACCCGGATCCCGTCACCGAGGGGCAGCTTCGGTCGCTGATCGGGCACGCCGACGACGGCACGAGCGAGCCGCACGCAGCCCAGCTCAGGCAGGCCGACGATGGCGCAATCGAACCGCACGCAGCCCAACACAAGCACGCCGAGCCAACCGCGCCCGGACGCCAGCCGGAACTCTGTGACGCCGCGTCCCTGAAGGTGCAGGCACAGTTGGAGCTCGCGGACAGCTTTAGTGGCACTCTGCAGTTCGGCACAGCAGGTCTGCGGGCCAAGCTGGGAGCCGGCCCCAACCGGATGAACCGGATTGTCGTCCGCCGAGCGGCCGCGGGACTAGCCTCATTCCTACTGAACAGGGCCCAAACCGGGAACGGACCGGCTTACACCCCGCGCGCCGTCGTCGGCTTTGACGCACGGCACAATTCGGAAATCTTCGCCACCGAAACCGCCGCCATTTTCACCGCCGCCGGGATCGAGACGTTCCTGCTGCCCTCCGCACTGCCCACGCCAGTGCTGGCCTACGCCGTGCGCGCACTGGAGTGCGAGGGCGGCGTGATGGTCACGGCGAGCCACAACCCGCCGCAGGACAACGGATACAAGGTCTACTTGGGCGGCCGGGCCGTGGAGGAGTCCGCGCGCGGGGCGCAGATTGTGGCACCGTTCGACACAGACATCGCGGCTCAGATTGCCGCGGTCGGCTCCGTGCGCAGCGTTGCACTGGCATCGAACGGCTGGACAGTGATTGACGCTGCGGATGTGAACGACCCGGCCACCCGCCTTGGCGCGGTTGATGCTGATGTGTCCATTACCGCACGGCTGGCCCAGGCTGCGGACGGTGGTTTGGTTAACCATGGGGCCGACGCCGGACTGGTCGCCCGTGCGGCGGGTGCCTGGATGACCGGCGACCGGTCCCCGTCCGAGGGAGCCGGGACGGACCCGGTGGCCTCAGACCAGTCCGCGGGGGAAAAGGCCGCGGAAGCGACGCCGGGGAGTCCGGCTGCCAACGGCGTCGGACACGCGGGCGGAGCGGACGTGAGACCCATGGGCGATGATCTTGTGGACGGTGGCCAAGCCGACCGCGGGCAGGCGGACGCTGGTCTTGTGGACCGCTATGTAAGTGCCGTCGTCGATCTCGCGGACCGGACACATTTCCCTGCCCGCGGGCTGAAGATCGTTTTGACGCCCCTGCATGGCGTGGGCGGAACGACGGCCGTTTCGGTTCTTACCGACGCCGGTTTCGACGACGTGACAGTGGTGACCGCGCAGGCTAAACCGGATCCCGATTTCCCAACGGTGGCCTTCCCAAATCCGGAGGAACCCGGCGCACTCGATCTGGCCCTGGAGGCCGCGCGGGAAACCGGCGCGGACATCGTAATTGCCAACGATCCGGATGCCGACCGCGCGGCCGTGGCCGCCGTCGACCCGTCAACAGGCTCCTGGCGGATGCTCAGCGGAGACGAAGTCGGATCGCTGCTTGGTGCCCACTTGGCGGAACGAATGAAGGGCAGCGGCAGGGTCTTTGCCAATTCGATAGTTTCTTCCCGGCTGCTCGGCCGGATCGCCGCCAGCCACGGCATTGACCATGTCCAGACGCTGACCGGATTCAAGTGGATCTCGCGCGTGCCGGGGCTGGATTACGGCTACGAGGAAGCCCTGGGTTATTGCGTCGCACCGGAACTTGTACGGGACAAGGATGGCATCTCGGCCGCCCTGCTAATTGCGGAACTGGCAGCGGCGGCCAAGGCAGCGGGGCGTTCCATGTTCGACACCCTCGATGATCTGGCCCTGAAATACGGGCTGCACGCGAGTGATCAGCTCAGCGTCCGGGTGGCTGATCTTTCTCTGTTGGAGACGATGATGTCCCGGCTGCGGCGAAACCCGCCGACGAGCTTCGGCGGATCCGCCGTCCAAAAGGCAGTCGACCTTTCGGAAGGGGACGCCTCCGTCAGCTCGGCTGCCCTGCCACCCACCGACGCGCTGCTGTACCTGACGGAAAACGGCAGTCGGGTGATCATCCGTCCCAGCGGAACCGAACCGAAGCTCAAATGCTATCTGGAGGTCATCGTCCCGGTCACTGCAGCGGCGGATCTTGCTCCGGCCCGGGCCCGGGCCCGGGCGGTCTTGGATGCGGTACTGGACGACGTCCGCCTCGCCCTGGGACTCTGAAGCCGCCGACAACTATACGTGCGTTGTGGGAATATGGAGTTCACCATTCCTACCGGAAGGCCACACCATGACCTCTCTCTCCGATGCCACACCCAATATCACCGGAGCTGAATCCACCACCCCCGGCACGGCTGGCCGCGGCGTTGCGGCCTACATAGACCACACGCTGCTCAAACCGGAGGCAGGCGAAGATGATGTGCTCAAGGTCTGTGCCGAGGCGGTCGAATACAGCTTTTTCTCGGTCTGCGTGAATCCCGTGTGGGTCAAGACCGTGCACAAAGCTCTCAAAGGCAGTGGCGTGCGCACCTGTTCGGTCATCGGTTTTCCCTTGGGCGCCACCCCAACCGATGTGAAAGTGTTCGAGGCCCGCGGGGCCACCCTCGACGGCGCTGACGAAATCGACATGGTGATCAACATCGCCGCCGCACGGGCGCTGGACAAGGGCTCGCTGGTGGATGACATTTCCGCCGTCGCCGAAGCCGTGCACGAAGCGGACGCCATCCTCAAGGTCATTATCGAAACCTCGCTGCTGAACCAGGAGCAGAAGGTCATGGCGTGCCGGGCGGCCGTTGAGGCCGGCGCAGACTTCGTCAAAACCTCCACCGGATTCAACGGCGGCGGTGCCACCGCGGAGGACGTGGCCCTGATGCGGGCAACGGTCGGCCCAACGCTCGGTGTTAAGGCTTCGGGAGGGGTTCGAACGCTGGCCGATGCGCAGGCCATGATTGCCGCCGGAGCGACCCGGATCGGTGCCAGCTCCGGCATTGCCATCGTCAATGATGGGCAAGGGAGCAGTTCATACTAGGATTTCGGGTAGAACTGTTTGCGAGCGGCCCTGCCATTTCGGGGCCAAGGAGGAATAATGCCAACCCAAGACACCCGCGAGAATCCGCTCGGCCAGAGCATTATTCTCTTCGTGATCTTCTTCGCCCTCTTTTTGGGCGGGATCTTTGCCTTCTCCTTCCTGACCCTGAGCAACGTCTGGCCCGCAGCGATAGCCCTCGCCCTGATTTTCCTCTCGTTCGTGATTCCGATGACGTGGCTAAGCCGCGCCAACTCCTCGGACGAGTAGCCTCACCCACCAGCGGGCTGCTACCGCGGGCCTTACCCGGAGTCCGTCGCACTGCGGCCCAGTTGGGACGGGGTTCACGTGGGGCCGAACACGGTCCGCCGAAGTCGGCTCACTCCGCGAAGATGGCGTCCAGCACACCCTGCGCCCACGCGAGCACCTCCGCGTCCGCCAAGTCGCGGCCGCCGATCCGCGCGGTTTTCGGCTTTGGGATCAGCACGGCATCCAGCGCTGTCTTCACCATAGCGCCGGGATACATCCGCTGCAGGCGCATCACCTTGGATTCGGGCAACTGAGCCGGAGCGAACTTGACGAAGGAACCCTGCATCGCCACGTCGGTCAGGCTGGCCGCGCGGGCAGCGACACGGAAGCGGGCGACGGCGATCAGGTTTACTGCCGCTGCTGGCGGCTCGCCGTAGCGGTCGACCAACTCCGCCAGCACCTCTTCGATCGCCTCGTTGTTTTGTGCCGATGCCAGTTTTCGGTAGGCCTCCAGCCGCAGCCGCTCGCCCGGCACGTAATCGTGCGGCAAATGGGCGTTGACCGGCAGTTCGATCTTCATCTCGGCCGGCCGTTCCTCGGCCTCGCCGCGGTAGTCTGCCACGGCCTCCCCCACCAGCCGGATGTACAGGTCGAAGCCGACGCCTTGGATATGTCCGGATTGTTCCCCGCCCAGCAGGTTCCCGGCTCCGCGAATCTCCAGGTCCTTGAGCGCCAATTGCATTCCGGCCCCGAGTTCGTTGTGGGCCGCCACGGCCTTGAGCCGTTCCAGCGCCACCTCACCCAGCGGCTTGTCGACAGGGTAGAGGAAGTAGGCGTACGCCCGCTCCCGGCCTCGGCCCACCCGCCCACGCAGCTGATGCAGCTGGGACAGGCCATAATTGTCGGCCCGGTCCACAATCAGGGTATTTGCGTTTGAAATGTCCAGCCCTGTCTCAATGATGGTGGTGCAGACCAGCACATCGAACCGTTTCTCCCAGAAGTCCACAATGATCTGCTCAAGCCGGGATTCGCTCATCTGACCATGCGCGACGGCAACGCGCGCCTCCGGGACCAGCTGCTGGATATGCGCGGCGGTCCGCTCAATGGAGCTGACCCGATTGTGCACGAAGAACACCTGCCCCTCGCGCATCAGCTCCCGCCGGATCGCCGCGGAGGCCTGCTTATCCGAATACGCACCGACATAGGTCAGCACCGGGTGCCTCTCTTCCGGCGGCGTCGCCAGCGTGGACGTCTCCCGGATTCCGGTCAGCGACATTTCCAAAGTCCGCGGAATTGGCGTGGCACTCATCGCCAGCACATCGACGTTGGTGCGCATCTTTTTCAGCGCTTCCTTGTGTTCCACGCCGAAACGCTGCTCTTCATCGACAATGACCAGCCCCAGGTCCTTGAACTGGACCTCCTTGGACAGCAGCCGGTGCGTGCCAATCACCACGTCCACCGCGCCGTTCCGCACACCCTCCACCGTGTCCTTGGCCTCCTTGGAGCTCTGGAAACGGGACAGCGGTTTGACCCGCACCGGAAAGCCGGAAAAACGCTCGTTGAAGGTTTCCAGGTGCTGCTGCGCCAGCAGCGTGGTGGGCACCAACATGGCTACCTGCTTGCCGTCCTGGACCGCCTTGAACGCCGCCCGGACGGCGATTTCGGTTTTTCCGTAGCCCACATCGCCCGAGACCAGGCGGTCCATCGGAATTTCCTTCTCCATGTCCGCTTTAACCTCGTTGATGGTGGTCAACTGGTCCGGCGTCTCGACGTAGGGAAAGGCCTCCTCGAGCTCGCGCTGCCACGGCGTATCCGGAGCGAAGGCGTGCCCACGCGTGGCCATCCGGGCCGAATACAGCCGGATCAGCTCGCCGGCGATCTCCTTTACGGCCTTACGCGCCCTGGACTTCGTCGCGGCCCAGTCCGAGCCACCCATCTTGCTCAGCGCCGGTGCGTCGCCGCCCACGTAGGCGGTGACTTGGTCCAGCTGATCCGTGGGCACAAACAACCGGTCCCCCGGGGCTCCGCGCTTGGATGGCGCGTATTCCAACACCAAATATTCGCGCAGCCCCGCGGACGGAGAGCCGGTCGAGACCTTGCGCTGGATCAGCTCAACGAACTTCCCCACGCCATGCTGCTCATGCACCACGTGGTCACCGGCGCGCAGCTGCAGCGGGTCCACCACGTTGCGGCGCTTAGATGGCATCCTGCGCATGTCCCGGGTTGAGCTGACGGATGTCTTACCCAGCAGGTCAGCCTCTGTCAGCAGCCCCAGTTTCAGTCCGTCAAAGACAAAGCCACGGCCGACGGCGGCAGTGGTCACCTCGATGATGCCCGCCTGTGGCAGCTTTTCAAGCGAATCCACCCGGGCTGCAGGTATGTCCGCGTCGTGGAACAACTCGGCCAGCCGCTGCGCCGGGCCCGGCCCATCCGTTGCCACCACCACGCGCCATTGGTCCCGGATCCTCGATCCGATGAACTCGAGCATCTCGGCTACATCACCTTGGTAGCCCCGTGGTTCGCGGGCCGGAAGGTTCAGCACATCAATGTCCAGGACCAGTTCCGCGTCTGGGTTGAAGGACGTGATGGACCACCAGCTCAAACCCGCCGCGAGCGCACTGGACCGGGTGTCGGAAAGGGACTTGAAACTGGCAGCGGCCAGGTCCACACCCTCTTGGGAGGCCAGATCCAGAGGCGCCACACCGCCGTCGGACGCCGTGGACCAGGCCGCCTCCAGAAACTCCTCGTTGGTCGCCTCCAAGTCGTGGGCCCGGGCGCGGACTTTTTCGGGCTCGATCACCACTGCCACCGAGCCAGGTGGGAACTGCGAGGTCAGGGGCACCATCGCATCAACCAGGGCCGGCGCCAGTGATTCCATCCCCTCCACGGCAATGCCGCCGGCAATCTTCTCCAGCATCGCCGCAGCCGCCGGCATCCGATCCTTGAGCTTGGCCGCCCGGGACATCACGGACGCCGTAATCAGGATCTCCCGGCACGGCGGCGCATACAGCGTGGTCGGGTCCACCAGTTTCCCGGCAGAGCCGGAGGCGTTGGCGGTCACAGCCGTACCAGCAGTCCCAGGTGGGTTGGCAGTCCCAGCCGTACTGGCAGTCCCAGCAGTCCCAGCCGCGCTGCCCGTCCCAGCCGCCTTAGAGATCCCGTCCGGCTTAGCAGCCGCGTCGCTTGCACCAGCTGACTTGGCACTTTCGCTGGTGTTAGCTGTGGTGGCGTTACTTGCTGAACTCAGCGAGCGCTGGTCAGCGACGGCGAACCAGCGCATCTGCTCCACCTCGTCGCCAAAAAACTCCACCCGGATGGGATGATCCTCGGTCGGCGGAAAGACATCCAGGATGCCCCCACGGACGGCGAATTCGCCACGGTGTGTGACCATATCGACCCGGGCGTAGGCAGCATCGGCAAGCCGCTGCACCAAATCGGAAAACGGAATTTCATCCCCCACGGATACCGTAACTGGCACCAGGTCACCCAGCCCCGCAACCAACGGCTGCACTACGGCACGCACCGGGGCTACCACAATCCGCAGCGGCGATCCGCTCCGAACTCCACCATCCTGCGACGATCCGCTCCGAGCCCTGGCGCCCTGCGATGGGCCGACCTGTGACCCGCCGGCCTGTGCTGCGTCGTCGTGCGGATGCGTAAGCCGGCGCAGAAGCGAGAGCCTGCGTCCAACGGTGTCCGACCGCGGCGACAGGCGTTCATGCGGCAACGTCTCCCAACTGGGGAATTCGGCCACCGCGTCAGCCGGGAGGTATGCCCGCAACGCCGCTACCAAATCCTCAGTTTCGCGCCCTGTCGCCGTGATGGCCAACACCACTCCGGTCCGCCCGTCCACCTGTGGAGCCGCAGCCAGCCCATCGGCCATTTCTGCCAGCAGGGCGGCCCGCAGTCCCGTGGGTGCGCCCATCTGCAGATCCTGGCTCCGGTCCGCGGGTGGCTTCGCGGCATACCCACGCACCCGCGCAAAGGCGGGATCGTCGGCAAGGGCAGTTCGCAAACCATTGAGGCTCATCTGGACAATCTCCTTGACATGGTGGCAATACGGCGTGCGTCTCTTGGTGGCCAAGTGGCAACTAATCGACAACCATTGACTGCCGCTTCGCTCGTGTGCCAGCCGCAGGGCACAACACAAATAGCCGAAGTTCACAAAGAACCCCGGGAAACAGTTCCACTTTACCGCTGACAGCTTCCTGCGGCCGACGGCAGTCACGCCTTACGGATGCCAAGCCGACACCTGCCGACACCTGCCGACGCCTGCCACCACCCTGACCGATACCCTCACCGCCATCCTCACCGACACCCGCAGCAATTCCTGGATCAATGCCCAGATCAATTCCAGACGGAGATTTGCCGCCACGCCTCACGACCTTCGAACTGCCGAAGCCGCCTGCAGGCAGCAATTCCCGACGGCGGCTCGCACCGGTTCCTTGCTCCGGACGGAGATTACTGCTAGTCCTGAGGCAAGTGCATCCGTCGAAAGCGGCAAGAAACAGTCATAGGAGAGTTCAGCATGGGCGGCAACGAACCCGTAAAAGAAGCCGACGAAAGCAAGATCGAGGTGGAGGATAAACCGGAGGACTGGGCCGCTGGCGTGCCGGCCGTCTATATCTCCATGAAGGCCGCCCTGGAACATATGGGGGTAAACCGGTCCCGCAAAACGCTGCTGGGCATGAACCAGAAGGACGGGTTTGACTGCCCCAGCTGCGCCTGGCCGGATCCGGGCCATCGGAAAACCTTCGAGTTTTGCGAAAACGGCGCCAAGGCCGTCACTTGGGAGGCCACGCCCGTGGTTATCTCAAGCGAATTCTGGGCCGAGCACACCGTCAGCGAATTGCGGCAGAAATCCGAGTATTGGCTGGGCATGCAGGGACGCTTGACGGAACCGGTCTACAAAGCCGAGGGCGAGGATCATTACCGGCCGGTGAGCTGGGACAAGGCGTTCTCAATTCTGGCAGATAAGCTCAAAAGCCTTGATTCACCGGACCAGGCGGCGTTCTATACCAGCGGACGCACCTCCAACGAGGCCGCATTCCTCTACCAGCTGTTTGTTCGGGGATACGGGACCAACAACCTGCCTGACTGTTCGAATATGTGCCACGAGTCCTCGGGTTGGGGCATGGGCCAGACCATCGGCGTGGGCAAGGCCACGGTCAGCTATGACGACTATGCCAAGGCTGACCTGATCATCATCATGGGGCAGAATCCCGGCACCAATCATCCGCGCATGCTCACGGCGTTGGAAGAGGCCAAGGAGGCCGGGGGCACAATTGTTGCCGTCAACCCGATGCCGGAAGCCGGACTCAAACGGTACAAGAATCCGCAGAAGGTCAAGGGCATCATTGGACGCGGTACGGACATCGCGGATCAATACCTGCAGATCAGGCTCGGCGGGGACATGGCTCTGCTCCAGGCATTGTCCAAACGTGTGCTGGATGCCGAGGCGAAGGCTCCCGGAGCCGTGCTGGATCACGAGTTCCTCCGTGAGCACTGCCAGGGACTGGAGGAGCTCAGGGATCATCTCAGCGGGTTGGACGAGCAGGCGGTGCTGGAGGCGACCGGTCTGCGCATCGAGGAGATTGATGAGCTGGCCGCACGGTATCTGCAGGCTGACAAGGTCATCGTGACCTGGGCAATGGGCCTGACCCAGCAGAAAAAGGGCGTAGCGGCGATTAAAGAGGTCATCAACCTGCTTTTGCTGCGCGGAAACATCGGCAAGCCCGGTGCGGGTGCCTCTCCCATCCGCGGCCACAGCAATGTACAGGGGGACCGCACCATGGGGATCTGGGAGCAGATGCCGCCGGCTTTCCTCGACGCTCTGGGCAAGGAATTCGACTTTGCACCGCCGCGCGAGCATGGCGCGGATGCGGTCGAAACCATCAGGCGCATGCACGACGGCGGCATTAAAGTCTTCACCGCGCTCGGCGGCAACCTCGTCGCTGCCATTTCGGACACCCAGACGGCTGAAGCTGCGATGGAAAAAACCGAAATGACAGTCCAGATTTCCACCAAGCTCAACCGGTCCCACACGGTGACAGGTGCCGAGGCACTGATCCTGCCCACCATGGGCCGCACCGAAATCGATCTTCAGGCCACCGGGCCGCAGTTCGTGTCGGTGGAAGACACCGTCTGCGCCGTGCACCCGTCCTGGGGCAAGGTCAACCCGGTGGCGCCCAACCTGCTCTCTGAGATAGCCATCGTCAGCCGTCTCGCGCGCGCCGTGCTGGGCGATAAAATCAATGCCGACTGGAGCGGTTACGAACAGGATTACGATCTGATCCGCGAGCACATCTCGCATGTTGTTGCCGGCTGCGGGGATTACAACGCCAAGATCCGGCAAGAGGGAGGCTTCATTCTTCCCAACGGCCCACGGGATTCACGCACCTTCAACACGCCCACCGGCAAGGCCATGCTGACCGTAAACGAGCTGGAATACATCGAACGGCCGGCTGGCACACTGATCCTTCAAACGCTGCGCTCACATGACCAGTTCAATACCACCATCTACGGAAACAATGACCGCTACCGCGGCATCAAAAACGGACGCCATGTGGTCTTCGTGAACCCTGAGGACCTGGCCGAACTGGGTCTGGCGGATGGCCAACTGGTCGACGTCCGGGGTCAGTACAAGGACGACACGGAGCGGGTTCTGCGCAAGTTCCGGGTTGTTTCCTATCCCACCGCCCGGGGCTGCGCCGCGGCCTACTACCCGGAGGCTAATGTGCTGGTGCCGCTGAACAACACCGCGGAGGGAAGCAATACCCCGGTCTCCAAGGCAGTGATCGTGCGCCTGGAGCCCACGCGGGGCGACGTGCCGGAGGGCAGCCTTCCCGCGGCCGCGCAGGCCGAAGTTTTCCATTAGAGCCGAAGTCCGGCAGTAGTCCATATACGCGCAAGGAGGCATTATTCGCATCGGTCGGGTGCCAGCCGGCACTCGAGCAGGGATCGGTGCGGATCGGTAAACCCGATCATTGGCTTCGCCGTTGGGCTCCCTCCCCGGGGGGAGCCCAACGGC
>NZ_JADPVH010000008.1 GCF_026932795.1 Paenarthrobacter sp. Z7-10 | reverse complement strand
AACGTTTCTTTGGATTGAAGGCTATTACAACACACGTCGCCGCCATTCAACGCTCGGCTATTTGACGCCAGCCGAAATTGAGTTAGGCTATAAATCTATTCACGAACTCGCGGCATAATCCCGAGTCCACAAAAACGGGAACACTCCATATCCACATCAGGGCGCTCCTTCTGCCAAACCTGAGTCGGCTCCACGCCAGGCCGTGGAGCGGCGTTTAGCCCAGCCACAGATGTTGCCTTGTCCGACGAGTTCACGCAGCAGCCCCGCCAGCCGGTATCCCGGCATGGCGTTAAGGGCCTGCCGCAGGTATCCGTCCGCGGCGGATGCGCGACCCCGGCACCAGGAAATCCAGCCGAGCATGGTCAGCGCGGCGGCCTGGGGGTTCCCACTGGCGGCTTCCGCCAGATATTCGAGCAGCCGTGCGGCGACGTCCATCCTGCACCAGTCAGGACGGTTTCCGGTTTCGCCCATCAGCACAGCACCAAACTCCGCCGCACCGAACTCCCCCGCTCCAAACTCCGCCGCACCGAACTCCCCCGCTCCAAACTCCGCCTCTCCAGGCTCGGAGCTCCGAAACTCCGAGCCTGGAAATTCCGATTCTCCGGTCGCCGGCCCTCCAGACGCCGACCCTCCGAAGCACACCTCCGATTTCCGGAGGGCTGCTTGGAACTTGGTCCGCAGGAACTCCCGCTCGGCAGATGTGGGGTCCCAGCCCTCAGGCAGGAAAACATCGGGTGTAATCGGTGCCGGCAGGCCGCAGGCGGCCGCTCCTTGCACCGCCAGACGGACCGAGACACTGCAGGAAACCAATACCGCGTCCCGAACTGTGAGGCTTTCCAACGATGCCAGCAGGAAGCCGGCCGCCGCCGCATCCGGAGCCGCCGGCCACCGCGCCATCGCCAGTTCCCAGACCTCCATCGTGGCCCGTAGCTGGTCCGGACCGCAGGGATTGTGCGCGAATTCCTGCGTGTACTGACTCTGCCGGACACCGGTAGCCAATCGCAGCCCTTGTGGACCCGCCGCTTCGGACCCGTAAATGCGCAATACACCGTCGGGTGGCTCCGACGAGTAGCTGCTGCCCATAAATATCAGTTCGGCGTTGAGTTTGCTTTCCGCGATTTCGCTCTGTGGCCGGCCGGGCCAGCCACAGCAGGACGCATCCGTGCAGCGATAGTTGCGCCAACGTTCCGGGCCCACGTACCAGGAATCTTTGACAGGCGTTCCAGCTATAGCGAACGCCTTCTGCAGAGCGGCCATGAGCTGACCATGCGGAACGGGCCGGATGGCAAGCCAATCCTGGGAGCCGAAGATGGCCAGCAGCACACCGTCAGACGTCTCGTCCGACTGCAAGTAACCAAGGATATGCTCGGCGAAGGTCAGCAAATATGCTTTGTCACTTTCGCGTCCTCCCGAGGGCAGGTCAACCCGGAGGGTGGCCCCCACGGCCTTCCCCGTCATTGTGATGCAGACCAGGCTCCGGACGGGCCAATAGCCCAGCGCATGGGGAATGTAGCTGAGGATGTCCTGACCGGTGCTGACGGAAAGCCGTTGTTTTGTGCTCATGGATCCACGATCGCCAAAGGGCGGGTTTCGGACCAGATGCTTCCGCTGCTATGTGCGCTCAGGGCCATCCCAGCTCGGCTGTGCAGGAGCTGTGGAGAGCTGTGCAGGAAGGGCTCCCCGTCATCCCTTGTCGGGAGAATTCCTGCCGCTGTTCTTGGCAGCCTTCTTGGCGGCATTCTTGGCGGCCGTGGGCCGCCGGGTCGCCAATTCCTGCCGGTATTGCTGACGTCGGCGGCGGTTGTCCGCCATGGCGGCGCGCAGCGGAGGCACGCGAACCCCCTCAAGTGCCATCCGGCGTCGAACCTCGTGCCGTGACATCAGGACTCCGCTGACTCCGACTGCTATCACCAGGAACTGGACCGACAAGGCGATCCGAAAGGAATCCAGCCCGTACAGTTGTCCGTGCGAAAATCCGCTGTTATTGAGCAGATCCAGGACCAATCCGATCACATACATAGTCAGCAGGGAGGCGAAAAACCCACCGACGTTGACAATGCCGGTCGCGGTGCCCATCCGGTGCGCTGGATTAAAGGTTCGGGCAAAATCAAAACCGATCATCGAGGCCGGACCTCCGAGCGCAAGCACCAGCACCAGCACCACCAACAACCACAGCGGCGCCCGGCCGGGATACAGCAGCACCACCATCCAGATGGCCGCAATGGCGGCGGAAATCAGCAGCACCATGGTGGAGCGGCGCAGCGGATGCCGGCCCACCCATCCCCCGAGCAGTGGCCCACAGACCATTCCCACCAGCACGAACAGGCTCATCAGCACCGACGCCGTCGCCGGGGCCACGCCCTGCCCGGAGAGCAGAAAGGGATAACCCCAGGTCAACGTAAAAACGGTGCCGGAGAACTGGGTGGTGAAATGGCTCCACAGTCCCAGCCGGGTTCCCGGCTGCTTCCATGCTCTGGCCAGCGCCGCACCGCTGTCGCGCAGGCCCGGATGCACCAGTGCCGGGGCAACATTGGGCGGCTGGTTGCGCAGCAGCGACGCGGCCAGGACGAAGGCCAGCAGGGACAACCCAGCGGCGCTCAGGAACGCGGCGCTCCAGCCCAAGCTGTGCAGCAGCAAGGCGAACGGAATCACGCTGATCAGCTGCCCCAGTTGCCCCAGTTGTCCTGTGAGCTGGGTCAACAGCGGGATCCGGCGGGGCGGAAACCAAGCCGGCAGCAGCCGGAGCACGGAAATAAAGGTCAGGGCGTCGCCGGCGCCTACCAGGACACGTCCAATCAGTCCGGCCGGTACCGAGGTGGCCGCTGCGAGCTGCAGCTGGCCCAGGCACATCAGCACGGCGCCCGAGGCGACCATCAGCCGGGGTCCAAAACGGTCCACCAGCACTCCCACCGGGATCTGCAACACCGCGTAGACCAGCAGCTGCAGTACGGTGAACGCGGACAATGCCGATGCCGTGGCATGGAACCGGGCAGTAGCTTCCAACCCCACCACACCGAATGACGTCCTTTGGGTGATGGCAATCAGATAGGCGAAGACGCCAATCCCCCACATGACCCAGGCGCGTCTGCTTTCCACCTGTCCATCCTATGCGCGCCGGTAACGCCCGCCACCGGCGCGGTGCGCCGGCGTAACACACCGGCACCGGAAGGGCCTGCCTGCCGTCAGCCGTGGGACACAGCCTGCATCAATGCCGCCAGCGGCCGGGCTACTGAGGCGGCTGGCCGCCGTCGCCCTCTGCCGGGTCCTGGCTCGCGAGATACGCCTCCACCGCGGCACCCAGGGCGTCGGCATCGGGCAGCTGATCATTTTCGTCGGCCAGCAGGGAGCGGGTGGGGGTGTCCTTGGTCCGGTCGTCGTACTGGTGTTCCAGGCTCCGCACCACGTTCTGCACATCCGCTGAGGACTGCACCTGCTCCCCGATCTGCCGTTCCACGTCCCGGCCTGCCTCGCGAAGCCTTTCGCTGGGCAGCATCAGCGACGCGGCCGCACCAAGGTATTCCAGTCCCGCGACGGCGGCGGGCGGGTACTCTGCCTCGGCCAGATAATGCGGGACATGGATGGCGTATCCGGCAACGTTCCGGCCGGCCTGCTGCAGCCGGAACTCGAGCACGTGGCCGATGGCCGAGGGAATCTGGACGGTGGCGCGCCAGGAGGATATTCCCTCGATCAGATCCGGCCGATTGCCGTGCACCGTTACGCCAAGCGGGCGGGTGTGCGGAACCGGCATGGGAATAGAGTGCACCCATGCCACCAGGTTGACGTCAAACTTGCGCACCAGACCCAGCACCGCGGCGCTGAACCGTTCCCACTGCAGGTCCGGCTCGTTGCCGGTCAGGAACAGGAACGGGTTGCCCAGACTGTCAATCATCCGGTGCAGGGCCAGCGAGGGCTGCTGATAATCCGAGAGGTGATCCTCGGCGAACGTGATCCGGGGCCGGCGGGAGCGGTAGTCCAGCAGCTGGTCGATATCAAAGAATGCCACCGGCTCGCTGTCCAGGTTCTCCAGCAGTTCCGCGGTGATCTGCTGGACAACCTGGCCGGCATCCGAGGATCCGGTGAAGCCCATCAGCAGGTTCAGCCCGCGCAGGTCTTCGTGCTGCAGGAGCTCATCGTTGCTGGCGTACAGCGCCGACGGGTCCAGAAAAGGTTTGTACTCGATGTCTTTCACAACTTCCTCCGCGGACATTAAGGTCCATCACGCCGACGCCCACTGTGCGTCCCGCTTCTCCAACCTTAACAACGTCCAAGCTGCCGGGAATCATCCCGGATGCTCAAATATCCCCGCGCCGGGGTCCGCGCAGCAATTCGGCGGAAGATTTACTCAGGTGAGCCGGGCTACCGCAGAGCAGGCCCGGGCCTTTAAGCCGTCCCCGAGGGCTGCTTGAGCGGCTCCGCGGAACCGGCGGACTACGATCGGAGAATGGGCGCCGGCCGGACCGGGCCCGACATCCGCCAACAAGTGAGGATCCATTTTTGTGTTCACGAACGACGAAGTAACGCTCAAAGCGGTTGCCAAAGACCTGAAGAAGCACCGTTCCGATGCGCTGGTCATCGGCGTTGGCCAAGGTGTGGAAGGCCCGGTGCTGTTGGACAGCCCGCTGCCGTCCAAGGCGGCCAATGCCCTCGCCGCCTCGCTGGCGGAACTGGGCATCACCGGCGCGGCCGATGAGGTGCGCCGGTTCCCCGGCATCGAGGAGCTGGGCGCTGCCGTCCTGGTGCTGGCCGGAGTCGGCAAGGTTGCCGACGGCCAGGTTTCCGCCGAGGCGCTGCGCCGCGCCGCAGGCTCGGCGATCCGTCAGTTGGCAGGGGTGGGCAGCGTCGTCGTCGCCCTGCCGACGACGACGATCGCCGAGGCCGCGGCCGTGGCGGAGGGTGCGGCGCTGGGTGCCTACTCGTACACCGAACACCGCACCGCGGGCCCCTCCGGCCACAAACCTAATGTCAGGGCCGTCACCGTTTTCACCCCGCTGGCCACCGACCGTGCGATGGCGCCGGCGCTGGAGCGGGCCACCGTCCTCGCACGCGCCGTGAACGCCACCCGGACACTGGTCAACGCCCCGCCCAGCCATCTGTATCCGGAGACTTTCGCCGACGCCGCCAAGGAATTGGCAGCAGGCCTTCCGGTGAAGGTTACGGTCTCCGACGAGAAGGCCCTGAAGAAGGCCGGCTTCGGCGGCATCCTCGGCGTCGGACAAGGATCCTCACGGCCACCGCGCCTGATCAAGGTGGAATACTCCCCTGCCCGCGCTAAGGCACATCTGGCCTTCGTCGGCAAGGGCATCACCTTCGACAGCGGCGGAATCTCGCTCAAGCCCGCCGCCGGAATGATGACGATGAAGTGCGACATGGCCGGTGCCGCCGTCATCCTCAACGCACTGCTGGCTGTCGCCCGCCTCGGTTTGCCGATGAAGCTGACCGCATGGCTGTGTGTGGCCGAAAACCTGCCATCGGCCACGGCCATCCGGCCCTCTGATGTGCTCACCATGTTCGGCGGCAAGACCGTTGAGGTCCTGAACACCGACGCCGAAGGCCGGCTGGTGATGGCCGACGGGCTCGCCGCAGCATCCGCGGAAATGCCAGACGCCATTTTGGATGTGGCCACCCTGACCGGGGCGCAGGTTGTTGCGCTGGGTCACCGCGTCTCGGCAGTGATGGGCGACGAAGGCGTCACGGCCGCAGTGCAGGCTGCGGCAAAGCGGGCCGGCGAGCTGTTCTGGCCGATGCCGCTGCCGGAGGAACTGCGGCCCAGCCTCGACTCTCCGGTGGCTGACCTGGCCAACATCGGTGAAAAGGCCGGTGGCATGATGACGGCTGCCGTCTTCCTGAATGAGTTCGTTGGCAATGGTCCCGATGGAGCGAAGATTCCGTGGGCGCACCTGGACATCGCGGGACCGGCCTTCAATGAGGGCTCCGCCTACGGTTACACCCCGAAACAGGGCACGGGCACCGGCGTACGCACCCTCGTCGCCTATGTCGAGGACGTTCTGCAGCGCACGGCCTAGCAGCAGCCTCCGCAGGACAAATTCCCAGCGGGGCGGGCGGGACCGGCGAAAGTGCCCTCCCCGCCCCGTTACGGGATGTATCACAAGCGACCGTGAAACGGGACACAAGTCCTTTACCCCCGAGGTTTTCGGGTGGAGCATGGTAGCCGGGAACGCTAAGGTAAATGCTGAACACGTTTCGACCGGGCCGGTCTCCGCTCAATAACGCGGAGTCCCACGTCCGGAAGCAGCATCAGATATCTGCAGTCCGACTGTACGAAAAATCTCCATCAATCTTCCATCGAAGACGGCGCGCCCCGGTGCGTCAACCAATACGCGAGGGAGCGTCTAAGTGGCCGATCAGGCAACTGCGCAAGAATTCGACATCCTGGTACTCGGTGGCGGCAGCGGCGGTTACGCCACCGCACTGCGTGCGGTCCAACTGGGCTTCACCGTAGGTCTGGTGGAGAAGGCCAAACTTGGCGGCACCTGCCTGCACAACGGCTGCATCCCCACGAAGGCTCTTCTGCACTCGGCCGAAGTGGCCGATCACGCCCGCGGCGCAGCTAAGTACGGCATCAACGTTGACTTCCAGTCCGTCGACATAGCGGCAGTGAACGCGTACAAGGACGGCATCGTCGCCGGAAAGTACAAGGGCCTGCAGGGTCTGATCAAGGGCAAGGGCATCACCGTCATCGAGGGTGAGGGCAAGCTCAGCTCGAAGAACACCGTGACGGTCAACGGCACCTCCTACACAGGCAAGAATATTGTCTTGGCCACCGGTTCTTACTCCCGCAGCCTGCCCGGCTTGGAACTTGGCGGACGCGTCATCACCTCGGATCAGGCCTTAACTCTGGATTACATTCCCAAGAGCGTTATCATCCTCGGCGGCGGAGTGATAGGCGTCGAATTCGCCTCGGTCTGGAAGTCCTTCGGCGTGGACGTCACCATCGTGGAGGGCCTGCCGTCCCTGGTGCCCAACGAGGACACCGCCATCGTCAAGGTCCTGGAACGCACGTTCAAAAAGCGCGGCATCAACTTCAGCACCGGCATCTTCTTCCAGGGCGTCGAGCAGAACGACGACGGCGTCAAGGTCACCCTGGTGGACGGCAAGACCTTCGAAGCGGACCTGCTGCTGGTCGCCGTCGGCCGCGGTCCGAGCACCGCCGGCCTGGGCTTTGAAGAAGCCGGCCTGAACGTTGACCGCGGCTTCGTTGTCACCAACGAACGCCTGCACACCGGCGTCGGCAACATCTACGCCGTGGGGGACATTGTTCCCGGCCTGCAGCTGGCCCACCGCGGCTTCCAGCAGGGCATCTTTGTGGCCGAGGAAATTGCCGGTTTGAAGCCGGTGGTCGTGGAAGACATCAATATTCCAAAGGTCACGTACTGCGAGCCGGAGATTGCGTCGGTGGGTCTGACCGAAAAGGCCGCCAAGGCCAAACTCGGTGATGATCAGGTTCAGACACAGGAATACAACTTGGCCGGCAACGGCAAGAGCTCCATCCTGGGCACCGGCGGCATCATCAAGCTGGTCCGTGAAAAGGATGGTCCCATTGTTGGCGTCCACATGATCGGCACCCGGATGGGTGAGCAGATCGGCGAGGCTCAGCTGATGGTCAATTGGGAAGCCTATCCGGAGGATGTTGCCTCCCTGGTGCACGCGCACCCCACCCAGAACGAGGCCCTCGGCGAAGCTGCGATGGCGCTGGCCGGAAAGCCGCTGCACGGCTGAATTCCGCTCTTCTGAGTGCACCCGGCGGCATCCGCCGGGTGCACTAAGCTCAATTTATATTTCCAGAATTTCATTCGCACTGCAGATAATAAGGAGAACGGGGACGAAATGTCTGAATCCGTGAACTTGCCCGCCCTTGGTGAAAGTGTCACCGAAGGCACCGTCACCCGCTGGCTCAAGCAGGTTGGTGACCGGGTTGAGGTCGACGAGCCCCTGCTCGAGGTCTCGACCGACAAAGTGGATACCGAAATCCCCTCTCCGATTGCCGGCGTGATCGAGGAAATCCTCGTCGCCGAAGATGAAACCGCTGAGGTTGGCGCCCCGCTGGTGCGCATCGGCAGCGGCGCGGACGCCGGAAGCGCGGCACCGGCATCCGAGCCGGCCCCGGCCTCCGAAGCCACGGAGCCGGCCCCGGCCTCCGAAGCCACGGCGCCGGCGCAGGCCCAGCCAACCTCCGCCGAAAAACCGGCACCTGCGTCCGAACCCACGGTGGCCGAGCCCTCCACAGAAACCCCCGCCGACGAAGAGCCGGCTACCTCCGCTCCGTCGGCCGATGCGACCCCCAGCGGTGGCGAAAGCCACAATGTCACCCTGCCGGCGTTGGGTGAGAGCGTTACCGAAGGGACAGTGACCCGCTGGCTGAAGGCAGTTGGTGACTCTGTCGAGGTGGACGAACCGCTGTTGGAAGTTTCCACCGACAAAGTGGATACCGAGATTCCCTCTCCGGTGGCTGGCACGCTGCAGGAAATCCGCGTCAACGAAGATGAGACTGCGGAAGTTGGTTCCGTCCTGGCCGTGATCGGAGCCGGCGCAGCCGCTCCGGCACCCAAGGCGCCAAAGGCCGCTCCGGCTGCACCCGCCGCACCGGCACCCAAGGCAGAACCGGCGGCCAAGCCGGAAGCTGCTGCCGCCCCGGCGCCCTCCGCGACCGAGAGCGGAACTGAGGCTCCGGCCCCCGAGGCCGAAGCGCCGAAGGCAGCCCCGGCCGGACCGCCGTCGTCGGCTCCCACCGCCCAGTCCTCGGCCGCCCCCGCTCCTGCCGGCGGTTCCGGCGAGGCCGGCTATGTGACCCCGTTGGTCCGCAAACTGGCCAACCAACACGGCATCGAAGTCTCCGCCCTCACCGGCACCGGCGTGGGCGGGCGAATCCGCAAGCAGGACGTTCTTAGCGCCGCCGAGGCCAAGTCCGCCCCCGCCGCACCGGCGGCTGCACCCGCAGCGACCTCGGCACAGGCTTCTTCGGGCGGCGTTGCAGCGTCCTCGCTGCGCGGAACCGTGCAGAAGGCGCCCCGGATCCGGCAGGTCATCGCCCGTCGGATGCGGGAGTCACTGGACGTTTCCACCCAGCTGACACAGGTCCATGAAGTGGACATGACCCGGGTCGCCAAGCTGCGTGCGAAGGCCAAGAACTCCTTTGCCGCCCAGAACGGCGTCAAACTGACCTACCTGCCGTTCATCGCCAAGGCCGTCGCCGAAGCCCTCAAGCAGCACCCAAAGCTGAATGCGGCCTACGACGAGGACAAGCAGGAGATTACCTACCACAATGCCGAACACCTGGCCATCGCGGTGGATACGGACAAGGGCCTGCTGGTTCCGGTGATCGCCGACGCCGGCAGCCTGAACCTTGCCGGCCTGGCGGGCAAGATTGCCGATGTCGCCGACCGCACCCGCCGTGCGAAAATTGGTCCGGATGAGCTCTCCGGCGGCACCTTCTCCATCACGAATATCGGTTCCGTCGGCGCCCTGTTCGACACGCCGATCATCAACCAGCCGCAGGTCGGTATTCTGGGCACCGGAGCCATCGTCAAGCGCCCCGTGGTGGTGACCGACGTCGACGGCGATGACACCATCGCCATCCGCTCGATGATGTACCTGTCGCTGACCTACGACCACCGCCTGGTGGACGGGGCAGACGCTGGACGCTTCCTGCAGACCCTCAAGGCGCGCCTGGAAGCGGGTGCATTCGAGGCCGATCTTGGCCTCTAGAGCCTGAACCGGGTCCGGTCCTGCACTGCGTGGCCGGATCCGGTCCCGCTCACACAGCTGTGGCGTCCTCTTCCAATTGGAGGAGGACGCCAAGTTGTTTGCGTTCGGCTGCTGCCCAAAGAGCCGGTCCACCAGTGGGCACATCAGTAAGTTGCTCGCGGCACAGCGCCCTCGATGGACAGAACGAGCGGCAGTTCGATTGTGGTTATGGACGCCAGACCATCAGGACGACCACAAGGACCATCAGCAGCGCCACAATGCCCGAGGACATCGAGATGCGCTGGTAGCCCTTGCCGGCAGGCTGGCTGGAGTTTGCGGCCGTCTGAGTACCTGACCCGGCGGTGACCGGAACCACCGCGGACCCGGCGTGCCGCAAGGCCGGCACGACGACGGCCAGGTTGAGGACCAGCGCCAGCACGTAGGCGATGATCGAAATCAGGATCCACGGCGTGGTCATCGACAGGTGATATTTCGGATCGCTCATACCCATCAGACCAAAGCCGAAGACGACCACGATCAGCGAGAGCAGGCTGAAGACATAAGTGGATTTGGCCAGCGACGCCACCTGCGTCTGCGCTCCTGAGCGCAGCGCCCGCATCGCCGTCATCGGCAAAATTGTCATCGGTCCGACGATAAAGACGGCCGCAACGACGTGTAAAACATTCATCAGGGTTTCCATGCCCCCATGCTACAAGTCCGCCCTGTTAGGACCATCGTCGTTTCTCCCGCTGCCCGGGCCCGTGGCGCCGGGAACTGAGCCTCGGTGCCGACCGGTCGGCTCCCCGCCTAGGATGGAAGAGCAGGGGTGCTTCCCGGTGGGAAGCGTCCCTGGGACCTGGCAGCTGAAGCTGATCAGGGAGTTACTTTCCGAGAGTCAGTTCAATTCCAAGGAGCGATTATGGCGACAACGCGCACAGCCCACACAGTATGGAACGGCGATCTGCCCAGCGGCTCGGGGCAGGTCACTTTGGACAGCTCCGGTCTTGGAACCTACGACGTGACCTGGAAAGCCCGGGCGGAACAGGCGGAGGGAAAAACGAGCCCGGAGGAACTGATTGCCGCGGCGCACTCGGCATGTTTCTCGATGGCCTTCAGCCACGCACTCGGCGAGGAAAACAAGGGCGCACCCGAAGAAGTCCACACCACCGCGGACGTCAGCTTCCAGCCGGGTGAGGGCATCACAGGAATTCATTTGACGCTCAAGGCCAGGGTTCCGGGCTTGAGTCAGGAGGATTTTGCCCGGATTGCGGATGCGGCCAAGACCGGGTGCCCCGTCTCCGCGGCGCTGACGGGCACAACGATCACCTTGGACGCGACGCTGGAAGGCTAGCATAAGAAGTCCTGCGGCCCCTGCCGCGGAATATGTGGCTCCGGTTCCCGCGGAACCGGAGCCACGGCTGGCAGGGACGCCGGCCGTCCCAGGCGGGAGAAGAATCCGTCAGTCGGCTTCGGGGCGCGGCGGCAGGACACCCGGCTGCAGCTTGCGGTAGTTCTCCCGGGCAGGCGGCGCGTCCGGTGGCGTCTGTGCCAGCATTTCCTTCAGGAGGCCCACCCCTCGTTCGAGCTGCGGATCGTCGTCCGCTCCATAGGCGTGTGGCGGAAAGGGAACCTCAATATCTGGGTCCACGCCATAGTTTTCCACCTTCCATCCAACTCCTGCCGTAAACCAGAATGCATAGCGCGGCTGGGTCACGGCAGTGCCGTCAGCCAGCGAAAATTTCCCGTCAATGCCGATGACGCCACCCCAGGTCCGGGTGCCAACCACGGGTCCGATTCCCCGCAGCTTGGCGACCTGGGTGATGATGTCCCCGTCCGAGCCCGCGAACTCGTCAGCCAGGATCACCACCGCACCGCGCGGCGCCTGCTTGGGATAGATACCCGCCTTCTGCCTGCGCACCAGCGTCCACGCAGTCATTCTGCGGCCGATCAGTTCTGCCACCAATTCGGAGGTGTGGCCGCCGCGGTTCCGCCGGACGTCCACAATCAACGCATCCTGGGCCGTCTCAGTATCCAAGTCCCGGTGCAGTTGGGACCAACCCCGCGCCAGCATGTCGGGAATGTGCAGATAACCGAAGCGCTCACCGGAGCCCTGGCGGACCTTCCGCCGGTTTTCCAAGACCCAGCGCTGGTAGCGCAGCCGCTCTTCGTCCTTGATCGGCACCACCGCAATCCGGCGCACCTGCCCGGCGCCGCCGTCGTGGGCGGGCCCCTGGACAATAGTGAGCTCGACTGCCTTCTCCGCAGCGTTAACCAGCAGAGCATCGGGTCCGGTGTCCGGAATTTCGACGCCGTCAACGCGCAGCAGCACATCTCCCGGCAGCGCGCCGGCTCCGGGCGCGGTCAGTGGAGACCTGGCCTGCGGGTCGGAGGACTCACCGGGCAGCACCCGCTCAACCTCCCAGCCGCGGGCGGTCCGCTTGAAGTCAGCACCCAGCCTGCCCTGCTGACCGGCGCCCGGCTCCGCGGCCGGGGCCGGTGTGACGTAGGCATGCGAGGTGCCGAGCTCGCCGTGGATTTCCCAGAGCAGATCCACCAGATCATCGTGTGAGCCCAGTCGCTGGACAATCGGGCGGTACCTGTCATAAACGCCCTGCCAGTCCACTCCGGCCATGTCCGGTGTCCAAAAGAAGTCCCGCTGCAGGCGCCAGGTCTCATCGAAGGCCTGGCCCCAGACCTGGACCGGGTCCAGCTGAACCCGAACGCGGCCAAGGTCCACCTCAACACTTTCCGCCGAACCCTCCTCCACCGCCGCTGCCGCAGGCAGCAGCCGCACCTTGGCCTCATGGACCACCACAATGCGCTTTCCATCGCCGGAGACGCGGTAGGCACTCAGCGCGGGCACCAGCGTGCTGGTCTCGCGCTTGGCGATATCGAAACGTTCCAGCCGCCTGGCCTGCGCCTTGTCACCGGTGGATGCGCGCCCATCACCGGTCACGCCCTCCGGCTCGCCGGCGAGCCAAAGGAACGCTCCTTCCGCCGCCGTAAGCTGCTCGTAGTTCCCCTGCGCAACGGGCACCGCAATGATCCGCTCGCTGATGCCCTGCGGATCCACTGCCAACGCAGGAGAGGCGGGGTTCTTCCCGGGGTACTCGTGTGCCGGCGCCAGACTCTCCGGCTCTGCCGGTGTGCCGGCAACGGAGGGTCCGAAGGGCGACGGGGTCCCGGCTGCAAGCGCCAGCAGGAACGGCTTGGTTGAGGACGGGAAACTCAGATCAAAACCGTGGGTGTTGTAAACCGGGTCAAAACTGCGCTGCGACAAGAACGCCACAAAGCGTCCATCCGGGGTGAAGGCCGGTCCATGGTCGGGGAAACGCCCGTCGGTGAGGTCCAAAATATCGGCCGCTTCATCGGCGATATGTGCCAGCCGCAGCTTTGAGCGGTCCGTGTCCATGGTGACCGGCTCCACCCAGAGCAACCAGTCCGAATCGGGGCTGAACACCAACTCCCCGATCGCGCCTGCTTCAGTGCTGGCTATCCGCCGCAGGGTCCCTGCCGCAACGTCGAGCAGCAATACCTGACCGTCTTCGGTTCCAATGGCTGCACGTTGTCCATCCGAGCTCGCCACAATCTCGCTGGCACGCGTCGGCCCAGCGAACTCCACCCGCTGCGAACCCGCGGAAGGACCCCCGGATACATCGGCTGCCGCAGGCGCTCCGCCGGGCAGCGAGACGGCAGAACTGGCTTCTACCCCGGCAGAGAGATCCCTTATGTACAGTCCCTCTATTCCGCCGTGATCGGCCACGTAGATGACTTTTCCATTTCCCAGCGGGCGCACCAGTCTTGCCCGCACACCAGGTGTTGCTTCGACTATCCGGGAGGGACCGTCGCGGTGCGTGAGCCAGTGCGCCGTGCCGTGGGCCTCCACTGCGCTGGCACGGCCGGTATGGTCAGGAACCACCTGGCCAAGGTGCTTGGCGATGTCCAGCGGCCTGCGCCGGCGGCCTGTCGAGGCCGAGCCGAGCGTAATCTCCACCTCACGAGGATCCGTGTCCAGAGAGTCGATCAGAAACAGACGACCCGCCGATTCATAGACCAMGCGGGCCCCGTCACTGCTGGCATGCCGGGCATAAAACGCGTCGTGGTCGGTGTGCCGGCGCAGCTGGCTCCCGTCCGGCAGAACGGAGTACACGTTGCCGTAGCCCTCATGATCGGACAGGAACGCGATCCGCTCCTTAATCCACAGCGGATCGGCCAAGTTGCCGTCCAACTGTTCGGCGAGGCGGATGAACTGGCCGGATCCATCGCCGTCAATCCACAGTTTGCCGCCGGTGCCTCCCCGGTAGCGCTTCCACCAGGCCGGCTCGCGGGACAGGACGGAAGAGACCACAACCGGCCGTGCATTGCCTGATTCCAGGCCATAGGCCACCGAATCCACCGGACCGAAGGGCAGGATGGAACGACTGGATCCGTCCAGGCTGAGCGCGTATGCCCAGGTGTGCCGGCTTTCGGCCTGCTCGAAGGCGCTGGTCGCCAACACCTCGCCGGCGGGAGTAAATCCCTTGACCTTCGTACTTTGGTGGCCAAAATAGCTCAGCTGATGGAAGTCACCTCCATCGGTTGAGGCCGTCACCACTTCAGGGGCGCTGCCCTGCACGACGGACCAGGCCAGCCGGCTGCCGTCCGGGGAAAACCGCGGATTCCGGGCCGGCAACTGCAGCGAAGAGACCCGCCACGCCCGCCCTCCACGCAATGGTGCAACCCAGACGTCGTCTTCGGCCACAAAGGTGATCAGATCTCCGTGCAGGTGCGGATAACGGAAATAGCTCGATGAAGTCATGCACCGATCCTAACCACGGCGGCAGACAAAAAAGCCGATCCACAATAAGTTGGCCCGCAGTCCGCAGTGGCATGCGGACTTCCCTGCGGACTGAAGCCATGATGGGATGAAGCATGCGTATTCTCCTTTCGGGCGGTTCCGGTCTCCTCGGTTCTGCCCTCGCCAAACATCTGAGCGGTCAAGGACACCGGGTGGGCAAGCTCGTCCGCCGGCCAGCACGCACCGACGACGAATTTCAGTGGGACCCAGCCCACCGCGATCTGGATACGCGGCATTTGGACGGCGTGGACGCCGTCGTCAATTTGTCCGGTGCGGGACTGGCGAGTCGGCCCTGGACCCGAGGCTACGTTGAAGTTCTCTATGAATCGCGCATCGATCCCATTCTTACGCTGACCGCTGCCATGGGACGGATGGACCATCCGCCCAAGGTCTTCCTGAGTCAATCCGCAACCGGCTATTACGGTCCGACATCACCCGCTCAGGGCCAGGCCGACGAATCCTCCCCCTCCTCCCCGCAGTCCCTGCTGGCCGATATCTGCCGCCGCTGGGAGGCAGCAGCGCAAACTGCTCCCCCTGCCATCCGCACCGTGAACATGCGCACGGGAGTGGTCTTCACTCCGGACGACGGAGCCTTGAACAAACTGCTGCTGCCGCTGAAACTCGGTATTGGTGGCCCGCTGGGCAGCGGAAAACAATACTGGCCATGGATCTCTCTGCCGGACCTCGTGGCGGCCATCGAATTTCTGCTGACCCACGACATCTCGGGACCAGTGAACCTGTCTGCGCCCGAATCCAGCCAGGTCGGGGTCCTGGTGACCGCGCTGGCCAAGGCTTTTGAGAAACCGGCAAGATTCCGTGTTCCCGAGGTGGTCCTCACCACCGTGATGGGTCAAATGGCGCGTGAGATGCTCCTGACCAGCACCCGCGTCCGTCCCGCCGTCCTCAGCGCGCACGGTTTCACTTTTCAGCATCCCACGCCGGCCGCGGTGGCCGGCTGGGCAGCGGCCGCCCTGCACTGATCCTGCCCTCAGGGAACGGCCCGGCGCACCTCCGCTATCTGCCAGTATCCCGATTCCCGGAACAGTACGAAGGTCAGCATTTGAGTGGCGGCCTCAGGCTGGGAACGGACGACCGTCCCGAACCGGTCGACTTCGGTAAAGCCGCTTGTCACAGCCGTGGCCTTAACCAGGACGGTCGCATCGGACCGCGCTTCCAGAGTCCGCGCGGTGAGAATCTGGGTCTCCAAACCGGCCAAGGTATGCGCGCTGGCTTCCAATTGCGTTGCCACTGTCCTGTCGTCCGCCAGGGCCGTGGATCCGGACACGTCGACCCACTCCAGCATTCCACCCTGGCCTGCGCTGAAGGCATAAGACCGCAGCCAGGCCAGGCCGGCCAATGCCCGCTGTGGGTCTTGGGATTCGAGCTTTTCCCTGATGGGATCCGGCACGGCGAGATTGGCCAAGGAATGTGCCGTCCCACCTGCGCCGTTGCGGGCGGGGCTGGAACCAGTGGTGGGATCCGGGCCGGGATTAGCGCGCGGCCAGGCGAGCACGACGACGGCCGCAACAAGCACGACGGCGACAACGCCGGCCGTGCGGCGCAGAGCCCAACCCCGGTTGCGGACGCCGGCACTGGCACCAGTCCCGCCGCGGCCCCGACTGGGGACACTGCTGCGGTTATTCGTCCGATCCCAGCCCTGGCTGGGGATACCAGTACCTGTGCCGGTCAAGCCTCGGCCGCGGAGAATTGCACGGATCCGGACACCCAACCGGGCCCAGCGGAGTCTGCCTGCGGCTTCGACCCTGAGTTGACGGCGCGTCAACAGCTCGGGAATGACGCTGGGATGCACGGAGAAGGACAGGTCCAGGGGAAGGGCCACAGCGCTGCGGTAGATGGCCTGGCCCAGTTCCAGCGCCGATGGACGCAATGCCGCCGATTCCTGGAGTCCGGCTTCCAGCGCCTCGGACAGTTCTTCGGGAATGCCCTGGACATGCAGGGCCAGCGGCAGCCGGGAAGCCGGTGGCGGAGGCGCTTGACCAGTGAGTGCGAACCAGCCCACGGCAGCCATCGCGTAGACATCCGCCGCCGGATCCAGGACCAGCGATGAGCCAGAGGCGTCTCCGTCTGCGGGGCCGTCCACCACGAAACCATCGGTGCCAAGCCACGGTTGGGACCTGTCCCCCACCATGGCCGCGACGCCGAAATCCGCCAGCAGTGGTTTTCCCTCCGCGGTAAAGAGAACATTGCCGGGAGCGACATCGCCGTGCACCACGCCCTGGTCATGCAGGTAGCCCAGCACTTGGGCCAGCGGGGACAGAACTGTCACGGTCTCGCCCACAGTCAGCCGAGTCCGTGCCGCCACCAGATCTGCCAGCGAACCGCCGGCGGCATAGTCCATCAGCAAAGCCCACGAACCACCCCAGTCCGGGGACAACGGCAGCACGGCATGCAGGTTCAGCAGGTGCTCGTGGCTGTAGTTTGCCAAAATGCGCAATTCGCGCGTCAGTTTGCGCTGCACCGGTTGGCCCTTGTCGTCGTCGTCGGACCCCGGCAGGAAGCACTTTGCCGCCAAGGACTGCCCGCCGGCGTTGCTGTGGACCAGCCATACTTGGGCGCTGGCGCCGCTGCCCAGCAGGCGGTCCGCCTGATATCCCGGCATCATCGGAACCGGCCAGGCAGAGGCCGACGTGGCAGTGGTCTGCACGGGCAGGGCGGCAGCGGCGGCTCTATCGTCGGCAGAGGCACCGGCGGGGGCGGCACCGGAGGGAGCGTCGGCGGCACCGGAGGGAGCGTCGGCGGCACCGGAGGGAGCGTCGGCGGCACCGGAGGCTAAATAATAGTCCATGCTTAGTGATAGCGCGGATCGCCGATTCCCGCCGAAGTTATCCACAGATCTGGAACTGACGTGTGATGTATGTCCCGCCGCCCGTCGTTGATTTAGGGCTTCAGTCGCGGAGGACTACCCTTGAACTCATGACTCTTGAGTTCTCTGAAGTCGGTTTCGCCCCTGACTTCGTCGACTACAACCAGGCTTGGGATCTGCAGCGCCGACTGCACGCCGAGGTTCTTGCCGGCACCTCCCCCAGCACCGTTCTTTTGCTCGAACACGCGGCGGTTTACACGGCCGGTAAACGCACCGAAGAACATGAACGGCCGTTCGACGGCACGCCGGTTATCGCTGTGGACCGGGGCGGCAAGCTCACGTGGCATGGGCCCGGCCAGTTGGTTGGGTATCCCGTGCTGGCTCTGAAGGATCCGCACGACATCCGCGGCTATGTCCGGGCTCTGGAAGACGTGATCATCACCGTCCTGGCCGGATTCGGGGTTACCGGCACCCGGGTGGATGGCCGTGCCGGCATCTGGATTGAGGCCGATGGGCGCGGTCCCACCCGGAAAATCGCAGCCATCGGCATTCGGGTGCACAACGGGGTGACGATGCATGGCTTTGCCATCAACGCCAATAACGATCTGGCCCCCTATTCGATGATCATCGCGTGCGGGATCACCGACGCCGGGACGACCTCAATTCAGCAGGAGACCGGCCAGGACGTGACACCGCGGGACCTTGTGGCTCCGGTGGCCGAGGAACTACGCAGAACTGCGGAGGCACTCATCGCCTCCGATGGACCTCATCAGGTAAAGGCCGGCGGCGCCACGGAGCAAGCGCCGGCAGAAGGAGCCCTATCGTGACGCTGGCACCCGAAGGCCGGAAGATGTTGCGCATTGAAGCGCGCAACGCCGAAACCCCCGTCGAGCGCAAGCCCGATTGGATTAAGGCCAAGGTCAAAATGGGACCGGAGTACATCGGCCTGAAGAATCTGGTGCAGAAAGAGGGGCTTCACACTGTCTGCGAGGAAGCCGGCTGCCCGAACATCTTCGAATGCTGGGAAGACAAGGAGGCGACCTTCCTGATAGGCGGCGCGCAATGCACCCGACGCTGCGATTTCTGCCAGATCGACACCGGCAAACCCTCCCCGCTGGACCGCTTTGAGCCCACGAAGGTGGCCCGCTCGGTGCAGGCTATGGAGCTGCGCTATGCCACAGTGACGGGCGTGGCGCGGGACGATCTTGCGGATGAGGGTGTCTGGCTGTATGCCGAGACCATCCGCAAGATCCACGAACTGAACCCGGGCACCGGCGTCGAAATCCTTATTCCGGACTTTTCCGGTAAACCGGAAAACATCCAAGCCATCTGCGACGCCAAACCCGAAGTCTTTGCGCACAATGTCGAGACCGTGCCGAGGATTTTCAAGAGCATCCGGCCTGCGTTCCGCTACGAACGCTCGCTGGACGTTATTACCCAGGGCCGGAACCTGGGCATGGTCACCAAGTCCAACCTGATCCTTGGCATGGGCGAGACCCGTGCGGAAGTTTCCTCCGCTCTCCGCGACCTGCATGAAGCCGGCTGTGACCTGGTCACCATCAACCAGTATCTGCGCCCCAGCGAACGGCACCATCCGGTGGACCGATGGGTCAAGCCACAGGAATTCGTGGAACTGCAGCAGGAAGCCGACGAAATCGGCTTCCTCGGCGTGATGGCCGGACCGCTGGTTCGCTCCTCTTACCGGGCCGGACGGCTCTGGGCGACGGCGATGCGCAAAAAGGGTCTGCCGATCCCCGAAGAGCTGGCCCACATCGGCAATTCCGGCAGCACCCGCCAAGAGGCGGCGACACTTTTGGCGGCGCGGTAGTCGGTCCAAGTACCGGTAGAATTGATCCCACTATGGCCAAATCCACAGACTCAGCAAACGCCTCCTCCGATCCCGACGCGGTAAAGAAACGCAGTCCCTTCTTCCGGCGCGGCAAGGGTTCGACAGCTGTCGGCCCGAAAAAGCAGAACCGTGTGAAGCAGCTGGTGGACATCTTCAAGATGACCCGCCGGCATGACCCGAACGCTCAGTGGCTGATGCTGCTGGTCTTCCTCGGTGTCATTGTGGTGGCGCTGGGCATCGGCTTCCTGGTCGGTAATTGGATCACCGGGCTGATCCTGGGTATTCCGCTTGGGTTCCTGGGCGCGTTGCTGATTCTCTCCCGGCGGGCCGAACGGGCCGCCTTTGCACAGATTGAAGGCCAGCCCGGAGCCGCCGGTGCCGCCATCAACACGCTGCGCCGAGGTTGGATCGTCGAGGAACAACCGGTCGCTGTAAATCCGCGCAGCCAGGACGTCATCTTCCGGGCCATTGGCCGGGCGGGCGTGGTGCTGGTGTCAGAAGGCCCCTCGGCCCGGGTGAAGCCGCTGATCGATGCTGAGCGCCGGCGCCTTAACCGCATTCTTCCCAACGTCACGGTGCACGTCCTCGAATCCGGCCGGGGTGAGGGACAGGTCGAACTGCGCAGCCTGGCCAAAAAGATGCAAAAGCTCAAGCCCGAACTGACCAAAGGCGAGGTCAGCGCCGTCAACAAGCGGGTCGCCTCTCTGGGCAATAAGTTGCCCATTCCCAAGGGCATTGACCCCAACAAAGCACGCCCCGACCGCAAGGCCGCCCGCGGCCGTTAGCCTTCGGCCGCTGCGCCGCTGCAGGGCCACCGCCGTCCCCCCGGCAGCGGGAGGGTTCGATGGCCGCAAACTCAGCCCCGGATCAGAACCGTATTCGCCGCCCTGTCATGGAGTCCGCGGTGGTCGGCATCGGTGATGACCACCGGCAGCACCAACGCCAGCAGGACCGCCCGCACGACTCCAGCCAGCAGGCCGGCGGAGCCGCCCCCCACCCGGATCACATGGATGCCGGCGATCCGATGGCCGATGCTGTAGCCCAGTGTCCCAACCAGCACCACCTGCTCCAGCAGGAAGATGGCCAGAATCCCCATGGAATTGCCTGCCAGCAGCAGATGCGCAATCAGGTAACTCAGGCCCCAGTCGATGCAGATCGCCAGGATCCGCCGGCCGGCGCGCGCCAGGGAGCTTGGACCGGATTCGGGCAAACCAAGCCGCTGCCCTGGGTACGCGGAGACGCCGGAGGTGTCCGGACCGCTGAGCCATGAACCGATATCTTTGCGTTCCACCACCATCCCAGCCTACCCGGGTGCAAGTGGTGTGGAGCCGTAACGCAAAGGGACGTCCAAGCGCGCCCGGTTAGACTGGAAGAAGCGGGAAACCTGTAACCTCCCTGAAACACCATGGACACTCCCGGGTAATCCCTTGTCCTTAGTCTGGTAACAGTGGCAGGCGCAGTCGCACCACGCGACAGCGGCAATGGCCTGCCGGCGGCCGGATCCCCCTTATGCGTAAGGAGCATAGATGTTCAAGAATGCGGACGAAGTCCTCAGATTCATCCAGGACGAAGATGTGAAGTTCGTCGACATCCGATTCACCGACCTCCCCGGCGTGCAGCAGCACTTCAATGTGCCGGCCAAAAGTGTTGACGCGGATTTCTTCGTCAATGGGCAGTTGTTTGACGGTTCCTCCATCCGCGGTTTCCAGGGCATTGCCGAATCCGACATGCAGCTGATTCCGGACCCCACCACCGCCTTCGTGGATGCCTTCCGGCTGGAAAAGACACTGGCCCTGAACTTCTCCATCGTCAATCCCCGCACGGGAGATCCGTACCACCGCGATCCGCGCGGCGTGGCAGAAAAGGCCGAGGCCTACCTTGCCTCGACCGGCATCGCCGACAAGGCCTTCTTCGGCTCCGAGGCCGAGTTCTTCGTCTTCGATAATGTGCAGTTCGAGTCCTCCCCGCAGGGCTCCTTCTACAAGATCGACTCGATTGAAGCCCCCTGGAACACCGGCCGGGAAGAAGAAGGCGGAAACCTGGGCTACAAGACGCCGACCAAGGGCGGTTACTTCCCGGTCTCTCCGGTTGACCAGCAGGCCGACCTGCGCGATGCCATGTGTGTGGAGCTGGACAACGTGGGGCTGGCGGTTGAGCGCTCGCACCACGAGGTGGGCGCGGCTGGCCAGGCCGAAATCAACTACAAGTTCAACACGCTGGTGCACGCCGCCGATGACCTGCAGAAGTTCAAGTACGTCATCAAGAACACGGCGTGGCAGTGGAACAAGTCCGTCACCTTCATGCCCAAGCCTGTCTTCGGCGACAACGGCTCCGGCATGCATTGCCACCAGTCGCTGTGGAACGGCGACGCTCCGCTGTTCTATGACGAGAAGGGCTACGCCGGCCTGTCCGACGTGGCACGCTGGTACATCGGCGGCCTGCTCAAGCACGCCTCCGCGGTGCTGGCCTTCACCAATCCGACGGTGAACTCCTACCGCCGGCTGGTCAAGGGCTTCGAGGCACCGGTGAACATGGTGTACTCGCAGGGCAACCGCTCCGCCGGCATCCGGATTCCGATCACCGGTTCCAATCCCAAAGCCAAGCGCTTGGAGTTCCGCGCCCCGGATGCCTCCTCCAATCCTTACCTCGCCTTCGCCGCACAGCTGATGGCCGGCTTGGATGGCATCAAGAACCGGATCGAACCACCGGCTCCGATCGACAAGGACCTGTACGAGC
The DNA here is from genome assembly GCF_026932795.1 of Paenarthrobacter sp. Z7-10. GTDB lineage: Bacteria > Actinomycetota > Actinomycetes > Actinomycetales > Micrococcaceae > Arthrobacter_M. The sequence goes on along the minus strand of NZ_JADPVH010000008.1, from coordinate 64,832 downwards.
TGCCCGCCGAGGAGGCCAAGGACATTCCCAAGGCTCCGGGTTCGCTTGAAGAGGCTCTGGCCGCGCTGGCCGAGGACAACGAGTTCCTGCAGGCCGGCGGCGTGTTCACCCAGGACCTCATCGACACCTGGATCGAGTACAAGTACGAATACGAGATCCGGCCCCTCTCGCTGCGCCCGAATCCCTACGAATTCGAGCTCTACTACGGCGTCTAAGCACGGCATCAGGATCTGGAGTACGACGACGGCGGTCCTCACCATAGGTGCGGGCCGCCGCCTTTTAAGCCGAATTGTCTGCCGTTGACGAGACTTTCACTCGTCAACCATCATTGACAGCCTCAGCGAAAATTGATGATGGCAGGCAAAGTTAACGGCGTCAGCCAAAGTTAGCGGCGGGCGGTGCGAAGCCATAAAACAACCGCTCGAAGACCGCCCGCGCCCGCCGGGTCAGGCCCAGGTAGTCGTCCTCCAGTTGCGCAGCCTGGCCGGCCTCGTAGCCGCACCAGCGAGCAACGGCTTCCAAGTCGCGGCGGGAGGACGGCAGCAGGTCCGATGGCTTGCCGCTCCAGATCACGTTGGCGGAGCGGATCCTGCTGGCCAGCCGCCAGCTCCCGGCCAGGAGTGCTGCATCGGCGGGGTCCACCAGACCTAAGCGCCCGGCGGCTTCCAGCGCGTCGAGCGTGGATGTGGTGCGCAGCGAAGGCTCGTGGTGGGCATGCTGAAGCTGCCAGAGCTGCACCAGCCATTCAACATCGCTCAAGGCACCGCGGCCCAGTTTGAGGTGCCGCGCGGGATCAGCGCCGCGCGGCAGCCGCTCCGCCTCAACTCTGGCCTTGATCCGCCGGATTTCACGTACCTCAGCGTCGGCGAGCTGGTGGGGGTAACGCACCGGATCCACGAGGGCAAGGAACTCCGCGGCCAGTTCATCGTTGCCTGCCATCGGGCGGGCCCGCAGCAGGGCCTGCGCCTCCCAGACCAGTGACCAGCGGGCGTAGTACCCGCGGTAGGACTCCAGGCTTCGGACCAGGGGTCCGTTTTTGCCTTCGGGGCGCAGGCCCGCGTCGATGACCAGCACCCTTTCAGCGAGGATCGCAGGTTTCAGCGGCTGCGTCAGCAGCGCCGAAAGTCTGCTCACAATGTGCTCCGCCTGCCGCTGGGCGTCCTGCTCAGCCACCCCCGGGAGTGCCCTGTGCACATACATAACGTCCGCGTCGGAGCCGTAGCCGATCTCCCGGCCGCCCTGCCGGCCCATGGCAACGACCAGAACATTGGTCAGTGTCCCTGATTCCGCATGCGCGGCGGCTTCGGCAACATGGAGTGCCCCCAGCACGGCCGCCCGGTCCGCGTCCGCCAGGGCCGCGCCCACCTGGTCCTGCTCCAGCATCGAACAGCAGTCCGCAATCGCTATCCGCAGCACCTCACGGCGCCGGATCAGCCTGATCAGCCGCATCGCCTGGCCAGGGTCGGCATGGCGGGACATCTTGGACCGGATTTCCTGCCACTGCGCCGCGAAGCTGAGCGGCACCAGTTCCTTGTCCGCACCCAGCCAGGCGGTCGCCTCGGGCGACACTTCCAGCAGATCCGTGATCAGCCGTGAGCTGGAGAGCAGATGGCACAGCCGTTCAGCGGCGGCCTGCGAATCCCGCAGCATGCCCAGGTACCAGTGCGAGGTGCCCAGCGCCTCGCTGAGCCGGCGGAAACCCAGCAGCCCCGCATCCGGATCGACGCCGTCGGCCAGCCAGTCAAGCAGTACCGGCAGCAGCTGACGCTGCAGCGCCGCCCGCCGGCTGACGCCTGCCGTGAGCGCCTCAATATGGCGCAGCGCACCGGGCGCGTCCCGGTAGCCGAGCGCGGCGAGTCGGCCCTGAGCTGCCTCCGAGGTGAGGGTGACGTCATCGGCGCTGAGGTGGGCCGCCGTATTGAGCAGCGGCCGATCGAAGATGCGCTCATGCAGTGCCCGGACACGCCGCTTCACCTGTTGCCAATGCGCCAGCAGGGCAGCCCCGCTGGGACGGGCGGTACTTAGCGGTCCGGCTGCGGATTTGGCGAGTGCACGCAGGGCGGAATCGGACTCCGGCATCAAATGCGTCCGACGCATCTGCACGAGCTGGATCCGGTGTTCAAGCACCCGCAGATAGCGATAAGCGTTGTCGAACTCGCGGGCATCGGTGCGCCCGATGTATCCACCGGCCGACAACGCCGCGATGGCCGCCGTCGTATCCTTGCAGCGCAGCGACGGGTCCGCCTTGGCATGCACCAGCTGCAGCAGCTGGACGGTGAATTCCACGTCGCGCAGGCCGCCCTTACCCAGCTTGAGCTGGCGCGATTCCTCCCGCTGCGGAATGTTGTCCGTGACCCGCCGGCGCATGGACTGCACCGAATCCACGAAGCCCTCCCGCTCCGAAGAGGTCCAGATCAGCGGCGCCAGGGCTTCCTCGTAGCGTGCACCAAGGGCGGCATTCCCCGCGACCGTGCGCGCCTTGAGCAGGGCCTGGAACTCCCAGCTTTGCGCCCAACGCCGGTAGTACGTCAGATGGGATTCCAGCGTCCGCACCAGCGGTCCTTCCTTGCCCTCCGGCCGCAGATTGGCGTCCACCTCCCACAGCCCCGGTTCCCGGGCAGGGGCATTGATGGCCCGGGAGATTCCGCTGGCCAGCGCGGTGCCGAGCGGAACTGCCTCGCTCTCGTCGATACCGGTGGCTTCGAGGACATAAATGACGTCGACGTCGGAGATGTAGTTCAGCTCGCGGGCGCCACATTTGCCCATCCCGATGACGGCGAGCGCGACGGCGGCCACCCGGTCCGCGCCCGCGGTGCGGCCCAGCTCCGCCCGGGAAACGGCAAGCGCTGCCTCCAGCGCCGCTCCGGCCAGGTCCGCCAACTCCGCCCCGGCCTCCGGCAGAAAGTCCTGCGGCGACGCAGCACAGAGGTCGCGGATGGCCAGCTGAGCCAGATGCCTGCGGTACCGGCTGCGGAGCGCAACGTAGGCATCCGGCCCCGTCAGGGCGGCCACCGGTGTTCCGGCTGCCGGATCGGCGCCCACCGCCTCCAGCAGGGAGGACCGCAGCTCGGCACCGCTGCGCGCTCTGGGCTCCGGACCGACCCGTTCGGAGAGCACATCCAGATGTTCCGGGTGCCTGATCAGGAATTCGGCCAGCGCCTCGGAGGAGCCCAGCAGCCGGTACGTCGCCTCACTGCGCTCGACGCCGGCACCGGCCAGTTCCTTCAACTGCGGACTTTGACTCAGCAGCCGGACCAGGGACTGCAGCGCCAAGTCCGGATCCGCCGCCATCGCCAGCCCGTCGAACAGCCGGACCTCATCGATGCCCGCCAGCTCCGGCGCACGAAGGAAACGCTCGCTCTTCTCCAGGTCGGCAAAGCCATTGGCAATCAGTTTGCGCTGCAGGCTGACCACGGCGGAGCCCTAAAGAATGCCCAGATTGCGCGTCAGCTCGTAGGGAGTCACCTGCAGCCGGTAGTCCTGCCACTCGGCCCGCTTATTGCGCAGGAAATGCTCAAAAACCTGCTCCCCCAGGATTTTCGGCATAAGCTCGGACTCCTCCATCTGGCGGACCGCGTCGTGCAGGCTGGATGGCAGCGGGTCATGGCCCATGGCGCGGCGCTCCGAGGAGGTCAGCGACCACACGTCGTCCTCCGCAGCCGGCGGCAGTTCGTACTCCTCCTCGATCCCCTTCAGCCCCGCCCCGAGCAGCACCGCGTACGCCAGATACGGGTTCGCGGCGGAATCAATTCCGCGGTATTCAATCCGCGCAGACTGTCCTTTGCCCGGCTTGTACAGTGGCACCCGAACCAAGGCGGAGCGGTTATTGTGCCCCCAGGAGAGATAGCTGGGAGCTTCCCCGCCGCCCCAGAGACGCTTGTAGGAGTTCACGAACTGATTGGTGACAGCTGTGAACTCCGGCGCATGGTGCAGGATGCCGGCAATGAAGTGCCGGGCGGTGGCGGAGAGCTGGAACTCGGCGCCCGCCTCGTAGAACGCGTTGGCGTCTCCCTCGAAGAGTGAGAAGTGGGTGTGCATGCCGGAGCCGGGATGATCCGAAAAGGGCTTGGGCATGAAAGTGGCATAGGTGCCCTGCTGCAGCGCCACCTCCTTGATGACGGTGCGGAAGGTCATGATGTTGTCCGCGGTCTGCAAGGCGTCCGCGTACCGCAGATCAATCTCGTTCTGTCCCGGCCCGCCCTCGTGGTGGCTGAATTCCACCGAAATGCCGACGTTTTCCAGCATCGTCACGGCGGTGCGGCGGAAATCCTGCGCCACTCCGCCCGGAACGTGGTCAAAGTACCCGGCACGGTCCACCGGGACCGGAATGCCGTCGGGTCCCAGTTCCTGGGACTTCAGCAGGTAGAACTCGATTTCCGGGTGCGTGTAACAGGTGAAACCCATGTCCGCGGCTTTGGCCAGAGTCCGTTTGAGCACGTTGCGGGGGTCCGCCGCGGAGGGCTGGCCGTCCGGGGTAAGGATGTCGCAGAACATCCGCGAGGTCTGCTCCGTCTCGCCCCGCCATGGCAGGATCTGGAAGGTCGACGGATCGGGTTGGGCCAGCATGTCGGATTCGAAGACACGGGCCAGACCCTCAATCGCGGAGCCATCAAAACCCAGACCCTCAGCGAAAGCGCCTTCCACCTCGGCCGGCGCAAGCGCCACGGACTTTAGCGAGCCCACGACGTCGGTGAACCACATGCGCACAAAGCGCACGTCGCGCTCTTCGATGGTGCGTAGGACGAACTCCTGCTGACGGTCCATGACTCCTCTTTTCCTTTGGTCCACTTCCGCTGGCCGCGGGCCTTTGTTCCCATCCTAAGTCGGGCATCGGAGAATTCCCTGTCCGCGATGGCGCGCTGGCCACAGCGCGGCCCTGCGGGCGGCCCGGACAGTGCCCGCCTCCAGTAGGCTCGAGGCATGAGTGATGCAGAAAGCGCCCCGCCCTACGGCTCAGGACCGGCGGCCCCCGCGGAACCGGCGAAACGGATCCGTACTCACCATCTGCAGCAGGCCAAGGACCGCGGCACCCGGTTTGCCATGCTTACCGCATACGACCAGTACGCGGCGCAGATCTTCGATGAGGCCGGGATCGAGGTGCTGCTGATTGGGGATTCGGCGGCCAACAATGTCCTGGGCTATGAAACCTCGCTGCCGATTACACTCGATGAGCTGATTATCTTTTCCCGTGCGGTCAGCTCCGCTGCGCGCCGGGCGCTTGTGGTGGCGGATCTGCCCTTTGGCAGCTATGAGGCCTCACCGGCGCAGGCCATTGCCTCCTCGGTGCGGCTGATGAAAGAGGGCCGGGTGCACGCCGTCAAGATGGAAGGCGGCGCCTACTACGCGGAAACCGTGCGTGCCATGACGGCTGCGGGAATCCCGGTGATGGCACACATCGGCTTCACGCCGCAAAGTGAGCACGTGCTCGGCGGCTACCGGGTGCAGGGCCGCGGCGATGCCGGGCAGGCCCTCGTTGACGACGCAGTGGCGCTGGCCGAGGCCGGTGCCTTCGCGGTGCTGATGGAAATGGTTCCCGCTGGCGTGGCCGCGGCCGTGGAGGCGGCTGTCTCCGTGCCCACCATCGGCATTGGCGCAGGCAATGCCACCACCGGGCAGGTGCTGGTGTGGCAGGACATGGCGGGCCTGCGCACCGGGCGGATGGCCAAGTTCGTCAAGCAGTATGCCGATCTGCACACCGTGCTGTCCACTGCCGCCAAGGCTTATGGGGAGGACGTCCGCAATGGCAGTTTCCCCGGCCCGGAGCACTCCTTCTGAGCCTTTTCGCCGCCACCCGCCAACCGGGGCTGCCCGCTCCAGCCCTCAGTCGTCGTCGGCCTCCCAGCTGGCATTGCGGCTCTTGACCTTTTCCAGCGCCTGCTGCGCTTCCTCGCGGCTGTCGTACGGGCCAATCAGGGCACGCCAGTCGGACTGCGCGTCCTCTTCGACCTCGTGTGTTTTGACGTTGTACCAGAACTGCGGCATGGTGGCTCCTTTCACCTCTTTGTCCTCAGGCCGACATACAGGGCCCAATACCGATCCTACGCGGCAGCCCGGGGGCAGGTCCCGACTCCGGGGCGGCGGATCTTATAGGATGGTTTTATGTCCGCGCAGATGTCCACCGCCCCCACCGGCACCTTGGTGCAGGGCTCCCTCAGTCCGCTGCTGTCCGTTCCCGCGGGCATTCCACGGCCCGAATATGTTGGCCGGCCAGGTCCGTCAAAGTTCACCGGGTCAGAGGTTAAGTCGGCCGAAACGATCGAAAAGATCAGGCTGGCCTCCAAAATCGCCGCCCAGGCCATCGTGGAGGTCGGACGGCACATTCAGCCGGGCGTGACCACCGACCAGCTGGACCGGGTAGGTCACGAGTTCATCCTGGACCAGCAGGCCTATCCCTCAACTTTGGGCTACAGGGGATTTCCCAAGTCTCTGTGCTCGTCCCTGAATGAGGTTATCTGCCACGGTATTCCGGACAGCACGGTGCTGAAGGATGGCGACATCCTCAACATCGACATCACGGCCTACAAGGACGGCGTCCACGGGGACACGAACTACACCTTTCTGGTGGGGGACGTCGATGAAGAGTCCCGGCTGCTGGTTGAGCGGACACAGGAGTCGCTAAACCGTGCCATCCGTGCGGTGGCACCGGGCCGGGAGATCAACATCATCGGCAGGGCGATCGAGTCCTACGCCAAACGCTTCGGCTACGGCGTGGTCCGGGACTTCACCGGCCACGGCGTGGGCGAGGCGTTCCACACCGGGCTGATTATTCCGCATTATGACGCGGCACCGGCGTACAACACCGTGATCCAAACCGGAATGACCTTTACCATCGAACCAATGCTCACGCTTGGCACCGTGGACTGGGACATGTGGGACGATGACTGGACCGTCGTCACCCGCGACCGGAAACGCACGGCGCAATTTGAACACACCCTGCTGGTCACCGAAACCGGCGCCGAAATCCTGACCCTGCCGTAGCCGGCACTTCCCGCAATTTACCCCTGATCCGGAGCCCCCATGTCGAAAAAGCACCCCTCCCAGTCCCATGTGATAGGCATCGACATCGGCGGAACAGGCATAAAGGGCGGCATCGTCAATCTGGATAAGGGCAAGCTGGTGGGCGAGCGGTTCCGCATCGACACCCCGCAGCCGTCCAGGCCTGAGGCAGTTGCGACAGTGGTTGGCCAGATCGTCGCAGAGCTCATGACCCGGGACGGCGCACCGGACGCGGACGCCCCGGTGGGTGTAACCTTCCCCGCCATCATTGCCCACGGAGTCGCCCGTTCGGCTGCCAACGTGGACAAGAGCTGGGTGAACACCGACGTTGACGCGCTGCTGACCAGTGAGCTGGGCCGGGACGTCCAAGTGATGAACGACGCCGATGCGGCCGGCCTGGCGGAGGCCCGTTACGGTGCGGGCAAGGGTGTCAAGGGCACCGTCCTGGTAATCACGCTGGGCACCGGCATCGGCTCGGCCTTCATCTTTAACGGCAAGCTGGTTCCGAACGCGGAGCTTGGACACCTGGAACTGGACGGCGTCGATGCCGAAACCAAGGCATCGGCCAGCGCGCGGGAGCGGGATGGCCTGAGCTGGGAAGAGTACACCGGACGGTTGCAGCGCTACTTTTCGCACCTGGAATTCCTGTTCTCCCCCGAACTGTTCATCGTCGGCGGCGGAATTTCCAAGCGCAGCGAGGATTACCTGCCGCAGCTGAAACTGCAGACTCCGATCATTCCGGCGCTGCTGCAGAACAACGCGGGCATCGTGGGCGGGGCGCTGCAGGCGGCGGTGCATTTCAAGGCCGTCAAGTAGCGGTTGCTTCCTGAGCCGACGATGAACTGCAGACCTCCTTCGGGAGGTTCCCACGGAAGTGGTGCCGGTGGCGGCCAGGGCTTCCCCTCCCCGGCCGCCACCGGAGCTTAGTCGGTGCCGGGCGCCATCGGATTGGCGCTGCCGCCGTGGGTGCCGTTGCCGCCGGCGTCCTGTCCGCGCAGCAGTGCGATCGCGCACTCAAAATCTTCCAGCGACTCAAAGTCCTGGTACACACTGGCGAAGCGCAGATACGCGATCTGGTCGAGCTTCTGCAGCGGGCCCAGGATTGCCAGGCCTACCTGGTGGGCGTCCACTTCCGCTGCGCCGCTGGCTCGGATGGTCTCTTCGACCTCCTGCGCCAGCAGCGCCAGATCGTCGTCGGTGGCAGGCCTGCCCTGGCAAGCCTTGCGGACGCCGTTGACGATCTTGCTGCGGCTGAAAGGCTCGGCGACGCCGGAGCGCTTGATGACGGACAGGCTCGTGGTCTCCAGCGTACTGAAACGCCGTCCGCACTCCGGGCACTGCCGGCGGCGCCGGATCGCGGATCCATCCTCGGCCATCCGGCTGTCGACCACGCGGGAATCGGGATTGCGGCAGAACGGACAGTACATGTCAATCCTTCCTCCAGATGGAGCGCCCGCCGTAAACATCCTCGGTGGCGTGCCGCAAAACTATCCCTTCGTGCCAGTGTACGACTACATGTTGGGGAATTACAAACAGGTAATTACCATATGTGGTGGTTGGAGGTCCGTCGGCGAACGCCGCCCGCCGCTTTCCAACTGACCCGTACATGACCCAAATCAAAGCCGAATCAGGGTGAAGCCGGCGAGGAGTCAGGGCACAAAGCGGATCTTCACGGCGTCGCCATGCGCCGGAAGATTTTCGGCCGCCGACAGAGCCACAATATGGGCGCTGACCTCCTGCAGGGCATCGCGGTCGTAGTGGACGACCTGGATGGCCCGCAGGAAGGTCGTCACATTCAGGCCCGATGAGAAGGCGGCCGTACCGCGGGTGGGCAGCACATGGTTGGACCCCGCACAGTAGTCGCCCAGGCTGACCGGACTATAGTCGCCCACGAAGATGGCTCCGGCGTTCCGGATGCGGCCCGCGACGCCCGCAGCGTCGGCTGTCATAATTTCCAGGTGTTCGGCGGCATAGGCGTTGCAGACAGCGATCCCCTGCACCATGTCGTCCACCAGCACGACGGCGGACTGCGGGCCGCCGAGTGCCTCCGCAACGCGGTCCGCATGTTTGGTCGCAACGGTCTGGACGCCCAGCTGGGCACGCACGGCATCGGCGAGTTCCGGGGAGTCCGTGACCAGCACCGACGCGGCCTGCGGATCATGCTCCGCCTGGCTGATCAGATCGGCGGCCACCAGCGCCGGCACCGCCGTGGCGTCGGCAAGCACTGCTATTTCGGTGGCACCGGCCTCGGAATCGATTCCGACGGCGCCCTTGACCAGGCGTTTGGCGGTGGCGACGAAGATGTTACCCGGGCCCGTAATCACATCGACAGGTTCCAGTGCCCCTGCACTCACGTCTGCTTCGTGGCCAGCTTCCCCAGCAACGCTGTCCGCGGCGATGCCGTAGGCAAATGCCGCGATCGCCTGGGCACCGCCGATGGCATAGACCTCCTCAATTCCGAGCAGGGCTGCCGCGGCCAAAATCGTCGGATGCGGCAGCGAACCGAACTCCTTCTGCGGCGGCGAGGCCAGGGCGATGGATTCCACGCCCGCCACCTGGGCGGGAACCACATTCATCACCACGGAGGAGGGATAGACGGCCAGGCCGCCGGGAACGTACAGCCCCACCCGGCCCACCGGCACCCAGCGCTGACCCAACGCGGCGCCCGCGGCGACTGTGAGGTCGACATCGGCGGGGCGCTGGGACTCGGCAAAGCTCCGAACGCGGCGGATGGACTCCTCAAGGGCAGCCCGCACCACCGGGTCCAACTCCGCCAACGCCTTCGCCAGCGCCTCGGTGGGAACCCGGGGATGACGCTGCTCGACGCCGTCGAACCGGGCAGCCAGCTCGCTGAGCGCGGCAAAACCGGAATGCCGCACATCGTCGATAATCTGCTGGACCTTGTGTTCGGCATCCGCGGCCGCTGTGCGCCCGGCCCGGGGAACTGCGCCGCGCAGTTCGGCGAGGGAGAGCCGCCGGCCCCGCAAATCGATGGTGCGTAGCGTTCGTCCCACGTCCTGAAGCTGCCTGATCACTGCCCCAGTTTACTTCTGATCGGAGGGGCCCGAGCGCAGCAGGCTGACCAGTGTGACGGCGAAAATGATCAGCGCGCAGATGCCGGGCCAGAGGGTGAGGACGCTCACGGAGCGGAGCGAAAAAGCGATGCTGTCACTGGCCGGATTGGCCGGGACGTGTCCCCACAGATCACCCGCGAGTGTTCCCAGCCGCCAGGCGATCACGGAACCGGCGGCAGAGCCGGCGACGGCGGCGAGAATCTTGGTATATGAGCCGGCATTGCGCCGCTGCGGCAGCAGCAGTGCCGCCGTGACGATGCCGGCAACCAGCCCGATCAACCCCAGCACCAGGTCCCGCGGCAGCCAGACGGCGGTGTCCGACCCTGAGCCGTAAAATGCTCCGCCGGGAGCAAGGCACCACCACAGTGCTCCGACGACAATGCCGGCGGCAGCTGTTGAGGAAAACCAGCGCAGCAGCGACGCCGGCGGGGCACTGGTCAGGTCACCGGGAACCGCAGGAGCATAAACGGCCGGCGGATACTGCTGAGCACCGGAAAGCGGCGGTTGTGTCATGCTTCTACGCTAGCAAACGAAACAGCTCCCGGCCGCCGGCAGCACCGGCCCCGCTATACCTCCAGACAGGCCGGTCCAAGCAGGACTTTGAGGTCCCCAAACAGGGCAGGGGTGGGACTAACCCGCAGGTGCAGTCCCAGCTTCATGATCTCGATGCTGCGCGACCCGGCCAGCCGAAGCTGTACTTCGGTGGTCCCCGGATGCGTCTGCAGCACCTCGCCGAGGGACGTCACCACAATTTCCGTCGCTTTGTGGTTGGGCAGCGAGATCACCACCGGCCCGGAGTGGCCGTCGCTGAGGTCCGGAACAGTCAGTTCCATCGCATTGAGGGTGACAGCACCGTCGTCGCGCCGCTGCAGCCGCCCCTTCACCACCACAATGAGGTCCTCGGCCAGCACTGTCGCGATGGGTCCGTAGACCTGGCCGAAGAACATCACCTCGATGGAGCCGCCAAGGTCTTCGATTTCGGCCCGCGCATAGGCGTTGCCGCTGGATTTGGCGATCCGCCGGGACAGCGAGGTGATCATGCCGGCGATGGTGACAATGGAGCCGTCGGCCGGGCCTTCCTCGCCAATCAGCGTCGTGATGGTGCGGTCCGCGTGCTGGCTGAGCACCGCTTCCAGCCCCTGCAGGGGATGATCCGAAACGTACAGGCCCAGCATGTCCCGCTCGAAGGCGAGCTTGTCTTTTTTCTCCCACTCGGGCAGATCCGGCACCTCGGTGGTCATTCCGCTCCCCGGACCGGATCCCTCCATGTCGAAGGCGCTGAATAGATCGAACTGATTGGCCGCTTCGTTGCGCTTGAGCACGATCACCGAATCCACGGCTTCCTCGTGAATCATGGCCAAAGCGCGCCGGGGATGGCCCAATGAGTCGAACGACCCTGCCTTGATCAGCGATTCGATGGTGCGTTTGTTGCACACAACAGCGGGAACCTTGTGCAGATAGTCCGAGAAGGAGGTGAAGGCCCCCTTTTCCTCGCGGGAGGCGACCATGGCGTTAACGACATTGGCACCGACGTTGCGGATGGCCGCCATGCCAAAGCGGATGTCCTTGCCGACAGGAGTGAAGTTCACCGACGATTCGTTCACGTCCGGCGGCAGCACCGTGATGCCCATTTTCCGGCACTCGTTCAAGTACAGCGCCAGTTTGTCTTTGTCATCGCCGACGCTGGTGAGCAGGGCGGCCATGTATTCGGCCGGGTAATGGGCCTTAAGGAAGGCCGTCCAGTAGGAGATCATTCCGTAGGCTGCCGAGTGCGCTTTATTAAAGGCGTAATCGGAGAACGGCAGCAGGATGTCCCACAGAGTCTTGATCGCAGCGGCGGAGTAGCCATTGTCCAGCATGCCTCGTTCGAAACCGGCGTACTGCTTGTCCAGCTCGGACTTCTTCTTCTTACCCATGGCACGGCGCAGAATATCCGCTTGTCCCAGCGTGAAGCCGGCAACCTTCTGGGCGATCGCCATCACCTGTTCCTGGTAGACGATCAGACCGTAGGTACCGCCAAGGATCTCCGCCAGCGGCTCCTCCAGTTCGGCATGGATGGGGTCGATGTTCTGCAGCCCGGTCTTGCGCAGCGCATAATTTGTGTGCGAGTTGGCACCCATTGGACCTGGCCGGTAGAGAGCGATGACGGCGGAAATGTCCTCAAAGTTATCCGGCCGCATTTGCTTGAGCAGCGCCCGCATCGGGCCGCCGTCGAGCTGGAAAACCCCCAATGTATCGCCGCGCGCCAGCAGCTCGTAGGAGGCCTTATCGTCCAGTTCCAGGTCCTCCAGGACCAGGTCCACGTCCGCGTTGGCCTTAATGTTCTCCACCGCGTCGGTGATGATGGTCAGGTTACGCAGCCCCAGGAAGTCCATCTTGATCAGGCCGAGGCCCTCACAGGTGGGGTAGTCGAACTGGGTGATGACCTGCCCGTCCTGCTCCCGGCGCATGATGGGCACAATGTCGATCAGCGGGTCCGAGGACATGATCACCCCGGCGGCGTGCACGCCCCACTGCCGCTTGAGGCCCTCCAGCCCCAGCGCCATGTCAAAAACCTTCTGCGAGTCCGCGTCGGTGCGTAGCAGCTCACGCAGTTCCTCGGCCTCGGAATAGCGTTTAGCTTCGGGATTATGGACCTCAGTCAGCAGCATGCCCTTGCCCATCACATCCGGCGGCATGGCCTTGGTGAGCCGCTCGCCGGTGGAGAAGGGATAGCCCTGCACCCGGGAGGAATCCTTCAGCGCCTGCTTGGCCTTGATGGTTCCATAGGTGACGATCATGGCCACGCGCTCATCACCATACTTCTGCGTGACGTAACGGATCACCTCGGAACGGCGGCGATCATCAAAGTCCACGTCGAAGTCGGGCATGGAGACGCGCTCGGGGTTGAGGAAGCGCTCAAAGATCAAACCGTGCTTGAGTGGATCCAGATCCGTGATGCGCATGGCGTACGCAACCATGGAGCCGGCCCCCGAACCTCGGCCCGGTCCGACCCGGATGCCGTTGTTCTTGGCCCAGTTGATGAAGTCGGCCACCACCAGGAAGTAGCCGGGGAAGCCCATCTGCGTGATGACGCCGACCTCGAATTCGGCCTGCTTGCGGACCTCGTCCGGAATGCCGCCAGGATACCTGTACTGCAGGCCCGTCTCAACCTCTTTGACGAACCAGGATTGCTCGTTTTCACCCTCCGGGACGGGGAAGCGCGGCATGTAGCTGGCGCTGGTGTCGAAGTCGACCTCGCAGCGTTCGGCGATCAGCAAGGTGTTGTCGCAGGCCTCCGGATGGTCGCGGAACAGGGCGCGCATTTCCTGTGGCGACTTGAGGTAGAACTCGTCCGCGTCGAATTTGAAACGCTTCGGATCCGCCATTGTGGAGCCGGACTGCACGCACAGCAGGGCTGCGTGCGACGCCGAATCCTCCGCATGGGTGTAGTGCAGGTCGTTGGTCGCCAGCAGCGGGAGGTCCAGTTCCTTGGCGAGCTTGAGCAGGTCCGCGGAGACATTGCGCTCGATGTCCAGCCCGTGGTCCATCAGCTCACAGAAATAGTTTTCCGCGCCGAAGATATCGCGGAAGTCCGAGGCCGCCTGCACCGCTTCCCGGTACATCCCCAGGCGCAGTTTTGTCTGCACTTCCCCGGAGGGGCAGCCGGTGCTGGCGATCAGTCCCTTGCCGTAGGTCTGGAGCAGGTCCCGGTCCATTCGCGGCTTGTACAGATACCCCTCCAGCGATGCCAGCGAGGACATCCGGAACAGGTTGTGCATGCCCTCGGTGGATTCGGACCACAGCGTCATGTGCGTGTACGCGCCGGCGCCGGAAACGTCGTCGCGCCCGCCGCCGCCCCACCGCACCCGGCTGCGGTCAGCGCGGGCGGTCCCCGGCGTCAGATACGCCTCCACGCCGATGATCGGCTTAATGCCGGCGGATTTGGCTTTGGACCAAAAATCGAAGGCTCCGAAGACGAATCCGTGGTCCGTCGTGGCGAGGGCGTTCATCCCCAGCTCGTCGGCGTGGCTGAACAGATCCGTCAGCCGCGCCGCGCCATCGAGCATCGAATATTCGGTGTGATTGTGCAGATGGATGAAGGAATCGGAGCTAGCCACTTGTACATTCTAGGCCGTCGGGGACGGCACCGACGCAGGCGCACCGAGCGTTCCGGGGACGCCCAATTCAGTGCGCTCCCGACCCCAACGCCGTCAGGGCGTACTGCAGATCCTGCGGATAGTCGCTGAAGACCTCCACCCACGCCCCGGTCTGCGGGTGTGTGAAGCCCAGCTTGCGGGCATGCAGCCACTGCCGCGTCAGCCCCAGCTCGGCCGCCAGCCGCGGATCCGCACCATAGGTGAGATCACCCGCGCAGGGATGGTGCAGGGCCGAAAAGTGCACCCGGATCTGGTGCGTGCGCCCCGTCTCGAGATGCACCTCCACCAGCGAAGCCCGGCCGAATGCCTCCAACACCTCGTAATGTGTCACCGAGTCCCTGCCGTCTTCGAGCACGGCGAAGCGCCAGTCATGGCCAGGATGCCGGCCGATGGGTGCGTCAATGGTTCCCTGCAGCGGGTCCGGCAGGCCCTGGATCACGGCGTGGTAGACCTTCTCCACGGTGCGATCCTTGAAGGCACGTTTGAGCACGGTGTAAGCTAGTTCCGTTTTGGCCACCACCATCACGCCCGAGGTTCCCACGTCGAGCCGGTGCACGATTCCGACACGTTCGGCGGCGCCGGAGGTGGAGATGCGGTAGCCCGCTGCCGCCAACGCACCGACCACGGTTGGGCCCACCCAGCCCGGTGACGGATGGGCAGCAACACCGACGGGCTTGTCGATCACCACGAAAGCGTCGTCGTCGAGCAGTACCTTCAGGTCTTTAACCGGCTCGACGACGATGGCCAGCGGGTCGCGGCGCTGCGGGATCGTCACCTCCAGCAGTGCTCCGGACTGGAGCCTGTCGGCCTTGGCCAGTGCGGTGCCCTCCCGACCAGGCCGCTCGAGCACGACGTTGCCCTCCGCGCACAGCAGAGCCGCCGCGGAACGGGAAATTCCCAGCAGCTGGGCCAGGGCGGAGTCCGCCCGCTCCCCTGCCAGTTCCGGCGGAACGGCAACAGTTTTAGACATCTCTGTCCTCGGGCTCGGGCTTCTTCGTGCCGGTTCCGTCGGCGGCCACGGCCCGGCGGCCGGCCAGCGGGACACCCTTCAGCGTCAGGATGCAGATCAGAATCACCGAGCCGACAACGGACGAGTCGGCAACGTTGAAGATAGCAAAATGCGGCAGGGCAATAAAGTCCACCACGTGGCCCATTCCGAAGGACGGCTCGCGGAACAGCCGGTCGGTCAGATTGCCCAAGGCCCCGCCCAGCAGCATCCCGAGGGCAATGGACCACCAGATGGAGCCCAGCCTACGGGCTTGGATCAGGATGCCGACCACCACCGCCGCCATCACCAGGGTGAAAACCCAGGTAATATTTTCGCCTATGGAAAAGGCGGCGCCGGAGTTACGGATGTAGTGCCATGACAGCACCGAGCCCAATACAGGGGTAACCTGGCCGTCCACCATGGTGCTGGTGACCCACCATTTGGTGAGCTGGTCCAAGGCATAGGCCAGGAGCGCGAAGCCGGCCAGGATCAGCAGCAGCGGTCCCCGCCGGCGCACGCCCACCGTGCCCTCCCCGCTGGGGACGGACGCGCTGAGGCCGGGAGTCGATTCGTCGTTCATGATGCTTTCGTTCGTTGGTGCGGGTTTCCGGGTGCGGTCGGGCGGCTGCTGCAGGTCAGCGGTCCGATGCCGCCGCACTTGTGGTAGCCGCCGCACCCGAGTTAGCCTCCGCACCCGAGTTAGCCTCCGCACTTGTGTTAACAGTGAAAGCCGGCGGCTGTGGAGATCCCCAGCCGCCGGCTCTGACGTACATTCTGCTTAGGACGCGGTAGACGCTTCCGGTGCGTCCGAGGCCGCCACAGATCCCCGGGTGTCCAAGTCACGCAGCTGGCCTTCAATGTAGGCCTTGAGCCGGGACCTGTAGTCACGCTCGAACCCGCGCAGCTGTTCGACCTTGCGTTCCAGCACCGACCTCTGCTGCTCCAAGGCGCCAAGGGTCTTCCGGCTCTTCTCCTGGGCGTCATTGACCAGCGTGCTGGCCTCGATCTGGGCCTCCGCAATGATTTTGTCCCGCTGCTCAACGCCGGCGGTAACATATTCGTCATGCAGCCGCTGGGCCATGGCCAATACCCCGGCCGCGGACTCGTGCGCAGGAACAGAGCTGGTGGCCGGTGCGGCAACGGCCGCAGTCGCCGCAGCGGAGGGAACGGAAGCGGCGTCGTCCTTGCCCGCTTCGGTCTTGGCCGCCGCGGTGTCCTTGGCAGCTGTCTTGTCCGCCTTCGCCTGGTCGTCCTTGGTTGAACCGGCATCCTTGGCTGTGCCAGCATCCTTGGCCGTGCCTGCATCCTTGGCGGTGCTGGCGCTCTTGGACGAGCTGTCTTTCGAGGCGGTGGTGGCGTCGTGCTGCTCCGCGGGCGGGACCTTTGAAACCACGGGCGCGGCCGAAGAACCGGCGGCCTGCGGATTCGACTGCAGATCGGCTACCTTCTTGCGCAGCTCGTCATTTTCCTGGTTGAGCCTGCGGAATTCAACAACAATTTCGTCGAGAAAGTCGTCGACTTCATCCTGGTCGTAGCCTTCACGGAATTTCGTCGGCTGAAACCGCTTGTTGACAACATCTTCTGGCGTGAGAGCCATCCAGTCACCTCGTTGGTTTTAGAAAGTTCAGACCGCCTGCGGCCATCTCAACTACGGTCCCTCTCACACAGATCCGGGATCGGCATAAAAAGGCTGTATCGAAATCAGACTATATCGTTTCGGTTCCGAAAACGAACCTTTGCGGCGCCGACATGCCGACGTTCGTGCAGCTCCGGACTTAGAGTCCAAGTCCCTGGAAAACGGCCATCCCGATCCCTACAACGATCAGCAGCAGCATGAACCCAAGGTCCAGTGACATGCCGCCCAGCTGGAGAGGTGGAATCAGCCGGCGCAGCAGCCGCAGCGGCGGATCCGTCACCGAATAGATGCCTGAGGCCGCAACAAGGGCCGGTCCGCGGGGACGCCATTCACGGGCAAACACCTGGACCCAGTCAAAGACCAGCCGAACCATCAGGGCAAGGAAAAAGAGCAGCAGCAGCAGGTACAGCAAAGAAAATACGATTGACACGCCGGCAGACACAATCCTTAGAAGTTATCCATCAAGGGAATCCCACAATACTCCGCAATGCTGCGGGAAAGAATGTGAACCCCTGCGCAGGCCCGGTCGGGATGCGGCCGGGCCTTCGCCGTCAGCTCTGGTTGAAGAAGCTCGCCTGTGTGTCGGAGGCCTTCTTGTCATCGCCAAGAACCTCGATGTAGGACGGGGAGAGCAGGAAAACCTTGTTGGTGACCCGCTCAATGCTTCCATGCAGGCCAAACACCAAGCCGGCGGAGAAATCAACCAGGCGCTTTGCGTCCGACTCCCCCATGTCCGTGACGTTCATGATGACCGGGATTCCATCCCGGAAGCTTTCACCAATGATCTTGGCGTCGTTGTAGGAGCGCGGGTGGACTGTGGTGATCTGGCGCAGTCCGTGCGCGTCGTCGCGGGCGGACGCGGCCCGCTTGATCGGGGTCACCGGAGCCCGGTACTCATCGTCCGCCACCTTCAGCGTGGCCGGCTCGGAAGCGGCTTCTGCACGGTGCGGGGCATCCCGGTCGTAGTCCACTGAATAATCCTCGTTCTTATGTCCGGACTGAGGGTGCTCAGCCTCGTAGTGCTCCTCACCATCGGCGAGCCCAAGATAGATCATTGTCTTGCGCAGAGCGCCAGCCATGGTAGCTCCTCATATTCCTTTTAGCTTCGGGTCAAAGTGTTGTTGCCAACAGCATCGAGGCTACCTCAGCGCCGGGCGCGCACCGAGAACATCCGATCCGACACGCAGGTGTGTCGCGCCGTGGCGAATTGCCTGCTCCAGATCGTGGCTCATGCCCGCTGAGATCGACGTTGCGTCCGGAAAGCGTTCGAGGACCGCGGCGGAAATTTGCGCCAGCCTGGCAAAGGCTTCATCGGGGTCCGTTGCCTGCGGCGCCACCGCCATCACACCCGCTAGTACCAGTCCGGGCGCCGCGTCCACCAGCGCGGCAAGGTCGACAACCTCGTGCGGATGCGCGCCGCCCCGATGGGGGGCGCCGGCACTGCCCGGTGCCGGGTGCCCGGCGGCTGGATCCAAATTGACTTGGATAAAGCACAGCAAATCGGGTCGTCCTGTGCGTTCCTGCTCGGCAGCGATCGCTTTACTGAGTTCCCGGACCAGGGCCGGCCGGTCGACGGAGTGAACCGCAGCGGCGTAGGCCGCCACGGACTTGGCCTTGTTCGTCTGCAGTTGGCCGACAAAATGCCAGCGCAGCGGCAGCTGCGTGGAACTGGAATCGTGCACCGAGCGCTGCCGTCGGTGGTTCCACCCGTTGCCCAGCTCGAATGCCTTGGCACTGGCCTCCTGATCCCGGTTCTCGCCAAAATCGCCCGCTCCGAGCTCCATCAGCAGCCGAATGTCGGACGCCGGATGAAACTTACTGACGACAATCAGCTCCGGCTCCGGTGCCCCGGCGGGGCGTTCCCGGGACACCGAGCTGATGCGGGCACGGACCGCTGCCAAACTCTCGCGCAACTGGGCAAGCCTGTCCGTTCCCGGGCCGGCAGCTTCAGGACCTGGCATACACCACTCCGGCAAATCGTCCCGGCCACTCACCGGCTCCGTCCCTGCGGTGCGAAAACAACTCCGGCTCCTCCATGGTGCAGGCGGCAATCCGCTCCGCGGCAACCCCGGCCCGAGCCAACTGGCTCAGCACACCGGCTGGCAGATCCAGCGCCGGAGTGCCCCAGCGGGTGTTCGAATGGGTGGCAGGTTCCACCGCCGCCAGCCCGGCCCGCATGCTGTCCGGGACTTCGTAGCACTCTCCGCAGACCGAAGGGCCCAGCCATGCGCGTATTTCGCCGGCGCCACGGCGCCGCATCACGTCCACGGTCCGGGGCACCACCGCGTTGGCAACTCCGGCCCTCCCGGCATGGGCGACGGCCAGTACCGGTTGCCCGTCCCTGGCCGTGCCCACCAAGACCACAGGAACACAATCGGCCACCAGCACGGCCAGCGGTGTTCCCCCGGAAACCATGCCATCCGCCGTCGGGGCAGCGCCGTGCCCCGCGGTACCGACACCTTCAGAGCGGCCAACTCCAGCAGAGCCGTTCCGTTCGGCCACTGCGGAGCCGTCACCGCCGTCGGCGACCGGGTTGCCAATTTCCGCCACTTCATTGCCGTGGACTTGGGTCATGAAGGCAATCCCGGCGCGGCCAAGGCCCAGCCCGGCTGCCAGCCTGTTCCGGTTTTGTGCCGTCTGCGCCGCATCGCCGACGGAAAAGGCCAGGTTGCCGGCCCGGGTGTCGGTGAATGCCACCCAGATTCCCGGGGAAACTTCACGGCGCCACCAAAACACAGCTACCTGGCCTTCTCTAGGGTGCCGGCCCAATGTGCCCCTGCGGAGAGCGTTGGGCCGGCATGGATGTCCCGCAGGAAATTACTTCAGGAAGTCGGGCACGTCCAGCTCATCGGAACGATGCCCGGACAGGTCCGGCTCCACCACGGCGGGCAGATCCACATCGAAGCCGGCGTCGGCCGGAATGTGGTTGTTGTTGGACTGCTGACCCCAGTGGTTCAGGCCTGCGGCCGGCACGGTGGCCGGTGCCAAGTGCGGTGCCGACTGCGGCGCCGCTGGGGCTGCGGCCGGCAGTGTCCGGCGGGAAGCCTCGGTTGGCATCGCCGGGGCCGAGGTGACGTCGACGTTGTCAAAGCCGGCTGCAATCACCGTGACGCGTGCCTCGTCGCCCAGGGCGTCGTCGATCACGGCGCCGAAGATGATGTTGGCCTCCGGGTGCGCCACTTCCTGCACCAGCCGGGCCGCTTCGTTGATTTCAAACAGGCCGAGGTCGGAGCCGCCCTGGATCGAGAGCAGCACACCGTGTGCGCCGTCGATCGAGGCTTCCAGCAGTGGTGAGGCGATCGCCAGTTCCGCAGCCTTGACGGCCCGGTCCTCGCCACGTGCGGAACCAATACCCATCAATGCCGAGCCAGCGCCCTGCATAACCGACTTCACATCGGCAAAGTCCAGGTTGATCAGGCCCGGGGTAGTGATCAGGTCCGTGATTCCCTGCACACCGGAGAGCAGCACCTGGTCCGCCGAACGGAAGGCATCCAGGACCGAGACGTTGCGGTCACTGATGGAAAGCAACCGGTCGTTGGGGATCACGATGAGCGTGTCCACCTCGCCGCGCAGGGCATCGATGCCGTTTTCGGCCGAGGTGGCCCGGCGGCGTCCCTCAAAGGTGAAAGGCCGGGTGACCACGCCAATGGTCAGCGCGCCCAGTGATCGGGCAATACGGGCCACCACGGGTGCTCCACCGGTTCCGGTGCCGCCACCCTCGCCAGCCGTAACGAAGACCATGTCGGCCCCGCGCAGCACCTCTTCGAGTTCGTCCGAATGGTCCTCCGCCGCCTGCCGTCCAACATCGGGATTGGCACCGGCACCGAGCCCACGCGTCAACTCACGGCCGATGTCGAGTTTGACGTCCGCATCGCTCATCAACAATGCCTGGGCATCGGTATTGACCGCAATGAACTCAACGCCGCGCAGTCCCACGTCGATCATCCGGTTGATTGCGTTGACGCCACCGCCGCCGATGCCGACGACCTTGATGACGGCCAGGTAATTCTGGGGTGCTGCCACGTTACGTGTCCCTTGTTCGTGTACTGGTGAGAATCTTCAGTGCTCCGCCGCGTGCCGCGTTCCGGTGAACTTTCCCCGTAACTCTCCACTGCCGCTTGAAGCTTTTAGAGCTTAACCCTCAAGTCGAAGGTTATAGTTATGTCAAGTAACTCCTGCTTGGAACGCTAAAGGGGTTCCTGCCCGCATGCAATTACCGCCGCCCGCGTGTCGTCTTAATCGGGTGGAAATATTCGCCGCGACCTTGTGCCTGGAATTGACTGAACGGGCGGCCCGTCATCGGGTCACCGGATGCCGGGGTGCGCTGACATCGTAAACCTTTATCGGAGCCGGCGCGGGTTGGCCGGGCTGCTGAACGGGAGCGGGAGCCTTCAACAGCGCCTGCAGCACCTTGGCCTTAAGCTCCTTGTCACTGGCATTACCCCACACCACCGTTTTACCGTCGGTCAGCGTCAGCGTCACTGCATCCGGCGAACTGGCGGACGCGTGCTGCAGCCGCGAAAGTACCTGCGCCGGCAGCGCCGAAAGCACCGTGGTGATCGCCGTGAACGTGCTGCTTCCCGTGGTGGCAATCCCACCGTCTATCAGCGGGAGTGAAACCTTGGCCGGATCCGGCACCGTTCCCAGCGGAACGCCGTCCTGATCCACCAGGACGTACCCTTTGCCGCTCTTGCTTTGGTTTTTGACCACAGCCACCGGTACCCGTTCCACCACATGCACCAGCAGGGTGGAAGGCGGCCGCGCCTCTACGGAAACGGACCGGATCTGCTGCAGCGGTACCAGCAGCTTCTGCACCTGGTCCTGGTTGACCTGCGGAAGCGGCTTGTTTTTCAGCGGAGCCAAAGCCCTGACAATGCTGGCTGTGGACACCATTTTATTGCCGTCGATGGTCATGCTCTTCAGCGCCAGCAGCGGTGAAAAGAGCACGACGGCGGTAATCACCGCCAGCGTCACCACCACGGCAGCCGCGGTGATCCAGACGGTGCGGCGCAGCCGCCGGCCGTGGCGCTGCGGGAAATCGATAACCTTGGCCGAGCTTCCAGAGCTCCCCGCCGTCCGAGGTGTTTTCATAGTCGCTGTCTGTGGGTCCGGCACCGGCAATTCCGGCGCCGACAATTCTGACGCGGCCAAGTCTGACGCCGAAAATTCTGACGTCGACAATTCCGGCATCGATGACCCCGTCTTCGGCGCAGCACCGATCCGAAACCGGCCACCGGTCCAAAACCGACGCCCAATTCTGAAGCCGCCGCGTGTCCCTGCGACGGCGCCAGCCGCAGTCTGGTCCGGCGCTTGGTGTTCATGTGTGGCAGCGACCCCGCCGGTCGCGCCGGAAGCCTCGGTCACGGCGGCCCCACTCCTCGCGCCGGAAGCCTCGGTCACGGCGGCCCTACCCGTCTCGTTGCACGCGTCGGTCACCTCCTCCGTCCCTACAGCGTCCATCGGCTGGGCGGGATCCAGCGACTGGGCGGCGGCCGCCCGGACCGTTCCGGAAGCAGGGTCGGGCATCGGCAGGACCGAGACTTTGGAACTCTGCGGCACCACCGTAACGCTGCGCACCCCTGCCGGTCCCCCATGTCCAGGCTGTGGCTGGCGGGACCGGGTATTATCAGCCGCCCGCGGAGCCGGAACATGCCTGACTGGAGCCGCCGGCAAGGTCGGATTGGTCCGGATTACCGGTGGCTTGCGCCTAGGTGCCATGATCGGTCCTTGCGGAGGTGAGTGAGCTTAGGGCGTCGAGAATCCAAGGCCCGTATTGGGTCACATCCCCGGCGCCAATCGTCAGGATAATGTCTCCGGGCTCGGCCGCACCGGCCAGGGCGGCGACCGCTGCCCGGGCATCGGGCTGGTACGTCAGCTCCCCGGGCGGCATCGACGCCGCCTGCGTGGACGGCGCCATCGCGGATGGCGCCCGCGTGGACGGCGCCCGCGTGGACGGCGCCTGCGCTGCTGGCGCCACCGGGCTGGCCGGGACAGCAGTGATCAGTTCGCTGCTGACGCCGGGGATCGGGTCCTCGCGGGCCGGATAGATGTCCAGTACGGCCACCGAATTGGCCAGCCTCAGGGCCCGGGCGAACTCCGGCGCGAACTCCCGCGTCCGGGAAAACAGGTGCGGCTGGAACAGCACGTGCACCCGGTGTCCGCCGGCAACCGTGCGCGCTGCCCGCAGGGCGGCTTCCACCTCGGTGGGATGGTGGGCATAGTCGTCGAAGACCCGCACGCCTGCTATTTCACCGCGCTGCTCGAATCGCCGGGCAGCGCCACTGAATTCCTGCAGGGCCGCCACCGCGGTATCGGGCTGGACGCCCAGCTCCAGCGCGACGGCCAGGGCTGCCACCGCATTCAGGGCATTATGGACGCCCGGAACCTGCAGCTGAAGTGGATACGCGGTCAGCTGGCCCGCGTCGGCTTCGGCTGGCACCGCTCCATCGGCCGGTGCCGACACCGGCGTGCGCAGGGTTACCGTGCTGCGGGTGCCTATCCCCGCGCTGTCCATGGCGGCGGAGAGCACCAGATCGGCACGCTCATTACGGCCGTAGAGCACCACCCTGGTTCCCGCATCCGCCGCCCGCCGTGCCAAAGCCAGGGCGCCGTCGTCGTCGGCGCAGGCCACCAGCAGGCCCCCGGCCGGAAGCAGCGCCGCGAAATCGTCAAAGGACCGGTAGAACGCCTCGGCCGTGCCGTAGTGATCCAGGTGGTCCGGTTCGACATTGGTCACGACAGCGATCTGCGGCGAATAGTTCAAAAAAGAGCCATCCGATTCATCAGCCTCGGCGACGAAGATCCCCGACCCGCCATGGGCGGCATTCACGCCGAGGGCAGGCACCGTGCCCCCGATCGCGAAGGATGGGTCCATTCCGGCACCGCGCAGCAGGACCGTGATCATGGACGTTGTGGTTGTTTTGCCATGCGTTCCCGCCACAGCCACCACCCGCTGCCCGGCCATCGCGGCCGCCAGCGCCTCCGACCGGTGCAGCACCCTTCCACCGGCCGCACGGGCCGCGACCAACTCCGGATTGTCCGCGCGGATGGCAGAGGAGACGACTACGGTATCCGCACCCCCTGCCGCAGCCGCGGAATGTCCCACGTGCACGGTCGCGCCGAGGGCGGCGAGCTCCTGCAGCGCGGACGAGTCCTTTGCATCGGAGCCGCTCACCGCAACGCCGCGCGCCAGCAGGATCCGGGCCACCGCCGACATTCCAGCGCCGCCGATGCCGATGAAGTGCACCCGCCCGAGCCGGTCCAGCGGGTCGATGCCGGTGCTGCCGGGCTGGCTGGGGGAAGTCCCGCCGCCTCGATTGCCGTCGCTTCCGGTATCTGCCGTCATCGCTGTGCTGCCTCCAAGACCATCCGTGCCATTCTCTCATCCGCATCCCGGATGCCTAGTTTGCGTCCGTGTTCCGCCATGGACTCCAGCCGCGCGTCGTCCGCGAGCAGCGGCAGCAGTTCGGCGCTGACCCAGGCCGGGTTGAAGTGAGCGTCCCTGACCAGCAGGGCCGCACCCGCTGCCACCAGGGCGGAGGCATTCAGGGCCTGCTCGCCGTTACCCACCGGCAGCGGCACAAATACCGCTGGCAGCCCGACGGCGGCAACCTCACAGACGGTGCCGGCACCCGAGCGGCACAGCAGAACATCGGCGGCGGCGTACGCGAGTTCCATCGAGTCGATGTATTCCACTTGACGGTAGTGCGGACCGGCCAGCGGGGATCCGTCGGCGGCCAGCACTTGTTTGCCCGCACCGGTGATGTGCAGCATCTGCACACCCGCAGCTTCGAGCGCCGGTAGGGAACCGGCGATCGTGCGATTAATCTGTTGGGCACCCAGCGATCCGCCCGTAATGATCAGCGTGGCACGTTGCGGCTCAAGTCCCAGCATGGCCCGGGCCTGTTGGCGGGCACCGGCCCGGTCCAGTCCGGAAATTTCCGGGCGCATGGGCATACCTACGAGCTGGCCGTCCTTGATTTCGACCGCCTCGAAAGCGGTCCCCACGGCGCTTGCGAAGCGCGCGCCGAGCCGGTTGGCCAGCCCCGCTTTACTGTTCGCCTCATGGATCACGATTGGGATGCCGCGCTTTCGGGCCGCCAGGTACATCGGGGTGCAGACATAGCCGCCCACCCCCACCAGCACGTCCGCCTTGGCGTCCTCCAGAATGGCGCCCGACTGCCGGATTGCCGCGCGCAGTCGTGCGGGCAGCCGGAGCAGATCCGCCGAGGGCCGGCGCGGGAACGGAACCCTGTCAATGGTGACCAGCTCGAAGCCGGCCGCGGGGACAAGCCGGGTTTCCAGCCCTGATGTTGTTCCGACGGCCAGAACGGAGGCATCCGGACGGGCGCGGCGGAGTGCCTTCGCGATGGCCAGCAGCGGACTGACGTGGCCGGCGGAGCCACCGCCGGCCAGCACAACCGAAAGGCTGCCTTCAGTGGCACCGGAAGCGGAAGGGAAGGGGGTGGTCATGAAGGGATTTTTTCGCTTTCCGGACGGGAACGGGCAAAGGACAGCACGACGCCGACCGCGGCAAGGACCAGAGTCAGGGCACTGCCGCCGTTGGAGATCAGCGGCAGCGGAACTCCAATCACCGGCAGCAGCCCGGTGACCATGGCAATGTTCACGAAGGCCTGGCCGATGATCCAGGCCATGATGCAGCCGCAGACTATCCGAATGAACGGGTCGCGGTGCCGGACGATCACACGGAAGATCGCGACGGCCAGAATGCCATAGAGCAGGACTACGACCAGGGTCCCCAGCAGCCCCAGCTCCTCGCCAATAATGGCAAAAATAAAGTCGTTGTGCGCCTCCGGAATCCAGTTCCACTTTTGCCGGCTCTGGCCCAGGCCAACGCCCCACCAGCCGCCGGATGCCAGCGCGTAGAGGCCATTCCGGGCCTGCAGGCAGAGGTCATTGCCGTCATCACAGTTGCCCATCCAGCCGGAAATCCGCGACGTCCGGTTGGAGCTGGTCAGAGCCAGCACGACGGCGGCCAGCACGCCGAACACGCCGGCCGGAATGAACAAACGGGCCCGGGCGCCGCCAAAGTACAGGCCAGCCGCCACAATGCCCATCAGGATCACGCTGGTCCCCAGGTCATGGCCCAGCAGCACCAGTCCGATCACGACAGCGGCCGCGGGGACCACCGGGATAATGGCGTGCTTCCATTGCAGGATCAACGTCCCCTTGCGTGCCAGCACTGCGGCCATCCACAGGGCAAGTGCAAGCTTCGCCGCTTCCGAAGGCTGCGCGCTGAAGCCGCCGATGCGCAGCCAGTTGCGGTTTCCGCCAACGCTCTCGCCCAGTGGAGTAAAGATCACCATGGCAAGCAGCACGATCGCCAACAGCAGGGCCGGCCACGCCAGTTTCTTCAGCCGCCTGATGCTGGTGCGGGACAGCACAAACATCAGCACTACGCCAAAGGCACCAAAGGCGCTCTCGCGCAGGAACAGGTTGTAGGGGTCCTTGCCCTGCGAAATCACTTCAACAGCGGAGGAGGACAGCACCATCATCAGGCCGACGCATGTCAGCGCCAGGGTTGCGCCCAGAATCAGGTAATAGCTGGAGCCGTTGCTGGGCCGGTTACTGCCCTCCACCCGGGGCCAGAACTCGCGGAAGAACCGACGCAGACTGGAATTGCCTTTGGTCCGCGCGGCGGTTTGGGATCCGGGACGCGCGGTGGCTCCGGTGCGTTTGCCGGCTGCACCGGAACGGCCATCCCGGCCGGCACCCGGACGGGGCGCGGGCTTGAGCGCGCGCAGCGCCGCAGGAACGGACCGTTTCGAAGCGGATGCGGCGGTCGATGCCGCCCGTGCGGTGGACGGGGTCCCGCCGCGAAGGTTTGGCCTAACGGGCGTGGTGACCATTTAAAGCTCCTTGCTGGTCGTCGCCTGCCCTTCCAGCAGCTTCCGGACGGCGTCGATGAACGCGTCGCCCCGATGAGCATAGGAAGAGAACTGATCCATTGATGCAGCGGCCGGTGCCATCAGCACGGTGTCCCCGGCCGCGGCAAGCCGGGCTGCTGCTGCCACGGCCCCGGCCATGACAGCCCGCCCCAGGTCGGGCGGTGCCGAAACTGTCTGCACCATTTCAGTTTGCGGGCTGCCCGCCTCGATCACGGGGACATCCGGTGCGTGTCGCGCCAATGCCACCCGCAGCGCCGCGGTGTCCGTTCCGATCAGCACGACTGCCTTCAGCCTGGCGGCGTGGCTGGAGACCAGCGGGCCGTAATCCACCCCTTTGGAGAGGCCGCCGGCAATCCAGATCACCGGCGAAAAAGCCGCCAGCGATGCGCCCGCGGCGTGCGGGTTGGTGGCCTTGGAATCATTGACCCAGAGCACGCCATCCCGCGTGGCCACCGGCTGGATCCGGTGCTCGCCGGGTTCGTAGCGGCGCAGGCCCTCACGCACGGCGTCCGGTTCCAACCCATACGCCCGCACCAGCGCGGCGGCGGCCAAGGCGTTCGCAACCAGATGTCGGGGCACCAGCTCTCCAATGTCCGCAACGGAGGCCAGTTCGACGGCGGAATCCTTGCGTTCGGCGATAAAGGCCCGGTCCACCAGCAGTCCTTCGACCACCCCAACCATGCTGATGGCCGGCACACCGGTGGTGAATCCCACGGCACGGCAGCCCTCAACAACGTTGGCTTCTTCCACCATCCGCTCGGTCTCAATCTGGTCAGCGTTGTAGACGCAGGCAGTCCTGGTATTGGCGTAGATCCTGGCCTTGTCCGCGGCGTAATCCTCAAAGGAGCCGTGCCAGTCCACATGATCTTCGGCAATATTGAGGCAGACGCTGGCCACCGGCGACACCGAGGAAGTCCAGTGCAGCTGGAAGGTGGACAGTTCGACGGCCAGGGCGTCATAGCCAACCGGGTCCCGGATGGCATCCAGAATGGGGGTTCCAATGTTGCCGGCCGCGATGGCGCGCAGGCCACCGGCCTGCAGCATCGACTCGACCATCGAGGTGGTCGTGGTTTTGCCGTTGGTGCCGGTGATGGTGATCCACTCGGCCGTCTTCCGCCCGGCCCGGGTCCGCAGCCGCCAGGCCAGCTCGACGTCGCCCCAGATGGGGATACCCTCCCCGGCCGCGCGCTGCAGCAGTGGGTGCGAGGGCCGCAGTCCGGGGCTGGTCACCACCAAGTCGGCAGGTCGACCATCCACCAAAGGCAGCACGGTGGACGTCGCGGTACCCAGCAGAACGTCCTTAACACCCACAATCCGCAGCGTTTCCGCCTTCCGTACTGCGTCGTCGTCGTCCGAGGCGGCCACCACCACCACCTTGGCGCCGAGCTCGGCGAGCGTATCAGCGGCGGAGAATCCCGTTTTGGTGATTCCGGTGACCACTACCCGCAGGCCGGACCAGTCGTCATCCCAGCTCTGCAGCGCATCGAGCCGGCTGGCGGCAGTCATATTTGCACAATCCATTCGGCATAGAAGGCCCCCAGGCCGACGGCCACCATCAGGCCGCAGAGGATCCAGAACCGCACCACCACTGTGACCTCGGCCCAGCCCTTGAGCTCAAAGTGATGCTGCAGCGGCGCCATTTTGAACACGCGCCGTCCTTTGGTGAGCTTAAAGAACCCCACCTGGATGATCACCGAGAGCGTGATCAGCACAAACAGTCCGCCGATGATCGCCAGCAGGATTTCGGTCCGGGACAGGATGGCAAAGCCGGCCACGGCACCACCAATGGCCAGCGAGCCGGTGTCGCCCATGAAGATTTTGGCGGGCGAGGTGTTCCACCACAGGAAGCCGATCAGCGCCCCGAAGATGATCACCGCCAGCAGCGCAAGGTCCAGCGGGTCACGCACGTCGTAGCAGACGTTGTGTGTGCTGGCACGGACGGATCCGCAGCCTTGGTTGCTCTGCCAGATGCCCATCAGGGTGTATGCCCCGAAGACCATCACCGATGCGCCCGCGGCCAGCCCGTCCAGGCCGTCCGTCAGGTTCACCCCATTCGTGGCGGCTGTGACAATCAGGTTGGACCAGATCACGAACAGCACCACGCCAAGGGCCGCGCCGCCGAAAGCAAGGTCCAGGCCCGGAATGTCTCGGGCAAAGGAGATTTTGGTGGTGGCCGGCGTCTGGCCCAGTTCGTTTGGAAAGTTCAGTGCCAACACCGCGAAGGTGATGCCGACGGCGGCCTGCAGGATCAGTTTCGCTTTGGCGTTCAGTCCCAGACTGCGCTGTTTCCTGATCTTAATGAAGTCATCCAGGAAACCCACCATGCCCATTCCCACCATCAGGAACAGCAGCAGCCAGCCGGAGACGCTGGGACCGGAGGACGTGGGATTGATCATCCACAGCACCAGATGCGTGATCAGGTAGGCGAAGACCACCGAGCCGACGACGACGGCGCCGCCCATTGTGGGCGTGCCCCGTTTGGTGTGGTGCGAGGTAGGTCCGTCGTCACGGATGAACTGGCCGTAGCCTTTGTTGACGAGCAGACGAATGAAGAGCGGGGTGCCGATCATGGCCAGGGATAGTCCCAGACCGGCGCCGATGAGCAAAGCAATCATGGCGTCCTCGTCCCTTCGGGGTCGGCGGGTTGGCCGGTTGTTGGCAATGCTATCCGATCCCCCAGGAATCGCAGCCCGGCACCGTTGGAGGACTTGAACAGAACGATGTCCCCGGGACGAAGTTCGCGGGCCAGCAATTCATAGGCTGCCTCGGCGTCCTCAACAAAGACCGACTCGTCCCCCCAGGACCCTTCCATCACCGCCGCAACATGCATGGCACGGGCCGGTGTTCCCACCACCACCAGACGGGAGATGTTCAAACGAACAGCAACCCTGCCGATCGCGTCGTGGGCGTTGATGGAGTCCTCGCCTAGCTCCAGCATCGGTCCGAGCACGGCCCAGGTGCGCCGTTCGGCGCTGCCGTCGGTGCGGCCGAGTTCGGCCAGCGTCCGCAGCGCGGCCCGCATGGACTCCGGGTTGGCGTTGTAGGCATCGTTAATGACGCTCACGCCGTCATCGCGCTCGGTGCGTTCCATCCGCCAGCGGCTGGCGGCTTTTTGCCCGCTCAGCGACTCCGCGATCAGTTCCGGGGACGCTCCCGCCAGATGCGCCGCGGTGGCTGCGGCCAGCAGATTCGTCACATGGTGCAGGCCAAGCAGCTTGCTGGAGAGGGCATGGCGAACACCCTCCGGCTCATCCGTAAACCGCAGGTCGAAAACCGGGTGTCCGTGCCGGTCCGTGGTCGCGTCCAGCGCCACTGCAGCCGGTCCGAGGCGCGCTGCGGCGCCGCTGCCTACCTGGCTGCCGGTGCCAAAGAGCGCAACGCGGGCCGACGTCCGGGATGCCATGGCACGCACCCGGTTGTCATCGCCATTGAGTACAGCGAACCCGGACGGGGACAGCGATTCGACCAGTTCACCCTTGGCCCGGGCAATGTTTTCCACCCCGCCAAACTCCCCGGCATGCGCGGTGCCCACCCCCAGCACCACACCAATGTCCGGGTGCACCAGCGATGCCAGGTAACCCACATGGCCAATCTTCGTGGCACCCATTTCGATCACCAGGAACCGGGTTGAGAGGTCGGCTCCGAACACCGTCAGTGGAACGCCCACCTCGCCATTGTAGGAACCCTGCGGCGCCACCGTCGGGCCCAGCCGGGACAGGACGCCGGCCAGCAGGTCCTTTGTCGTGGTCTTTCCCGCCGAACCGGTAATGCCGATGACCGTCAGCTGACCCGCGGCGCGGATCCGGCGCACCACCTCGGCGGCGAGGGCACCCATCGCCAACACCGCGTCCTGGACGATCACCGCCGGAAAGGCTGCACCGCCGTCGTCCGCGACATCGCGCTCCGAAAGCGCCAAGACGGCACCGGCAGCGAAGGCGGCCGGAAGGAAGTCATGGCCGTCGGAGAACTCCCCGGGCTTGGCGACATAAAGCGAGCCGGAACGAACCTCGCGGGAGTCCGGAACGATCGCCGAAACCGCAATCCGCAGTTCGGGCACCGCGGTTGCGCTCAGTCGTCCATGGGTTATTGCGGCGATGTCCGCCGCGCTCAGTTCAATCATCTCGATCTAGGACTCTATCTTGGAAAAGGGTTCCGGGGTGAATCCGAAGTGCGTCAGCGCCCGGCGCAGTTCCACCCTGTCGTCCAACGGCAGCATCACGCCCTGGACCTCCTGCCACACCTCATGTCCGCGCCCGGCGACCACGATGATGTCCTGTTCACGGGACTGTTCGACGGCCTTGAAAATGGCGTCCGCCCGGGGAAACACCTCCAGGATCTCCCGGTTCAGCGCTTCGTCGGCGTTGGCCATCCGGGCGCCGGCGAGCACGTCCCGGCGGATGCTGGCCGCGTCCTCATCATGCGGGTCATCGTCGGTGATAATCACCACATCGGCAAGCCGGACGGCGATGGCTCCCATGGTGGGGCGCTTCGTGGCGTCCCGCGCCCCTGTTGCGCCGAAAACCACGATTACTTTGGCATCCGCCGCTTCGCTTTCGGAGGTCGGTGCGGCAGTTGCACCGGAGGTGGGTGCAACCGTTGGCCTGACGGCCCGCAGCACCAGCTCCAGCGCATCGGGGTTGTGGGCAAAATCCACGAGGGCTGCCGGCTTCCGGCCCACCAGCTGCATCCGGCCCGGGACCTGGACCGTGAACGGGTCATGGTCATCCAGCGCTGCCTGCACCGATTCCAGCGGCACTCCGCTGGCCAGCACCATCAGCGCCGCCAGTGCGGCGTTGGAAACATTGAAGCGGCCCGGCAATCCGGTGGCGGCACGCAGCTCCCGGCCATCGCCGCAGCGCAGCACGAATGAACTGCCAAGTCCCTGGGCGCGCACGTCGGTGACCCGCCAGACGTTCCCAGACCCGGGTACGGCGGATCCGGCGCCACCCGGGTAATCGTCTCCGGTGGTGAGCAGCGTCGTCGTCGGAATGCGGCTGGCCGCTGCCATCTGCCGTCCCCACTCGTCGTCGACCGTTATGACCGCATGCCGGGCCCGCTCGGGCGTGAACAGCTCCGCTTTCGTGCCGAAATACTCCTCCATCGTGCCGTGCAGGTCCAGATGATCCTGGGTCAAGTTCGTGAAGCCGGCGGCGTCGAAAACCACACTGTCCACCCGACCGAAGGAGAGCGCGTGCGAGGAAACTTCCATCGAAGCGGCGTCCAGCTTTCGCTCCCGCATCAGCGCCAGCAGCGCATGTACGTCCGGCGCCTCCGGAGTCGTGAGCTGACTGGGGATGGCGGCCGATCCGGCCAGGATTTCAATGGTGCCGATCAAACCGGTGGTCCGGCCCAAAGCCCGCAGCAGGGAATTGATCAGGTAGGTGGTGGTGGTCTTGCCGTTCGTCCCCGTGACCCCCAGCAGCGGCATGGCCGGCTCCCGGTCCGCTGGACCATAGATGAGGGCCGCGAGGCTGCCTATGACGCTGCGCGGAGAGTCCACAGTCAGCACCGGGACCTGCAGACCGACGCCGGAGTTATGCTCGGCCTGCTCCGCCTGCTCCGCCTGCCCGGCCTCGGCAAAAGGACGAAGCCTGCTGAGCCGGCGGGCGCCGTCGGCATCGGTCAGGATTGCCGCCGCACCCGCCTCCACCGCCTGCACGCCAAAGTCGGCGCCGTGCGCCTTCGCGCCAGGCAAGGCCAGGTACAGGTCGCCCGGGCGAACCATGCGCGAATCCAAGGTCAGTCCCGTGACTGTGATGCCGCCCCCGCCCTGAAGAGCCGCTGCGCAGTGCCGCGCGATCTCCGCCAACTCCCGCGGACGGACCTGGTTCGGCCGCAGGGATGGTTCGCCCTCGGGCGTGGAGTTCTGATTTTCAGTCACGATAATGCTCCGCTGGCTTCTGCCCGGATTCAGGCGTCCGGTCGGGTGGATTGGGCCGTACAACTGGGCGCATCAGCGCGATGCATCAGGACCATGCGCTAGTACATTTGCGCCAATGCGACAGATTTGGTGGTGGACGGGGGAACGTTGTAGGTGTGCAGGACTTGTCCCATTACGGAATTAAACACCGGCGCCTGTGAAATACCGTAGATATTTCCCTGCGGCCGCTGCACCGTCACCAGCACCACGTACTGCGGATCCTCCATTGGAGCCATCCCGACGAACGATGCGGTGTAACCCTCGAACCCCACACCATTGTCCTTCGGCGCCTCCGCCGTGCCGGTCTTGCCTCCCACCCGGTAGCCGGCAACCTTGACGTCCTTGGCGTCGCCGGCGGTGACCACGCTCTCCAGGAGATCCTTAACCTGCTGGTCGCTTTGGGGGCTAATGACCTTGGTACCGGGCTGCTGGGCCACCTTATGCACGGTGCCATCCGGATCAATGTAGGAATCGATCAGTTGCGGCTTGAGCCGGACACCGTTGTTGGCAATGGTCTGATAAACCATGGCGGTCTGCAGCGGGGTCTGGGAGACGCCCTGGCCAAAGAGCACGGTGAACTCCTGCCTGCCATCCCACTGCTCCGGCTGTGCCAGAATGCCCTTATTCTCCCCCGGCAGGGGAATGCCTGTGCGTTGCCCGATGCCGAAGTTATGCAGGTAGTCGTAGCGCTTCTGTTTGCTCAACTGCTCCCCCACCATCACGGTTCCGGTATTCATGGAATCGCCGATGATGCCGGCGAAGGTCCGCCGCTGGTAACCGTGCT
Source organism: Paenarthrobacter sp. Z7-10 (assembly GCF_026932795.1). GTDB lineage: Bacteria > Actinomycetota > Actinomycetes > Actinomycetales > Micrococcaceae > Arthrobacter_M. The sequence continues at coordinate 31,387 of NZ_JADPVH010000008.1, read as the reverse complement.
CGAAGGCGTCCGAAAAGGTTTGCCCGTGGGTGCTGTACGTCGGCGGCACCAGCACATGGGAGATTGGGGTGATCTTGCCTTCGTTGATCGCCGCGGAAGCCGTAACGGTTTTCTCGGTGGAACCGGGCTCGACGGCGGCAGTCACGGAACGCGCACCGCGGTCAATGGCGGCGGTGGCACCGGGGTCATTCGGATCCACGGTGTTATTGTCCGCCATGGCCACAATCCTGCCGGTCTTGGCCTCCACCACAACGATGTTGCCCCATTGTGCACTGAATTTCTTGACCTGGTCGTTGATGGCCTGCTGGGCATAATACTGAATGTCGCTGTTGATGGTCAGCTTCACCGTTTGGCCGTCAACAGCGGGCGTGATTTCGTCCGGTGCCGTCGGGATGACGATGCCGTTCGCGCCGCGCTGGTAGGTGCGGGAACCGTCCGTACCGGTCAGTTTTTGGTTCATGGTCTGTTCCAGCCCGGCCAGCGGCGTGCCATCGGAGCCAAGGAATCCCACCAGGCTTCCGGCCACCGCACCCTGTGGATACACGCGCTGGCTGGTCGGCTGCGCATAAATGCCCGGCAGCCCCAGCGCCATCACTTTGGTTTCCAGCTCCGGTGTGACGCCCTTGGCGACGTAGGCAAAGTTGGAATTCCCTGTCACAGCTTTTCGGACGTTCGTCTCGGAGAGCCCCAGCACGGAGGTCAGCTCCGCAATACCCTGATCCCGGGAAATCTCCTCTACTTTTCCCTCGGCGTTGCGGCGATTGAACGATGCGGCGTCGGTATTGTTCTTCGGTGAGACCGTGATGTCGTAGCGAATCACGCTGCGCGCAAGGACTTTGCCATTGGCGTCGACGATCTCCCCGCGGGTGGCCGGAAGTGTCTGCGCCACGGTGCGCTGGCTGATCGCGGCCTCAGCCATGCCACCCATATCAAGCCCCTGCACGAGGAACAGCTTGCCGGTAATGATGAGCAGCAAAGCGAGCATCAGGCCCAGACCAATCCTCAACCGGCGGGTAGCGGTCTTTGCGGTCCGGGACCGGAGGGTGGAATTCCGGCCTCTGCTGTTAGTGGGTGCCACTGCTGTTCCTCATTACCTAGCCTTCGCAGACAAGCTGCATTTCTGGTGGCAGCACCCCGCCAGGCTGCCATGTATTCGGCAGCGCCGCCCTAGCCGTGCTTCTGCTGGGGCGACGGAATGCTGCCGCCGTGGAGATCCTCCGCCGGAGGGGCCACGACGTGTGCTGCCGGCACCGCGGTATCCGGCACCATGACCGGGTCCGGTGCCGAAGCCGGCGCCGGATCCGCAGCGGCCGAAGCCGCCGCCTGCTGCCCGTCGACGGCCGGAGGTGCCATGACGGTCATAGGCTTATCCGCCGCGGTGGCGGGCTTGGGGCTGCCGCTGATTGCCATTGTCTTCAAGTTGATCTGACCCATCGAGTTGGAACTGACCATTCCCAATTCTGCCGCCTTGGCGACCAAATTCTGGGGAGCTTCGGCGTTTTGCACCTGCTGTGTCAGATCCTGATTGGCCTTGAGCAGGTCCGCTTGCTGCCCGGTGAGTTGCACCAGCTGGTACTGCCCGCTGGAAACCGAGATATTGAGCACCAAAACGGTCATCAGCGCGGCCACCAGGGTCAGGAAGCAGAAGACGACGAAGGGTGTGCGCCGCCTGCGCGGAGTCCCGGCGACGAGCGAGAGCGGCGTTCGCACCCTGGCCGTCTCCTGGCCATCGGTCCCCGGCCGGGCAGGGACCGGCCCGAAACCCTGCAGGGTACGCGCCGTATTGCCGAGGATCGACTGAAAATTACTGGGTGCCGCGGCGCTCATGCTGCTCTCCTGTTTCGGATTCGTTCCACTGCCCGCAGCCGGGCCGAGGCCGCCCGCGGATTTTCTGCCGTTTCGGCGGCCGTGGGTACTTCGGTGCCCTTGGTCAGCATCTTGAGCACGGCCTTATGCTCTTCCAACTCCACTGGGAAGCCCAACGGAGCGGACGATTTCGAGCCGGCGGCAAAGACCGTCTTGACGATCTTGTCCTCCAGCGAGTGGTAGGACATAACCACGCAGCGGCCATGCAGAACCAACGCGTCCACTGCGGCCGGGACAGCGCGCTCCAGTACGTCGAGTTCCTCGTTGACTTCGATGCGTAAGGCCTGGAAGGTCCGCTTGGCTGGATGTCCACCGGTCCGGGCGGCCGCGGCAGGCACGACCTGACGGATCTGCTCCACCAGCTCGCCGGTGGTGCGCAAAGGTGCCTGGGCCCGGGCTGCCACAATCCGGTTCGCAATTCGACCGGCGAACTTTTCTTCACCCCAACGGCGGATGATGCGCACCAGGTCCTCTTCGCTGTAGCCGTTGACGACGTCAGCGGCGGTGCGGCCCCGGCTCGTGTCCATCCGCATATCGAGCGGAGCGTCGTAGGAGTAGGCAAAGCCGCGTTCCCGCTCGTCCAACTGCAGCGAGGAAACGCCGAGGTCCATCAGAACGCCGTCGACGCCGTCGAACCCCAAGTCCGCCAGCACATCGCCGATCTCGTCGTAGATTGCATGAACCAAATCGGTACGCTGTTGGAATGGGGCGAGCCGTTCAGCCGCCAGCGCCAGCGCTTCGGTGTCACGGTCGATGGCCACCAGATGCAGCTGTGGAAAGCGCTGCAGGAGCGCTTCGCTGTGGCCACCCATGCCCAATGTCGCATCGACGACGACAGGGGTGCGGTCGGCGCCGATGGCCAGTTCGATGGCCGGTGCGAGGAGACTAATGCAACGCTCCTTCAGGACGGGAACGTGACGGTCCGCAGTGGGCGGCGTTGCCTCGTTCCCCGTCATGCCGTCTCCTTGCGTTGAATCCTGAGTTGCAGCCCGCCCGGCACCGGCTCGGTGCCGACGAGCCGTTTCTTAAGCCAGATCCCCATCCGCGCCGAGCCCTGCTCCGCCTGGCTCCGGGGAAGGTGAGCCAGGTTGAGAGTGCTGGGCGGCTGGAGATCTCGTTCAAGAACCCTGCTGTCCGTGTTTCGTCGTGGTGCTGCCGGTGAGGCATCTTTTGCTGGTTAGTTTCACCGTTGTACTGCTGATTGTTCGTACCTGCGTTGATTCGTACCTGCGTTGATTCGTACCGCTGCGAAGGCCGTCAGTTGATGCCCGGCATGTTTTCCTCGTCCGTATCGGAGAAGGAGTCCTCAGACGCTGCAAGGTAGTCCACCCAAGCCGTGGCATCCCAGATCTCTGCCCGGGCCCCGACCCCAATTACGATCAGCTCACGGTCAAGACCGGCATAGTCCCGCAGCGCCGGCGGAATGGTCACCCGTCCCTGCTTGTCCGGAACCTCGTCTGAGGCGCCCGACAGGAAAACCCGGAGATAATCACGTGTCCGCCGGGAGGAGATTGGAGACCTCTGCATCTGTTCGTGGGTTTTCTCGAACTCAGCCCGAGAGAAGACGTAGATGCAGCGCTCCTGCCCACGCGTAAGCACCAGCCCTTCGGCCAGTTCCTCGCGGTATTTGGCCGGAAGAATGACTCGTCCCTTCTCATCGAGACGCGGCGAATACGTTCCGAGAAACATCGCCACTCCCTCTTAGAGACCCACCTGCAGAACCACTCATACCCACCACCCTCTTACTTGCTCCACTTTACTCCACAATGCCCCACGGTCAACGCCACATACGGGAACGGCTGGGCGTGTTGCGATGAGGACCCGCGCCAGAGCTGCGAACCGGCGGTGGGTGGCCGGTGGAGGGATTTCAGCGGCACGGCCGTTGCGCCGAACCTGCGGGCGAGCTTAAATGCGAAAGACCCGCTACCGCGGGTCTTTTCGAGCCACCGCCTCGTCCGGTGGTGGAATGTGGAGGGTGAAGTTACGTCACTTGGACCCGGGCTACTCGCCGCGCCGCCGCTGATCCCATCGTTCTTCCAGGCTGCTCATGAACGAGCTTTTGGATTTTCCGCCACGCCCGGCACTGCCGCCGGACGATCGGAGCGCTCCTCGGCGCAGCGTGGCGAAGTAAACGCCCGCCCCCATCACGACAAAGCCGGCAACGCCCAGCGGAATGAACTGCCAAGCCACTCCCATCAGAAGGATGAGAACGCCTGCTATTGCAACCAGCACACCTATGACAATGTGCCGAGTTGACAATAACCGCGCCGGATCCGAGCCCAATGAACTGGCGAATTTGGGATCTTCGGCGTGCAACTGCTGCTCGAGCTGGTCCAGCAACCTCTGCTCGTGCTCCGAAAGGGGCATCTCGACCTCCTTCAGGTCATTACCGTGGGGACTTCATCCTAAGTAACGAACGACGCCGGAAGGTTAGTTCCCTGCCGACGCCTCGCTTCCAAGCTCACTGCCTAGAACTAAGAATAGGCTTGTTTGGACGGAACTGAAACCCGTCCCAGCAACGGTGCAACAGCCCGTGACCGGTCGCCTCAGCGCGGTGCTCCACCGGTATTTTCGCCTCGCGCTGTCGATCCCGTTTTCGGCGCTGAAGTTCGTGCTGCCGTTCTGGTCTCCAGCAGTCTGGCCGGAACGATTTTCCGCGGGCCGAATTTGGCCGCCACCGCATCGAGGGCAGCCTCCGCCGTCCTCCAGTTGTCCTCACGCCGGTCCAAACTGAGCTGGAACGACGATTGCCCGGCCGGTTCCAGCGCTTCGGCCCGCAGCCCGATCAGACGCACCGTCATCGGCCTGTCCCCCAGTGCTTCCAGCAGCTGTACCGCCGTGGCATAGAGCAGTTGTGCGCTGTCCACGGGTGAGCCCACGGTGCGCGAGCGGCTCAGCACTGAAAAGTCCGCGTACTTGACCTTGAGCACCACGGTGCGCGCCACGACGCCGGATTGGCGCAGGCGCTCCGCGCTGCGGTGAGCCAATCGAAGCAGCTCACGCTTGAGGGCCGCGTCATCGGAGGTGTCCGTGGCAAACGTTGATTCCGCCCCGATGCTCTTTTCCGCCCGGACCGGCGTCACGGGACGGGGATCGATGCCCCAGGACAGCCGGTGCACGTGTTCGCCGGTGACGCCCAACACCTTACGCAGCACCGGTAGAGGCGTCGCTGCGACATCGGCCACCGAATGGATACCCAGCCTGGCCAGCAGTTGGACTGTCTTTTGGCCAACGCCCCAAAGTGCCTGCACCGGCAGAGTATGCAGGTACGCCACTGTCTCGTCCCGCGGAATCAGCAGCATTCCGTCCGGTTTGCACCGGGTGGAGGCAATCTTCGCGACGAATTTCGTGGACGCTATACCTACGGAAGCGGTAATGCCCAGCTCCGCAGCGACCCGCCGCCGGATCAGTGCACCGATGGCCAGCGGTGGGCCGAGCCGGCGCATCGAACCCGCGACATCCAGGAAAGCCTCATCGACGCTCAGCGGCTCCACCAGATCTGTGATGGAATTAAAAATCTCCATCAGCTGGCCGGACACCTCGTAATAGAGCTGGTGGCGGGGTTCAATAATGGCGGCCGCCGGACAGAGCCGCATCGCGGCGGCCATCGGCATCGCGGAGTGGACGCCCACTGCCCGCGCTTCATAGGAGGCCGACAGCACTACGGAGCGGCCCGCGGGAAAGCCTACAATGACGGGTCGGCCCAGCAGGTGTGGAGCATCAAGTAATTCAACCGAGACAAAGAACGCGTCCATATCAACATGGAGAATATGAGCGCTGCGGTGCTCAGCCGAGGCTGCGGCGGCCCCCACATCCTCCCGCGGTGGGGGACCAGCCGCCACCTGCTCAGACTGATTCGATTCCACAACAGCCATTCTAGAATCAGGAGCCGACGTCGTCCGCACCGCCCCAGAGGTTCAGTGCCGGAGGAGGTTCTCGTTAGACTGGCCAACAGACTCCCAAGCCTAAGGACCAGCAATGTTGAACCGACCCCGACCCCTCCGCCCCGGCGGGATCTCCATCGCCGGCCTCGCTGCGGTCCTCTTGTTGGCCGGCTGCAGCGGAACGGCTGGCGCGTCATCCGCCAGCACGCCACCCGTCGCGTCCAAGCAAGTGGCGAGCTTTTCCAGTGCTTCGGCTGCGGCCGGTGCCGCCGTCAGCGCCCGGCCCACCAGCACCACGGGGCCGGCCTCAGAAACGTCCCCTGCGTCCACGACGGGCACGGCCGCCGCCACGGTCGGCGCGCTGGTCCCCGACTTTCCCCGCACGCTGATTCCGGTGATGCCCGGGGCCACTGTCGAATCCTCCTCGGTCCAGCGCGGCAGGCAACTGAGCATCGTTTCGCTGGTGGCTTCCAGCAGCTCCAGCAATACCGACATCGCGACCTATTACATTCAGGTGTTGGAACGGCACGGCTTCAAGGCTCTGCCGGGGAACACGGTGGGATCGACCCCGTCCAGAGATTTTGTCCGCAGCAACGGTCAGGAGACCGCCACCGTGTCCTTAGTAACGTCCGGACGGCTGGCCACTGTCAGCGTCAGTGCCAGCGTGCTGACGGCGTCGCTGAAGTGAGCACCGCCCCCTTAGGCCGGGCGGACGGCCACGAAGAAGGCACCGAAGCGGAGCAGGCTCAATATGTTGCGGCAGTGGCGGCCAGGCTCGCGGAGTTCCTGAATTCGAAACGCGGAATGCTGAGGCGAATATCCCCCGAGACTCTTGCCCTTCTCGATTCCATCGGCGAACTGGTCTCGGGCGGAAAACGGCTGCGTGCCCTGATGTGCTACTGGGGCTGGCGGGGCGCCGGGGGTTCAGCGGATGCGGGCGGAATTGTCGACGCCGGTGCAGCACTTGAACTCTTCCAGGCGGCCGCCCTTATCCACGACGACATAATTGATCGTTCGGACATCCGGCGCGGCGCGCCCAGCGTCCACCGCCGCTTCAGCCAGCTGCATCAGCGCCACCGCTGGGTGCTGGATGCGGAGCGCTTCGGACACGCCGCCGCCATCCTGGCCGGTGACCTCTGCCTTTCCTTCAGCGAGGAAGTGTTCGCCGGCATCGGGGAAGCCACTGCCGCCGGCACTCATGCCCGCGAGGTCTTCAATGTGATGCGGGCCGAGGTCATGGCGGGACAATACCTGGACATCCTGGAAGAGGTTTCCGGGCCCTCGAAGCCACCCGCCGGCGCGGTCGAAAGAGCGCAGGCAATTATCCGTTACAAAAGCGCCAAGTACTCCACCGAACACCCGTTGGTCCTCGGCGGCGCCATGGCCGGCGGCAGCGCCGGCCTGCTGGCCGGATATGCGGCGTTCGCCATGCCGCTGGGCGAAGCCTTCCAATTACGCGACGACATCCTGGGCGTCTTCGGCGACCCGGCCAATACGGGCAAGCCGGCCGGCGATGATCTGCGCGAAGGAAAGCGGACCGTGCTGGTGGGCTACACGCTCGAAAAGGCCAGCCCGGAGCAGGCCACATTCGTCGACGAACGATTAGGCATCCAGGACCTGACGGAAGACGAAATTGGGCGCATTCGGCAGATCATCTCCGGCTCAGGCGCCTTGGCCTCCACCGAAATATTGATCGGGAGCTACAGTTCCGCCGCGTTCACGGCGTTGGAAGCCCTGGACATCGGGGGTGTTCCGGCAACATCCCTGCGCCTGCTGGCTGAGGCGGCCATCGGCAAATCCTGACCGTCCGCAGCCTTGCAGCGCATGCGCTGCCAGCCACAGCATGTCGATACGCCGAGAGTTCAAGCCCCGGCGAACCGCTGATCCAGGTCGGTTACCAGGCGAGTGACTGCGCCCGGCGGCGGATCTCCGTTTTTCGGCCTTCGCGCAGCGCGTCCACCGGACGGCCAGGCAGGGATTCATCGTCCGTAAAGAGCCACACGATGGCTTCCTCGTCGGTGAATCCGGCATCAACGAGAACCGAGATCGTTCCCTTAAGGCTGTCCAGGACCTGGGAACCGACAAAGAAGCCTGCCGGCACGGAGCGGATCTTCCGCTCGCCAATGCGCAGCGCCAGCAGCGAACGGTCATCCAGCAGGCCATGGACCTTGGTGATGGACACATTCAGCAGTTCACTCACATCGGGCAGGGGCAACCAATCGCCAACCAGGCTTTCTACAGTACTCACCTGACAAGGGTGCCACATTCGCCGTCGGCGGCCTACTTCCGTGCATAGCACAACGACGACACTCCGCGGCTGCTGATGCGGCTGTCAGGCAAAACGTTGTGCTATGGAGAAACTCGTGTAAATTCACATTAGTCACTTTCGCATCATGACAACCATTGGCATCACAAGCACCCTCCGCCCCGTAGATGAGGACCATCCATGACTTCCGCACGCCAGTCACCACCGCGCCAGAAATCAGTGAGACAGCTGATGGCTGTCACCGCCGCGACCCTGCCGGTTGTGATGTTGTCCTCGTTGGCGCTGGCGCAGCCCGCCGCGGCCGTTCAACCGCAGACAGCGCCGCTGACGGCCAGTCCGGCCGCACTGGCTGCGGCCCGGCAGAAGACCGTGGCCCTGATCGCCGCACGCGCGGCGCATACACCCGCGGCGTTGGTTTCCACGGCCCTCCCCGCCTCTTTCGCGCACGCCCGGGTCTCCATTCCTTCCCAGTACACGGTGGTTGCCGGCGACACCGTCAGCGCGATCGCCGCCCGCTACGGCCTGAATGTCTTTGCGGTCCTCCAGCTCAACAATCTCGGTCCGGCCACCCTGATCCATCCCGGCCAGAAAATCAGGCTGAACGGGCACAGCGCGGCGCCCACTGCCCCGGCACATACCGCCGCGCCCGCTCCCCGACCGTCGGCCGGTGCCAGCTACACAGTCAAGCCCGGCGACACCATCAGCGCCATCGCCACACGGCATGGACTGGGCGTCAGCTCGGTCCTGCGGTTGAACGGACTGAGCGCCAGTTCCATCATCTACCCGGGCCAGTCCATCCGGCTCGGTGGCGCCGGTGGCGCCGCTCCGGCTCCGCGCGCGGCACCGGTTCAGCACGCCGCCCCGGCCCCCGCAGCCGCGCCGTCGTCGTCGGCCGGCCGGTACACGATCAAGTCCGGGGACACCCTGACCTCCATTGCGGCCCGGCACGGCCTCACGCTGGCGGCCCTGATGCACGCCAACAGCATGTCGGCCAGGACCGTGATCTATGCCGGTCGGACGCTGACCATTCCGGGACGCGTGGCGGCGGCCAGCAGTGCGGCACCGATTCCCCTGGTGCCGGGGACCTTCCTGAATTACACCTATCCGGAGGCCGTCGTCAGCCAGGCGAACGCCAACAAGGCGGCGCTGATGGCCGCCCCGGTGCCGTCTCCGCATGAAATGAAACTGATTATTGCCGCCACCGCCCGGCGTATGGGTGTGGATCCGGCGCTGGCCATGGCCTTCGGCTGGCAGGAATCCGGCTTCAACCACCAGTCCGTCTCCCCGGCCAACGCCATCGGCGCCATGCAGGTGATTCCGCAGTCCGGCCAGTGGGCCTCCGAACTGGTGGGACGGCACCTGAACCTGCTGGATCCGCAGGACAACGCGACTGCCGGCCTGGCGATTATCCGCGCCCTAGTTGCGACCTCCAGCTCCACGGACAACGCAATCGCCGGCTACTACCAGGGACAAACCTCGGTGGCCCGGAACGGAATGTACGCCGACACCAAGGCGTATGTGGCCAACGTCAAGGCCCTTGCGCGGCAGTTCCGCTAGGGCGTCAAGATAACGAAAAGGGCCGGATCGGGTGTTGGATCCGGCCCAAGTCGTTTGAGCCTCTAGGATCGAAGGGTGTCCGAACAGCCGTCAGATCCCCTCGTCGACACCTTGGTCGATGGCCGCTACCACGTCCATTCCAAGGTGGCCCGTGGCGGTATGGCCACCGTGTATCTGGCCACGGACCTGCGGCTGGACAGGAACGTCGCGCTCAAAGTCCTGCATCCACACCTGGCCACAGACAACAGTTTTTTGGACCGGTTGCGCCGCGAGGCGAAGGCCGCCGCCCGCCTTTCGCATCCACACGTGGTGGGCGTGCTGGACCAGGGCAACGACGGAACGCTGGCGTACCTGGTGATGGAATACATCCGCGGGCATACCCTGCGCGACGTTTTGGACCGCCAAGGGTTCCTGACGCCCCGGCTTGCGCTGGCCTATCTGGACGCCGTCGTCGAAGGCCTCGGCGCGGCCCACGCAGCCGGTCTCGTGCATCGCGACGTCAAACCCGAAAATGTCCTGGTTTCCGACGACGGCCGGATCAAGGTTGGCGACTTCGGTCTGGCCCGCGCGGTTACGACGACGACGAACACGGGCACGCTGATAGGTACAGTGGCGTACCTCGCGCCGGAACTGTTGGACGGCCGGCCGGGGGACGCCCGCAGCGACATTTATTCGGTCGGCATCATGGCCTACGAGATGTTGACCGGGGAGCAGCCTTTCCGCGGTGAGCTCCCCGTCCGGGTGGCCATGCAGCATGTGACTTCCAGCGTTCCGGCGCCGTCGGCTGCCCTGCCGGGCCTCGCTGCCGATCTGGACGAGCTGGTGCGCTACTGTACCGAAAAGGATCCCGAATCCCGCCCCGCGGATGGTTTCGCGCTGCTGGAGGACCTCCGGCACATCCGCACCACGCTAAGCGACGAGGAACTGGACTATACCCGCGGCGCAGCAGCCGCAGGCTCCCGGACAGCCGGGGATGAAAGCACGACGGCGATGACTGCGCATGTAGCGCGGCCCACCGAAATGCTGAGTCGGGGTACCCATCCCACCTCCGTGCTGCCCATCGACCGCCGCCCCGCCGCCGATGCGCGGCCATATGCCGCCGGACTTTATCCCCCGGATGAAACCGGTCCGCTGGAGTTTACCGGCGCCGGCGAATCCCAGCGTGAGCAGAAACGGCAGGCGCGTGCCGCCGCCGCGGCACGCGCCCGTGCTGCCGCCATCCCGGTCCAGGAACTTCGCCGCGGAAATCCGCGGCGACGGGGCGCCACCCTGCTGATCGTGGCCCTGCTGCTGGCTGTGCTCCTGGCCGTCGCCGGCTGGTTCTTCGGGCTGGGGCCGGGCGCCCTGGCCACGATCCCCAATGTCCAGAACCAAACGGTGGCTCAGGCACAGGCGCTGCTGCAGGAACAGGGATTGACCTCCACCAGCAAAGACGTCCACGACGAAAGCGTGCAGCAGGGGCTGGTGGTTCGGAGCGAACCCCGTGCGAACACTCAACAGCGCAAGTTCCAACCCGTCACGCTGCTGGTCTCACAAGGGCCCGTGCTGTACTCCGTGCCGCAGCTCGTGGGCGGGACGCTGGAGGAGGCAACCGCCGCCCTGCGTAATGCTCAGTTGGCCGTCGGCACCGTGACGGAGCAGTATGACGAGGACAAGGCGGCCTCCGTGGTGCTCAGCCAAGATCCGGCGCCGGATGCGCAAGCCCGCGGCGCCACGCCGGTGGATCTGGTCGTCTCAAAGGGACCCACACCGATTCCGGTGCCGAGCGTGGTGGGCCTGAGCCAGGACGAAGCAATTCAGCAGCTCAGCGATCTTGGCCTATCCCCCCAGGCCGCAGCGGAGAAGGTCTTCGATACGAACGTGCCGACCGGCTCCGTGGTTTCCCAGGACCCCAGCAATACCAGTCTCACCCGCGGGGACAAGGTGACGCTGACCATCTCCAAGGGCCCCAAGCTGGTGAAAGTACCGAACTATGTCGGCAAGCAGGCGTCCAAGGCTATCCGGGACCTGCAGCAGCTCGGCTTTGAGGTCAAGGTCAACAACATTCTCGGCGGGTTCTTCGGCACTGTTCGGGCACAGAATCCGGTCGGCAAGGAAGTCCCCGAGGGATCGACCATTACGCTGACGGTGGTCTAGCGCCGGCCTGCCCCGCCAGGTTCCGGAGCACGGCGAGGCAGCTTACGGGCGCTTGGACAGCGCGCCGGCGACCAGGAATGCCATCTCCAGTGACTGCATGTGGTTCAGCCGGGGATCGCAGACCGACTCGTAGCGCTCCAGGAACGCCTCCTGGTCTATCGGGTCCGCGCCGCCCAAGCACTCGGCAACGTCGTCGCCCGTCATCTCCACATGCAGACCGCCGGCGACAGTCCCCAACTCACGGTGCACCTCAAAGAAGCCGCGAACCTCATCAATGATGTCGTCGAAATTGCGGGTCTTGTATCCGTTCGGGGATGTCACCGTATTACCGTGCATCGGGTCCGTAACCCAGAGCACCTTGGCACCGGAGTCCGTGACGGTGCCAACCAGCTGCGGCAATTTCTCTCTGATGTTTTTTGCGCCCATTCGGGTGATGAACGTCAGCCGCCCCGGCTCTCGATCCGGATCCAGCTTGTCGATCAGCCGCAAAGCGTCGTCGCCGGAGGTGTTCGGGCCGAGCTTGACGCCAATCGGATTCCGAACCCGGGAGAGGAAGTCGACGTGCGCGTGATCCAGTTCTCTGGTGCGTTCGCCGATCCAGAGGAAGTGGCCAGAGGTGTCATAGGGCAGGCCGGTGCGTGAATCGATCCGCGTCAGCGCCCGTTCATAGTCCAGCAGCAGGGCCTCGTGACTGGCAAAGAATTCGACCCGTTTGAGAGCCTCAAAGTCCGCTCCGCAGGAGGCCATGAACTTGATGGCCCGGTCAATGTCTTTGGCCAGGGATTCGTAGAGCGCGTGCGCCGGATTTTCGGTGAATCCCTTGTTCCATTGGTGCACCAAGCGCAGATCCGCGAATCCGCCTTGGGTGAAGGCCCTGATCAAATTCAGCGTCGAGGCGGACGTATGGTACGCCTTGAGCATGCGGGAAGCATCGTGAGCACGGGACTCCGGGCTGAACTCGTACCCGTTGACGATATCCCCGCGGAATGCCGGCAGCGTGATGCCATCACGCGTTTCATCGTTGGAGGATCGTGGCTTGGCGAACTGACCGGCCATCCGGCCCATTTTGATCACCGGGAGCGAGGCGCCGTAGGTCAACACCACCGACATCTGCAGGATGGTTTTGACCCGCGCGCTGATCCTGTCCGCCGTCGCGCCGCCGAAGGTCTCGGCGCAATCGCCACCCTGCAGCAGGAAGGCTTTGCCCAACGCTGCCTGGGCCAAACGGTCGCGAAGGACGTCAACCTCTCCGGCAAAGACCAGGGGCGGCAGCACCGAAAGCTCGCGGACCGAGGCCCGGTAGACCTGCGCATCGGCCCACTGCGGCTGCTGCGAAACCGGCAGCGCACGCCAGTCGTCCAGGCCCGGATAGTCCGCAGCGCCACTTTGGGCAGGACTGGCAGGCTGGCTGGAACGGGGAGGCGCTGAAATATCGGTCACCCTTAAAGCCTAGTTGCTATCGGGCTCTCCGGAAGACAGCGAGCGTAACGCATTCCGGCACCCCGTCATGTAGCAGCATTCGGCGGAACCGACCGGGCGGCCTCGGCAGCGGGGCCGCCGGCCGCATTGTCCGGTTTTGCGCCACCATCCGGCGGGGTCGTTCCAAATTTGGCAGCGCTGTCGGAAGCCCCGCTGACACCGCTGTCCGCGGCATCACCGGAAGCCCCGTTGACACCGCCGTCCGCAGCAGCACCCGGTGCCCCCGGCCCGGTTCCCGCCGGGCTCTTCGGTTGGCCGATGACAGAGACGGTTCCGGGTTGGACACCCTGACTGCCTGTTCCACCGGTCCCGCCGCCCGCCGCGTCCTTGCCGGCCGCGGACGTCCCCTTACCGGCCTTGGCGCCGCCGAGCTTTCCGGACTTCCGGGCAGCCAGCCGCTCCTTCACGCTGCTGGCATAGACGTCGGCGTATTCCTGGCCGGAAAGGCGCATCAGTTCGTACATGATTTCGTCCGTCACGGAGCGTTGCACAAACCGGTCGTTCTGCAGACCCTGATAGCGGGTGAAATCCATGGGTTCACCGAAGATCACCCCAATCCGGCGAATATTGGGAATTCGCCGGCCGATCGGCTGCACCTTGTCCGTCCCGATCATGGCTACCGGAATGACTGGTACTCCCGTGCTGAGCACCAACTTGGCTACCCCCACCTTGCCCCGATACAGCTTCCCGTCCGGGCTCCGCGTACCTTCGGGATAGATCCCCAGCAACCCGCCATCCTTGAGGATCTGCATTCCGGAATCCAACGACGTGACCGAGGCGGTGCCGCCGGAGCGGTCCATCGGCAGCTGATTCGTCAAGCGGAAAAATGCCGCAGTGAGATTGCCTTTGAGACCCTTGCCGGTGAAATATTCCGACTTGGCCAGAAACACCACCGGCCGCGGCACCATCAGTGGCATGAAAATTGAGTCCGAAAAGGACAGGTGGTTACTGGCGAGAACAGCTGGACCATCCACCGGGATGTTCTCCAGCCCCTTGATCCACGGTCGGAACAACAATTTCAGCAGCGGACCAATAAATATCCGCTTCATCACCCAATAGAACACGCGGCGTTTCCCTCCTGGTGCCTCTCCCGACGGAACTGCGCTGACCGGGCTGCTGGCGGGACTGCACAATGGGCACCACCGGGTACTGCTGATCTGATCGGCACGTCAGTGCAACCTTACTCTAGTGACAAACACGGGAATAGTGACACGATAGGGCTATGAGAGTTTCTGTGGCCAGCCGGGATGGCCATGCCTGCCCCTAGGCCCTTCACGAGTGCCGGCCATGGGGATCTGGCACACATCGGAATAGCCCTCAGTCACGGGTTCACCGGCTCTCCCGTCAGTATGCAGGCTTGGGCGGAGTACCTGGCGGAGCAGGGATTCTCCGTTAGCCTGCCGCTGCTTCCCGGTCACGGCACCAGCTGGCAGGATCTTGCCCGGACCCGCTGGCAGCAGTGGTATTCCGCTTTCGAAGATTCCTATTCGCAGTTGGCTGCCCAGTGCGATGTCGTGTTCGCGGCGGGACTGTCCATGGGCGGGACGCTGGCCCTGCGCCTGGCTCAGCACCATCCGGTCGCGGGGGTGGCGGTGGTGAATCCGGCATTATCGTTCAGCGACCCGCGCGCCCGGTACTCCGGACTGCTGAAGTATGTTCTGAAAAGTGTTCCGGCCATTGGCGATGACATCAAACTTGCCGGTGTCACGGAGGGCGCCTACGGCCGCACCCCGGTGGCCGCCGTTCACCAACTGTCCAAGTTGTTTTCGGATACCGTTGCCGGCCTGCCCGCAGTCCGGGTACCTACGCTCGTCTTCCGCTCCAGCATCGATCGGGTGGTTCCGGAGACGAGCATGCTGGCCCTGCGGTCCGGCATCGGCACGCAGGATCTCGAGGTCCTGACGTTGGAGAACAGCTACCACGTCGCCACCATGGACAACGATGCGGCCCAGATCTTCGAGCGGTCCGCCCACTTCTTCCGGGAGCACGCCGGTGGTCAATAAACCAGAACAGAACCCGCCGGACCCGAGCGCCAACCGCGACGATGAGGCCGTTTGGCTCGATCTGGTGGCCAGATTGGAGGAAACCTCCAGCGATTACCCCGACGCTCCTGTAGCCAATTCCTTCCGGGATTTCGATCCGCTGGGCATCGCGGCGCCACCACAGCGCCCAACAGCTCCTGCCACGCCAGAGGAAACGGGGTCGGGACACTCAGACGCATGGTCCGGGGAGACCCCCGCCGAGGACGGCGGCACCTTTTGGGATCATCGAGGGCATTCCGCGGATTACGACGACGACGGATTCGTACCGCAGGAACCCGAATCCCTCTCCAACATCGAGCCGGCCCTGATTCTGGCTTGGATAGGTGCGGTGGGTGGTCCCATCGGGCTCCTGATGGCCGCAATTCTGTGGCGCAATGCGCCTCTGACAGCCATCATCGGAATCATCGCCGTCTTCGTGATCTCGGCCGGCTACCTCATGTTCCGATTGCCGGCCGAGCGTGAAGACAACGGCGACGACGGCGCAGTTCTCTGAGACCGCCGGGGCACATGAGCGGCCCGCCCCCGCACAAGCGGTCCTTGGCCTCTAAAGCGGTATTGACCAACACCGCAAAAGCGGGTTAGGACCGTCATCGGCGCGTGGCGGCGTCAGCTTCCCTTCGCGAGGACGCGGCCGGTGATTCGGGAAAGGTCAGCAGCACCGATCATCCCCGCCCGGGGTCCGAGCGCGGCCATGGAGATTTCCGCGGCCGGGCGAAACCCACGGCCGGTCAGATTCCGGGCGAACGACCTTCTGGCGGGCAGCAGCAGCAAGTCCCCGGCTTCGCAGAGGCCTCCACCGACAACGAACTTCCCTGGATCCAGGGCGGCAGCGAGATTAGCCAGCCCGAGTCCAAGCCAGTCACCGACGTCCTCCACCAACTCGCGGGAGGCGGCATCCCCCGCTTGGGCCAGCTCGGTTACCACTGCCCCCGTGATGGCGGCGGCGTTACCGCCCACAGCGCGCAGCAGCTCCTGCGCGACAGGGGAATTGGCCAGGGCCAGTTCGCGTGCTTCCCTGCCCAGGGCGTTGCCCGATGCGTATTGTTCCCAGCAGCCCCGGTTGCCGCATTCGCAGCGGTGTCCCTGCGGCATGATGATCTGATGTCCAAATTCGCCCGCCACACCGAACCGTCCGCGCTCCAGCCGGCCATCCATAACCATGGCCCCGCCTATTCCGGTGCCCAGCGTGATGCAGACCAGCCGGGACTGGCCCTTTCCAGCGCCAAAACGCCATTCGGCCCATCCGGCGGCATCGGCGTCGTTGGCCAGCACCACCCGTCGGCGCAGCAGTTTTTCCAGGTTGGCGCGCAGCGGCTCATTCCGCCAGGCCAAATGCGGACTGAACAATACCGTGCTCGCGGAAAGGTCCATCCAGCCGGCAGCGCCTATTCCCACCGAGGCGACGCGGTGATCGGTCGAAAGTTCCCGGACCAGCTCCAGGATGGTGGCTTCAACGGCCCGCGGCTCACTGCCCGGTGTTTGCCGCCGTCGTTCATCCAAAACGGTGCCTTGAGCATCCACCACACCGGCTGCCACCTTGGTGCCGCCAATGTCGATGCCAATGGCCAGCCCGCGCCCCGCCAGCCGCCGCGGAAATCGATGCGGCAGCCGCGTGTGCTGGCGCAGCCCGACGGTGGGACGGTTGCTCCAGGCGGCCGGAAGGTAGCCGGCGGGGCGCGGCGCAGGGCGGGGAAAGTTCTCAGACATCCCTGTCAGTCTACTGACCTCCCGCGGCGTTCCCGGATACCGGTGGGCTTGACGCGGCCAAACGGACTTTTGGTAAAAATGCCGCGCCAGCCTAAAGTTACTCGCCAGTAGCAATATTCGGTGACGAGATGGTGCGGTGCCGGATAGAGTATTGGCAAGTCCGGGCATCCGGGGAGATCGAAGGAGCTATCGTGCGAGAATTCAGCGCAGCGGCGTTGGCGGATGTTCCGCGCAGATCCAACATCACCGACCTGGTGATCCGGCAGGCAATGAAGCCGTCCAATCCTGCATTGTTTGCCCGGCGGGGCCCGGACGGGCAATGGCAGGACATCTCCGCCACCGAATTCCGGGCGGATGTCACGTCCTTGGCCAAGGGTCTGATGGCGGCAGGTGTGGCCGCCGGCGACCGGATCGGCATCATGGCCCGCACCAGGTATGAGTGGACGCTGGTGGATTTCGCCATCTGGTATGCCGGCGCCGTCTCGGTACCCATTTACGAAACCTCCTCCGCCAGCCAGGTCGCCTGGAATCTTGGGGATTCCGGGGCTGTGGGCGCGTTCGCCGAAAGTGCGTCGCAGGAGAACGTCATTAAGGAAGCGGCCGGATCGGGCGCCCTGGGCGCGTTGGCCCACATCTGGCAACTGGAGGGCACCGGCCTGGACGAGCTCCGCCGCGGCGGCGTGGCCGTGCCGGATGCCGAGCTGGAGCACCGGCGCACCACGTTCGGCCTCGACGACATTGCCACCATTATTTACACTTCCGGCACCACCGGGCGTCCCAAGGGCTGCGAGCTGACGCACGGCAATTTCGTGGAACTGGCGGACAATGCACTGGCAGTCCTGAGCGATGTGGTGCCCGAGGGTGCGCAGACCATCATGTTCCTGCCGCTTGCGCACGTTTTCGCCCGCTACATCTCCGTCCTGGCGGTGGCCGCCGGGGCCAAAGTGGCGCACACCCCGGACATAAAGCACTTATTGGAGGACCTGCAGAGTTTCCAGCCAACCTTTATCCTTGCCGTCCCGCGCGTCTTCGAGAAGGTCTACAACTCGGCCTGCCTCAAGGCGGAGACGGAGGGCAAGGGGAAAATTTTCAGTGTCGCCACGGATGTGGCCATCGCCTATTCGAAGGCCCGCCAGGCTGGCTCGGTGCCGATCCTGCTCCGGGCCAAGCACGCACTCTTCGACAAGCTCGTGTACGGCAAGCTGCGGGCGGCCATGGGCGGTCAGGTCCGCCATGCCGTTTCCGGCGGGGGGCCCCTCGGTGAGCGGCTTGGGCATTTCTTCCAGGGCATCGGACTGCAGATTTTGGAGGGCTACGGGCTCACGGAAACCACGGCCCCGATCACCGTCAACCGGCCCACGCTGATCAAAATCGGCACCGTCGGCACACCATTGCCTGGCAACGCAGTCAGGATTGCCGACGACGGCGAGGTCCTCGCCAAGGGTGTCTGCGTTATGCGGGGCTACTTTGGCAGGGCAGACCTGACGGCCGAGGCCTTCAGCGACGGCTGGCTGCGCACCGGGGACGTCGGCGAATTGGACGACGACGGTTTCCTTCGGATCACCGGACGCAAAAAAGAAATCATTGTTACGGCCGGTGGAAAAAACGTTGCCCCGGCGATGCTGGAGGACCAGATCCGCGCCGATGCGGTGATTTCGCAGTGCATCGTGATCGGCGACGGGAGGCCGTTCATTGCCGCCTTGGTCACCTTGGATGAAGAGGCGCTGCCGAAATGGGCCGAACACCACGGACTGCCACCCGCCCTCAGCATCGCGGATGCCGGCCGGAACGAGGTGATCGTTGCGGCCGTGCAGCATGCCATTGACAAGGCCAACCTTTCCGTTTCGCAGGCCGAGGGCATCAAATCCTTCCGGATAGTGCCCTCCGACTTCACCGAAGCGTCCGGCCACCTGACCCCCTCGCTGAAGATCAAACGTGGCCAAGTGCTCAAAGACTACGACGACGTGGTCCGGGAGTTGTATTCTGCCCGGCGGCCAGACTAGGACGGCGGCGGCTAGTCCACCTCAAGGGCCAGCAATGCGTTTTCCACTACCTCGGTCAGGGCCGGATGTATCCAATATTGGCCCGTCGCCATGGTTTTGACATCGAGTCCAAAGCTCATGGCCTGGACCAGCGGCTGGATGAGCAGCGACGCCTCGTGGCCCATGATATGGGCGCCGAGCAGCTGGCCATCTTCCTTTCCGGCGATCAGTTTCACCACGCCCGAAGTGTCCTCCATAGCCCAGCCATACGCCGTCGTGCCGTAATTCTGCACAGCTGTCACGATTTGGCGGCCCTGCCCGCGCGCATGTTGGCGGGCCTGCAGCTCCGTCATCCCCACGGAGGCAATCTGCGGACGGGTGAAGACCGCTGCTGGGACAAAGCGGTGGTCGCTGGCCCGCAACTCCGACGGGGCGAGCAGGTTGTGCGCCACCGTCCGGGCCTCATGGTTCGCGACATGTTTGAGTTCGAATGGGCTGCTGATATCGCCCAGCGCCCAAACGCCTTTCACCGGACGCCCCGAGGCCAGCACGCGCTGGAAAGCGTCAACGCTGAGCCTGCCATCGGCGTGCACATCAAACCCGGTGGCTTCCAGACCAAGCCGGTCTGTGTTGGGCCGGCGGCCCGTGGCGAGCAGCACCAGGTCCACTGTCAAGGTGGTGGCCTCGGAGGGAAATCCGGCCGAAGGGGTCAGCTCCACGGTAACGGGACCCGAAGAGCTCACCTGCTGCCCGGGCTGATCCCGGCGATCGAGCGGGCGGACGGAGGCGACCTGATAGCCGTGTCGAACGGTCCAATTGCGGCGGACCTGGTCCTCGAAACGCTGGGAAATCTCCGCATCCTGGCTTTTGAGCATACCGCCGGACCGGGTCACCACCGTCACTTCCGAGCCAAAGGAGGAGAAGATATGACCAAATTCAGCGGCGATGAATCCCCCGCCCACGATCAGGACACGACCGGGGAGTTCGTCGATCCGCATCACCGTGTCCGAGGTATGCACCTGCGGCAGATCGTTGCCTTCAAAGTCAGGAAGAACCGGCCGGGAGCCGGCGGCGACGACGATGTCCGCGGCGGTGATGCGCGCACCGCTGGTGGTGCTGAGCTCATTTGGCCCAGTGAAGTGGGCGTCCTCGGCGTAAAGCGTCGTGTTGGGGTTTCCGTGCTGGCGGTATTCCTTCCCGCCGGCGGAAATCGGGTCAATGCGGTCAAAGATTCGGTCCCGGATAGCGCGCCAGTGTACGTTCCGCACCTCGGCGTCGACGCCGAGCCGCCCGGCCTCACGGGTGCCTGCCGCCAGGTCCGCGGGGTAGACGAACATTTTGGTCGGGATGCAGCCAACGTTCAGGCAGGTTCCGCCGAAGGTGCCGCCATCAAGCACGGCCACCTTTTTATCCGCCCAGGCCGGACCTGGAAGCGAATTTCCAGAACCGGATCCAATGATTGCCAGATCGTAATGCGTCACCGGTCTGCTGACTGTGCTTCATCCACGACGACCAGCAGGTCCCCGCCCTGAACCTGCTCGATGGCTCCGACGGCCAGCCGTGCGATCTTCCCGGCGACAGGCGTCGTGATGGAAGCCTCCATCTTCATCGCCTCGATGGTGGCGACGGAATCACCGGCGGCTACCTCATCTCCCACGGCAACCGCCAGGGTGACCGCGCCCGCAAAGGGAGCCGCTATCTGTCCGGAAACTGCGGGATCGGCCTTTTCGGCGGCCTTCACCTCGCTGACCACGCTGCGGTCACGAACCGTGACCGGCCGGGATTGGCCGTTCAAGGTGCACATGACGACGCGCATGCCCTTCTCATCCGGCTCGGAAACGGCTTCCAATGAGGCAATCAACCGCACACCCTTTTCCAGCTCCATGATGTGCTCCGCGCCGCGCTGCAGACCATAGAGGTAGTCCCGGGTATCCAGGACCGAAATGTCACCATAGGTCTCCCGGGTGGCCAGAAAATCATTACTGGGTCCGGCGAACAGGAGCCGGTTCAGCGTCCGGCGCCGGCTTTCCGGGTCCTGCCGCAGGGCGGCGCTGTCCTCGGCACTGAGCTGGACATCGCGTACCTTGACGACCCGGCCCTGCAGCGCCTTGGTGCGGAACGGCTCCGGCCAGCCCCCGGGCGGATCGCCCAGTTCCCCCGAGAGGAAACCGATGACGGAGTCGGGGATGTCAAAGTTCTGCGGGTTTTCCTCGAAGTCCCGGGGATCGGCTTTGATTCCCACCAGGTGCAGGGCTAAATCACCCACCACTTTGGATGAGGGCGTCACCTTGACCAGCCGGCCCAGAATCCGGTCGGCCGCGGTGTACATGTCTTCGATTTCCTCAAACCGCTCCCCCAGGCCCAGGGCCATAGCCTGCTGCCGGAGGTTGGAGAGCTGGCCACCGGGTATCTCGTGCCGGTAGACCCGTCCGGTGGGTCCCGGAAGCCCGGATTCAAACGGCGCGTAGACGCGCCGCACCGCTTCCCAGTAGGGTTCCAGGGCACTGATGTTGGCCAGCGAAATGCCGGTATCGCGTTCGGTGTGGGCCAGCGCCGCCACCAACGCCGAGGCGGAGGGTTGACTGGTGGTGCCGGCGAGCGGGGCGGAGGCAACATCCACCGCATCCACGCCGGCATCCACGGCTGCCAGCAGGGTCGCCAGCTGGCCACCGGCCGTGTCGTGGGTATGCAGGTGGATCGGAAGGTCGAATTCCTGCCGCAGCGCCGTCACCAGCTTGGCCGCCGCGGCTGGACGCAGCAGGCCCGCCATGTCCTTGATGGCCAGGATATGGGCCCCGGCGCCGACGATCTTCCGTGCCAGTTCGAGGTAGTAGTCCAGGGTGTAGAGCGTCTCCGCCGGGTCCAGCATGTCCGCGGTGTAGCACAACGCAACTTCCGCCACGGCCGTGCCGGTTGCCCGGACGGCCTTGATGGCCGGTGCCATTTGACTGACATCGTTGAGCGCGTCGAAAATCCGGAAAATATCGATGCCGGCAGCGGCAGCCTCCGAGACGAAAGCGTCAGTGACTTCGTCGGGATAAGGGGTATAGCCCACCGTATTGCGTCCGCGCAGCAGCATCTGCAGACAAATGTTGGGCAGTGCCGTCCGCAGCGCCGTAAGCCGTTCCCAGGGATCCTCGCCCAGGAAGCGCAGGGCCACGTCATAGGTGGCTCCGCCCCAGGCCTCCACGGAGAGCAATTGCGGGGTCAGCACGGATACGGCGGGACCGGCGGCGACGAGGTCCCGGGTACGCACCCGGGTGGCCAGCAGCGACTGGTGCGCGTCGCGGAAGGTGGTATCGGTCACCGCCACAGCCGTTTGCGCCCGCAGCGCGGCGGCAAATCCTTCCGGCCCCAGCTCCGCTAGCCGCTGTCTGGAACCCGGTGCGGCGTCCACCGCATCCGCCACCGGAAGCTTGTCAGCTGGATCGATGTGGACAGTCAGCTCGCCGTTGGGTTTGTTGACCGTGACATCGGCCAGCCAGGTCAGCAGCTTGGTGCCGCGGTCCGCGGAGGCCCGCGCCTTCAGCAGCTCGGGGCGCTCGTCGATGAAGGACGTGGCGACATTTCCGGCAATGAAGTCCGGATCGTCCAGGACCGCCTGCAGGAAGGAAATGTTGGTGGAGACACCGCGGATCCGAAATTCGGCCAGCGCCCGGCGGGCACGGGCGACGGCGGCAGGATAGTTACGCCCGCGGCAGGTCAGTTTCACCAGCAGAGAGTCAAAGTGCGGACTGATCTCCGCGCCCGAGTAGACCGTGCCGCCGTCGAGCCGTACACCGGCACCGCCGGCCGACCGATAGCCGGTGATCTTGCCAACGTCGGGCCTGAAACCATTGGCCGGATCCTCCGTGGTGATCCGGCACTGAAGTGCGGCGCCGCGGACCGTGACACTCTCCTGGCTCAAGCCCAAGTCCGCCAGGGTCTCTCCCGCAGCAATCCGCAACTGGGCCTGCACCAGATCAACGTCGGTGATCTCCTCGGTGACCGTGTGCTCGACCTGGATCCTGGGATTCATTTCAATGAAAACGTGCTGACCTGCCCGCTCGCCTACGGTATCGACCAGGAACTCCACGGTTCCGGCATTGACGTAGTTCAGCGCCTTGGCAAACTTCACTGCGTCGCGGTACAGGGCCTGCCGGATCGATTCGTCCAGGTTGGGCGCCGGTGCAATCTCCACCACCTTCTGGTGGCGGCGCTGCAGCGAACAATCCCGCTCGAACAGGTGCATCACGTTGCCCGCCGCGTCCGCGAGAATCTGGACCTCGATGTGGCGCGGCCGCAGCACGGCCTGCTCCAGGAACATGGTGGCATCGCCGAAGGCAGCGTCCGCCTCGCGCATGGCCGCCCGGAGCGCGTCGGGCAGTTCCGCCCGGGTGTCCACCCGGCGCATGCCGCGCCCGCCGCCGCCCGCCACAGCTTTGGCGAAGATCGGAAAGCCCACCTCGTCCGCGGCGGCAATCAATTCGTCCAGGTCGGCCGACGGTTGGCTGGATTTGAGCACCGGAATGCCAGCCTTACGGGCAGCATTCAGGGCATGCACCTTATGTCCGGCAAGCTCCAGCACGTCCGCTGGGGGTCCCACAAAGGTGATCCCCGCGTCAGCGGCCGCCCGAGCCAGATCGGGATTCTCCGACAGGAAACCATAACCGGGATAGATTGCTTCGGCCCCGGATTCCTTGGCCACCCGGATAATCTCCGCGATGTCCAGGTAGGCCCGGACGGGGTGGCCCTCGGCTCCAATCAGGTACGCCTCGTCCGCCTTCTGCCGGTGAATCGAGTTCCGGTCCTCATGCGGGAAGACGGCCACAGTCTTGGCCCCCAGCTCGTACCCGGCACGGAAGGCGCGAATGGCAATTTCACCGCGGTTGGCTACCAAAATCTTTGAAAACATGGTGCTCCTGGATCGGTATTGTCAAGAATGATCGTGCTCAGTCTCTAGGAAGACCGTCCCTCACCACAAGCCGATGTGCCCCAGAACACCCCGGCGACGTCATCTGGCCGCGGACAAACCGGCGCCCTGCCGCGTCCGCGCACCGGTGGCATCGGTGCACCTCAGGAGAGTTCGGCCAACTCCTCGATGGAGGGACAGGAGCAAACGAGGTTGCGGTCTCCGTAGGCCTGATCGACGCGGCGGACCGGTGGCCAGTATTTCGAGCGGGGATCAACGCCCGCGGGGAATACGGCCTCCTCACGGGTGTAGGCGTGCTCCCAGTTCCCGACCAGGCTTCGAGCGGTATGCGGAGCATGGACCAGGGGATTGTCATCGGCTGGCCACAGTCCGTCCTGCACCGCGGCGATCTCCCGCCGAATGGAGATCATGGCCTCAATGAACCGGTCAATTTCGCCCAGGTCCTCGGATTCGGTCGGTTCCACCATCAGGGTTCCGGCCACAGGGAAGGACATCGTGGGGGCGTGGAAGCCGTAATCGATCAGGCGTTTGGCCACGTCATCGACCGATATCCCGGAGTCAGCGCTGATGCCGCGCAGGTCCAGAATGCATTCGTGCGCCACCAGATCGTGGGCTCCGGTGTAGAGCACCGGATAATGGCCGCTCAGCCGGCGGGCAATGTAGTTTGCCGACAGGATGGCCGTCTGCGTGGCCCGGCGCAGCCCGGCCGGCCCCATCATGCGGATGTAGGCCCAGGAGATCGGCAGGATGGACGCGGACCCGTACGGAGCGGCCGAGACGAGGCCAACGCCGGATTCCTGGCCCAGCTCGCGGGCTGGCAGGTACGGCGCCAGATGCGCACGGACCGCAACGGGACCCACGCCGGGGCCGCCGCCGCCATGCGGAATGCAGAACGTCTTATGCAGATTCAGATGGGAGACATCGGCCCCGAATTTGCCCGGCTTGGCCAGACCCACCAGCGCGTTCAGATTGGCACCGTCCACGTAAACCTGGCCCCCGGCGTCAT
The DNA here is from genome assembly GCF_026932795.1 of Paenarthrobacter sp. Z7-10. Taxonomy (GTDB): domain Bacteria; phylum Actinomycetota; class Actinomycetes; order Actinomycetales; family Micrococcaceae; genus Arthrobacter_M. The sequence continues at coordinate 6,550 of NZ_JADPVH010000008.1, read as the reverse complement.
GGATCATGGCACAGATGGTGGTGATTTCGGTTTCGAACACCCCATGGGTGGACGGATAGGTGATCATGATGGCGGCCAGGTCGTCCGCGTGCAGGGTCACTTGGCGCTTGAGGTCATCGACGTCCACATTGCCAAAGCCATCGGTGGCCACGGCCACCACCCTCATCCCCGCCATGACGGCAGATGCGGCATTGGTGCCGTGCGCGCTGGACGGGATCAGCACCACCCGACGCTCGGGCTGGCCGTTTTCGCGGTGGTATGCCCTAATCGCCAGCAGCCCGGCCAGTTCACCCTGCGAGCCCGCGTTTGGCTGCACCGACACCGCGTCGTAGCCGGTAATTTCTGCCAGCCAGTTCTCCAGCTGGGTCGCCATCTCCACGATGCCTACGGTGTCCTGCGCCGGTGCATACGGATGCAGATTGGAAAATTCTGGCCAGCTCACGGCGGCCATTTCCGCCGTCGCATTGAGCTTCATGGTGCACGATCCCAGCGGAATCATGCCGCGGTCCAGTGCATAATCGGCGTCTGACAGGCGGCGCAGGTACCGCAGCATTTGAGTTTCCGAGTTGTGCGCCGAGAAAACAGCGTTGCTCAGGTAGTCCGTGCTGCGCGCGGGAACAATGTCCACCGCGGCTGCTGGCGGGTCGGACTTTGCGCCGAGCAGCCGGGCGACGACGGCCAGGTCGGCTTCGGTGGTGGTCTCGTCCACGGCGATCTGGATATGGTCGTGATCCACCAACCGAAGGAGGTAGCCCGCCTCGTGTGCGGCGGCAACGATTTCCGCGGCGGCATGTCCGCTTCCGCTCGAGAGGTGGATTTTCACGGTGTCGAAGAAGTTCGGATGCACCACGGTGTGGCCGGCAGTCCTCGCGGCGGCAGCGACGCTGGCCGCCCGGGAGGCAACCCGGGAGGCAATGGCCCTCAGTCCCCCGGGGCCATGGTAAACGGCATACATGCCGGCCATCACGGCGAGCAGCACCTGGGCGGTGCAGATGTTGGACGTGGCCTTTTCGCGGCGGATGTGCTGCTCGCGCGTCTGCAGCGCCAACCGGTAGGCCTGGTTTCCTTCGGCGTCCTTGGACACACCGACCAAGCGTCCCGGCAGCGCCCGTTCCAGTCCCGGGCGGACGGCCAAGTACCCTGCATGCGGTCCGCCGAAGCCCATCGGGACGCCGAAGCGCTGCGAGCTTCCGACCGCCACATCGGCGCCGAGGGTGCCCGGCGCCTCAAGCAGGGTCAGGGCCAACAGATCCGCGGCGACCCCTACCAGCGCCTTGCGTGCAGCGGCGGCCGCGACGATGGGGGCGAGGTCGCGGATACTGCCGGAGTCGCCGGGGTACTGCAGGAGGAGGGCAAAGTAGTCGACCTCCGGCAGCCCATCGTCAAAGTTGTGCAACAGCACCGGGATATTCATCGCTTCGGCGCGGGTCCTGATGACTGCCAGCGTCTGCGGGAACACATCCGCATCCACCACGAAGGCCGCGTCGGGCTTAGCTGCGCGGTTGGATCGGCGCAGCAGCGTCATCGCCTCAGCGGCGGCCGTGGCCTCGTCCAGCATGGAGGCATTTGCCGTTCCCATACCCGTCAGGTCCGAAACGACTGTCTGGAAATTCAGCAGCGCCTCCAGCCGGCCCTGGGAAATCTCCGGCTGGTACGGCGTGTATGCGGTGTACCAGGACGGGCTCTCCAGGACATTACGCTGAATCACTCCGGGCGTGAAAGTCCCGTAATAACCTTGGCCGATCAGGGATTTCCGCACGGTGTTCTTGGTGGCCAGCGCACGCAGCTCAGCCAGCATCGCCTCTTCGGAAATCGCCTCCGGCAGGTCCAGCGGCGCCTGGATCTGGATGCTCTCCGGCAGGGCCACCTCGCACAGTTCATCCAAAGAACCGTATCCGAGGGCGCCCAACAGAGAATGAAGGTGGGGTTCAGTTGTGACTCCGATGTGCCGGTCACTGAATGTGGCCGGTGCGGTGCGCCTGGACGCAGGGCTGCTGGCCGCTTTGTCGCTGGGATTAGTGCTCTTAGTCAATTATGGCTCCAGTTCGCAGACGTTCCACAGCCATTGTAGGCGGCATGGACCATGCCCCGGACATGCGGGCGTGGCCTCCCCAACCGGGATCTGCGTCCACACGCGGCAGCACCACCCGGGAGTACTCGATGTAAAGGTATTGGTTTAAGCCGTGCAAGTAGTGAGCATCAGCAGCCTCAAAGGCGGAGTTGGCAAAACGTCCGTCACCATGGGGCTTGCCTCCGCCGCACTCGCGGCAGGCATTCCCACGCTGGTGGTGGATCTTGATCCGCATGCCGACGTCACCACGGGATTGCGGGTGCGTGCCAACGGTGAGCTGGATATTGGCCGGATGATCAAAGACCCCCGCCGGACAGACCTCATGGCCAACGTCGTCTCCAGCGGCTGGGTCGGCAAGAACCCGGCCGACGGCGGCAGGCGGCGGGTATTGGACGTCGCCGTGGGTTCGGCGTACGCAGGCATCTATGACCGTCCGGACCTTGGCCGCCGCGACCTGCGTCGACTCGGCGTCGTGCTGAACGGTCCGGGCGCCAAAATGTCCCGACCGTCCGGGACGAAGTCCGGTTCCGAAACCAGCGACTACGCTTTGGTGCTGATCGACTGCCCGCCATCGCTTAACGGATTGACCAGGATGGCGTGGACCGCCAGCAACCGCGTACTCCTGGTGGCCGAACCCGCACTGTTTTCTGTCGCGGGAACCCAGCGCACGATGCGCGCCCTGGAGCTTTTCCGCAGCGAGTTCGCTCCCGGCTTGGCCGCAGCCGGAATCGTGGCGAACCGCGTCCGCAGCGACTCCACCGAACACACCTACCGGCTGGCGGAGATGAAATCGATGTTCGGCCCGCTGCTGCTCTCTCCAGTGATTCCGGAACAGGCCAACTGGCAGCAGATCCAAGGGGCGGCGCATCCGATCCACTCGTGGCCCGGTGATTCTGCCCGGACTGCGGCGACCATGTTCGATGATCTGCTGGCTGGTCTGCTGCGGCAGGGAACCCTGCGGAACCGTTTCCGGCGTTGAGGCAGGAGAGGCCGAGTCAGCAGCGGCCGGGTCAGGAGACACTGCGAAGCCGTCTCCTGCACTGAATCAGGAGAGACCGGTCAGGAAATCCTGCGGGCGGTCCGGCGCTTACTGAGTTCGTCGTCGGGGAAGACCTGTTCCTCAACATGCTCGCTGGGAAGGGCCGCCAGACTGCCCTCCACCTCGCGCCATACCCGGCCCACGGCTATGCCGAAAACCCCCTGGCCGCCCTGAACCAGATCTATGACCTCGTCCGCGGAGGTGCACTCATACACGGAGGCGCCGTCGCTCATCAGCGTAATCTGCGCCAGGTCCTCGACCCCGCGCTCGCGCAGATGTTCCACTGCGGCGCGGATCTGTTGGAGTGAAACCCCGGTATCAAGCAGCCGCTTGACGACCTTCAGCACCAGAATGTCCCGGAAGCCATAGAGCCGCTGTGAGCCGGAGCCAGCCGCGCCGCGGACCGCAGGCTCAACCAGTCCGGTCCTGGCCCAATAGTCCAGCTGACGATAGGTGATGCCCGCAGCTTTGCAGGCCGTCGGGCCACGGTAACCGGCGTCCTCGTCCAGTACCGGCAAATCCTCGGTAAAGAGCAATCCCTGGGCGCCGGCCGCTATGACCTTACTCGGGACCGCGGCGGGCTTAAGCCCGCCAGCGTCGCCTTTCGGACTCACGTGAACCCTCCTTGTCGTGGCTTCCGGTGAAGCCGCATGGCCGCTGCTGCGCAGCCGCCGGTGCCATGCCATCGTGTCATGCATGGAAGCTCTATACATTGACGTTAGAGCGGCACCGTCCATTGGTCAAAGATCTGGGGCAAATATCTGCCCGTGTCGGATCGAGCTACTTCTCGAAATCCTCGGGCTCAACGTCATTAAGAAATTTCCGGAAGCGGTTCAATTCGCGCTCGTCCGCCTCCGGAGAGCTGATCGACTCCGGTTCGACGTCATCGTGGTCCGTAATCCGCACCCCTGCCTCGTCCATCACGGCTTCGGCACACCAGATCGTGCAGTCCACCCGCAGGGCCACGGCCAGCGCATCGGATGCCCTCGAACTGACTTGGGTGCCGTCGTCGAACACCAACTGAGCGTAGAAGACACCATCCTCAACCGCTGTAATGTTCGCCGCGACGACGGTGCGGCCGAGCGCTGTCACGATATTGCACAGCAGATCGTGGGTCAGCGGACGGGGTGGGACCACTCCCTGCTGGGCCAGGGCTATCGCAGTGGCTTCCGGCGTGCCGATCCAGATGGGCAGATGGCGCTCACCCAGGAGCTCCTTGAGCAGGACCAGCGGCTGATTCGAGGGCATCTCCACCCGCACGCCAACAATCTGGACCTCGATCACGGCTGACCCGTCCCGCCGCCGGTCCGGATGGTTCTGGGCATCAGCGTTCCATCCGCGCAATCTGACCCTGCACCAGTGCACTGTGCAGACCGAGGCAGAGGTCACTGATTTCCCGGGCCGTTTCCGCAGCCCTGGCCGCGGAGGCGGCATCCCGCCGGGATACCAGCGGGGCGACCACGCGCTCCACCAGTCCAAATTCGCGTTCCGCCGCTGCCTGGAACGGACGAAGGTGCCGCGGCTCCAAACCATGAGCGGACAAGGCCGTGCAGGCTTTGGCAATGTGCAGGGCGGCGTCGTCGAAACGTCCGTCCTGGCTGGAGATCAGGCCGTAGCTGAGGAGCGCGTCGAGCAGTTCGGCACTGGCGCCGGACTCGGCACGGAGCTGGTCCGGGGACAACGAACGCGTTCGGCTCTTCAACTCGCCGGCCAACTCGTCGGAAACCATCCGCGGGGCTATTGAAACGCCAGGGGGCAAATTTTCCGGACCCTCACCGCGGTCGATGGCATCCAGGTAGTCCCGGATCACCTTCAGGGGCAGGTAGTGGTCGCGCTGCAGCGCCAGGATAAAGCGCAAACGCTCGACGTCGGCCTCGCGGAACTGCCGATAACCGGCCGGGGTCCGCTGCGGGGTGATCAGTCCCTTTTCCTCGTAGAAGCGGATTTTGGAGGCAGTAACGGAGCTGAAGTCCTCGCTGAGCTGGGCCAGCACCTCACCGATATTGAAGATCACCGGCGTGCCGGGACGGACGCTGTGCACCCGCACTCCCGTCAGTGCGCTCAACTTCCGCTGGGATGCATTATTCATGCTCACAACGGCGGCCCCTACGAGCGGGGCCTGACCGGGGCGGCCGGGCTGTAGTAGTAGGTCAGCCGGAACTTGCCAATCTGGACTTCGTTCCCGCTGCGCAGTCGAACCGAGTCGACTCGGTCCCCGTTGACGTAAGTGCCGTTCAGGCTCTTGGAATCAACGACCTCGAAGCCCCCGGGCACCCGGCGGAAGGTGACATGCCGGCGGGACACCGTGACGTCGTCCAGGAAAACGTCGGCATCCGGATGCCGGCCGGCCGAGGTGGAATCGGAGTCGAGCAGGAACCGGGCGCCGCGGTTGGGACCGCTGTGGGCGATGAGCAGCGCGGATCCAGCCGGCAGCGCCTCAACCGCGGACCGCTCCTCGGCGCTGAGATTGTACTCAACCGCCGGTTCGCGACGCACTGGGGAAAGATTAATCGACGTCGTCTCAGAGGCTCCTGGCTGATCCTGAGACTCCGCCTGCCCACTGAACCCGGCGTTGTTCCCATCGGCAACCATCGGTGCTCCTCCTTGTATTCCCCAGCAGCCCCGAACCGCAACGGTTTCGGGGCGTTTCATCGGTGAGTTAAATCGTTCCAGCGGCCCCTGCCACCTCTGGCCAAGGCCAGCGTGGCTCTGGGAACTAGCCTACCTGTTGTTCGTACTCTCCGGCACCGAGCAAAGTGGCGTAGGACGCGACATCCTCAAGCCGGACTTCTACAAGCCAGCCTTCGCCATAGGGGTCAGAGTTGATCAGCGAGGGATCGGCGTCCAAGGCCTCATTGCGGCCAACAACTTCGCCTGCCAGCGGAGCGTAGATGTCGCTGACGCTCTTGGTGGACTCCACCTCGCCCACGACATCGGCGGCAACGATTTTCGTGCCGGCCTCCGGCATCTGGACGTACACCACGTCACCCAAGGCATCCTGGGCGAAATCAGTAATGCCGAAGCGGATTACGCCGTCCGCAGTCGGTGCCGTGACCCACTCGTGCTCGGCTGTGTAGGAGAGATCTGCCGGAATGTTGCTCATCAGTTGCCTTTCGTGGGACCAACGGAGTACGAGATGTCTTGCCGACTAAACCAGCGCAGCGCCGGATATGGTCCAGTCTTCAGGGCGGTGCCGTGCAACACAAGTCACCGCAGAAAGTATAGGCACATCCGCCCGGTTCGTTTCGGCCACCTGCACCGCCGAAGCAGCCCACCCGTCGCCGAGTTCGGCGGGCAGCTTGAATTCTAGGGGTTGTTGCAACACCCGGGTTTAGCTGGCTCTTAGTAGATCACGTAGTTGTTCGGCTGGGGTATTCCAGCCCAGTGTTTTGCGGGGGCGGGCGTTGAGTTCCTGGGCGACGTGTTCGAGGTCTTCGGGT
>NZ_JADPVH010000079.1 GCF_026932795.1 Paenarthrobacter sp. Z7-10 | reverse complement strand
GCGAATAAGAACCACGGCACCAACGACGACCAAGCCGTCACCATGACGACGAACGCCCCACCAGGGACCACCGGGTGGGGCGTTTTCGTCCCCGAAACATCGTCAAAAACACTGACGCCATCATCGTCAAATAACGCGACGGTCAACACAGTCCCGGTCCAGAGCAAACACTCCTTCAGCCCAGGTGATGGCTATTTTTGATGTTTTGGACGAGTGGTTTCACCAGGAAGATTTCCGGGCATGTTCATTCATGACCGTCATGCTGGAAATGGGCGCAACACATCCCTTGGGGCAGGCATCCATCGGTTACCTGTGCCGGGTCCGTGACTACATCCGTACCCTCGCCGTCGAAGCGGGTTTCTCCGATCCCGAAGGTTTCGCACGGTCCTGCCACATCCTGACCAAGGGCGCCATCATCTCAGCGGTAGAGGGTGACCTGAAGGCGGCCACACGGGCCAAGCGTATGGCCCTCGCCCTGATCGCCGAACACCAGCGTTCCCCGGGCCAAGCCCTCTCTACCCCGAGCCGTACTTGAAAGGTTCACCCGTCCGCCCGGGATAAAACCGCAGTCGTGATTCCCCCGCACCCCAAGGACTGTCCATGACGCTGGGGCCGAAGCTGATGTCCGGGGTGCCGTGGTAGTTGAGGTGTGTCTCGACGGCTATGGTATTGGCTCCATCGACCAGCAGTGAGAGGGGAACATCGATTGTGATGGGGTTGGCGTTGGCAGTGGATCCGTATCCAGGGTGCCGGGCCCAGTGTTCCACGCGGAGGAGCCATATCCAGGGTTTTTCCATGCAAGGTCCGGCGCTGTTGAGTCGTACTTCCAACTCCCTACCGACTTCGCTGCCACTACCACCGTTGTCACCGGTCCCGCCGAGGCGGTGAGGGTGAATGATCTACTCGTTGTTCCGGTGGCGCGCCATCGCGAGCCACCAGGTAGGTCCCGAGCCAACCGCAAAACGCGACCCAACTCAGACCGCCCAAAGACGACTTGACGAGATTTCAAAGAGTGGTTATATTTTTTCTCGAAAGAAAAAGAGAACGGAAGTTCCCCCGCTCAAAGTAGTTGTAGTTGCTTGTCTAGGGGGAAGCACCGTTGCAGTACCTGACCGTCAAGCAGTAGGAGACGGATAGCAGTACCCGCAGTACCTGGTCGTCGACAGCTTGAGACGACCACAGCAACACCAGTAACACCCGGTCGTCGAACAGCTTGAGACGGCCAGAGCAACACGCGCAGTACCCGGTCGTCGAACAGCTTGAGACGACCACAGCAACACCCGCAGCATGGGGCGGGCAAGTTGAGAGCATCTTTATGCATTCCTTGCCCGCCCCGACCGTTTGGGGCTGCTGCCCAGCACTTAAATTACTTAGGGGGACTGCTGCGCAGATCCTACTCACTGCCAGACCAGCCTGGCGATCAATCAAACGCTAACCCACGATTTTTCACTTATTCACGAATCACCCCATCTAGTGACGGCGGCGTTTTGAGTACGCTCGCTGGAATCTGGATCTATCGGACATCCGCTGCCACGCACCTGTGCGGGTGCCCGGTAATGATCGTTCGAGAGACACCCTTTGAGATCCTCCCGGACCAACGAATACAAGGGGCTCGCCGTGTAATGGTTGCCGCGGACGCACTCTCACAACGAATACCTCTCTTCGCTGCCAGGGCTTAGTCCGATGGCGAACCACCGGGTCCCCGGTTCTCCTGGGCAGACCCATTCGGCGGTGAACAACATCCGGGAAAGGCCGGACTCTTGGTGTTTCGTTGGTGTGGGGGTGTTTGGGGGTAACGTGGCCGCATGTCGTTGGAGCTAGTTTCGTTGTCGCCGGTGCAGGCCCTGGGTATCCCTGTGGCTCTGGTGGGGTCAGTCTTTTTGGCCCTTGGCGCACAGTATCAGCACCGGGGCGTAAATAAAGTAGAGGCCGCAAGTTCAACAGACGCCCGAAACGGCCTTCGTTCCGGCCAACTTCTGTCGCTTCTTCGTCGACCATCGTGGATCGCCGGTACGCTAATGCTCGCCCTGGCGATCATACTTCAGCTGATCAGCCTCTTCCTTGCACCCCTGACCGTGGTCCAGCCGCTGGGAGCCGTGGCACTGGTCATCACTGCAGTGCTGAACGCTCGCGCCACGAAAACCAGGCTCAGTGCCTTCACGATCCGGGCCATCGCATTTTGCGTCGGCGGGATCGCGCTCTTCGTCACGGTCGCCGCGTTCACGACCACGTCCCTGCCCATCGGCACGGTTCAACTGCGCATCGTTCTCATCATCCTGGCCTGCGTTCTGGCAGCCCTGGGCGCGGCCTTCGGACTGTTCCGCCAAAAAGTCACCACCATTTTCTACATCGTCGCAGCGGGAGTACTTTTCGGATTCGTCGCCACGCTCGCGAAAGTCATCATCGACCGGGTCCACACGCTACTCCAAACCGGATACCGCCTTGCCCCCGGTGACGGCCTGGTCTTCCTCTGCCTGATTGGAATCATCGCGGCCGCGTTGTTGGGTTCCTACTTCGTTCAAACCGCGTACTCATCCGGGCCGCCGGACCTCGTGGTCGCCGGTCTGACGGTCATTGACCCCATGATCGGTGTCACGATCGGCATCGTCGTGCTCGGCGAAGCCACCCATGCTCCGCTCTGGGCCATTGCCGCGTTCGTGGCCGCCGGCGCACTGGCCGTTTTCGGGGTATTCCAACTCTCCAGCAGACCAGAACGACAACTCCCACAGCCCATCAGCCCACACTGACGGCCACCCAGCCAAGCCCGACTGGATCCCCCGCACACCCCGTGGATCCCCCGTCCTTTCCACTCCCCGGCGGCCCGCGGGACCGCAGCGCCTACTGAGCTATGGCCGTTTTCGCGGCAGCCGGTCCGAAAGCCGTGGCGCTACCGGCGTCCTGCCGCCGATCCGGTTTTTTGAACGCTACCGGTGGGGCAATGTGACAGGTTTTGCGGGCTGATAATGTGTGGGACGACGTGAACCGGTCCGGATTCGGACCGGATGTGTCCCTTTCGCCTATCCGATCCCGTGAAAGCAGCAGTCAACCGTGACCCAGGAACGAAACCTCACCGGCCGCGCTCCCGAACCTGCAGTCTCCGACGGCACACCGGAAAGTTCTGCTGCACCTGCCGGAGCAGCGTCCGGGCAGCCGGCCAGAGTGCGGGTACATACGTTAGCTTCGCTTCGGTCCCGGCTCCTGCGGCCACTGCCGGGCGCTCAGCCGCGGATCCGCTTTGAGCTGCCACCGGAAACCCTGATGGAAGCCGCGGCGGAGGCGGAAGCCGCGCGGCTGGGTATGCCCGGCCCGCGGATGGCGGCGCAGCGGCCGATATATATGGGGTTTATGGGTGCCGTGGGTGTCGGCTTGGCGTTGTTGCTGTACTACGTCATGACCAACACCGCACAGTTGCTGCTGTGGATGCTGGCGGCCCTGTTCATTGCGCTTGGCCTGGACCCAGTGGTGCGCTGGCTCGAGGGCCACAAGGTCCCCCGGCCCGCCGGAATTGTGATTTCCCTGGCCGTTCTGGTTGGCCTGCTGGCGGCCTTCTTTGCGATCCTGATTCCCACGATCGTAGGACAGATGTCCCAACTGATTGCCAAGACCCCTGGGTGGATCAGCGATTTCCTGAACTCTGACTTCTTTAAGAACGTCGACACTCAGTACCATGTTCGGGACCAGATCAACGCCCAGGTGGCGAAGTTCTTCCAGGACTCCCAGGCCGTCGGCGGAATCTTTGGCGGGGTGCTGGGCATCGGCTCCACCATCGCCAACAGCCTCTTCGGGGCTTTGATTGTGCTGGTGCTCAGCCTGTACTTCCTGGCATCGCTGCCGGCGATGAAGCGGTGGAGCTACCGGCTGGCTCCCCGTTCCAGCCGCAAGCGGGTGGAAAGCCTGAGCGAGGAAATCACCCGTTCGGTGGGTAACTACGTGATCGGGCAGGTCTGCGTGGCTGTGATCAACGCGATCTACGCCTTCATCATCATGTCCATCGTTGGCGTTCCGTTCAGCGTGCTGTTGGCGTTCGTCGTCGCCCTGCTGGCCTTCATCCCGCTGGTCGGTTCCCTGATAGCGGCAATCACCGTGACCCTGGTGGCGCTCACCCACGGCTGGCAAACCGCGGCGGTGTTCGCCATCCTGTACTTCGCTTACCTGCAGTTTGAGGCTTACTTCGTCTCGCCCCGCATCATGCAGCGGGCCGTGGCGGTCCCGGGAGCGATTGCGGTGATCTCGGTGATTGCCGGCGGGACCCTGCTGGGCGTGCTCGGTGCCCTGATCGCCATTCCCACGGCCGCTGCCATCATGTTGCTGATCCGGGAGCTCTTCATCGCCCGCCAGGACAGGCACTAGCCGCCCTGGCCGGCGCTCCCGCAGACACACCCTGCCGGCGCATGACCCAGTATGCCTGGTATTCATTGTTCCTCCCCCCGGAAGCACCGCAGGCCCGGCCAAACGGAAATACTTCACCCGTGGCCAAGACGCCGTCGTTCCCTAACTAAATAGCTCGCTCACCACCGGCAAAGGGACCTGCGGTCTGACCCCGCGTCAGGTTGCCGGTTCCGCGAGGGGCGGGCAGTAACGGGGGAAAAGACGAACCTGCTCCCCCAGTGCCCGGTGTTTCTTGGCCGCAGAGGGAGCCAGGACTACCGGACCCGTGAGGAAGCGGGGGTGGTTAATGATCGCTGGGATAAGTAACCACGCCAAGCATATTGTGCCAACATCCTACTCACTGCTGTTCCGGGTACTGGCCTTGGTCCGGCACTCATTTTGTGTCGAACTGCCATCACCGTGAATCACAGCCCGATGGGTGGAGCGGCCGGCGCCATCACCAGGGGTCACGCCACGGGCAGGCAGCCTACTGGTGCCAGCCCAGCCCAGAGTCGTAACTGCATTCCAGCGCACCCGTTCCAGGAGCATCCCCGCCCCCGGATGGAAAGTAAATGGCCCCGAAATCCGCCCCTTCGGCCTCGATCCGTCTCTGGGCCCATGCCTTGGCAGCTTCCAGATCCTCCTCGGGAATGGGTTCACGGGTGCAGTGGCCCCCATGGAAATGAATGTCCAGCTGATACTCCCCCGGCTGGGAGGCCCCTGGGTGACGACTCGGATCCTGCTCATCGCGCCTGCTGATGAGGACCTGGGCAGACGCGTGCAGGATGGTGGACTCACCTGCCGAACCGCCGTGCTCGTGCTGTTCCATCCGCAGGCCCGAGACGACGCTTTCCACGGTGTCCTTCTCCGTGACGACGTACGCGGAACCGCTGACGTCAGCCTCTGAACCGCCGACGCTTTTCAGATGCTGACCGAATTGTTCGGAACTGGACTGGCTGGAAGTCACGCGCCCCTCCTTGAGGGATTTCCCGGCAGGTAGCCTTCGTTCCACCCTAAACCCGCAGGGCCGCATCCGGACCGGTGATGCGGAACATTTCCCGGGAAATCTAGTCGGACAGCCCGTTCCTGACAGGTCTCGAGCCCTCGAGCTTTCAACCCCTGGGGGCCGTTCACGTTCGGTTTTCCAGCGGTAATTTCCGGCCGTCCAACCTTGAGACGGCGAGGAGCGGCGCGGGGCATGCCCGCCTGAGTACGCTCCGGCGACTGGTCTCGTCCGAGCTGGGTTGAACGCTGCCATGACGGTGCCCGGCTCTGCCCGTCGGCCCCCGTGGGGCTGATACTTTCGGTGAGACTGCGGAAGCACACCCTCCGGTGTTGTTCCAGATCAGGTCCCCTGATTTACGCCCAGCGCCGCTGAGGGATAACGGATAGCACTGCCACTCCCGGTACGCCGAGCGCAGCCATCACGGCGTAGTCCGGCGATCCTTGATCAAACGTGGCTGTCCCGTCGAGCGGGGTCAAGCAGCCATACCTGCTCCTCCCGGGACAGCAGGCTGAACAGCCAGGGTCCCGTGAGGGCGGCTGCCTCTCCGATAAGAGCGCTTCCATGTACGGCAGCTCGCAGTATCCCGTGGAAGAGCGAGAGGGCCAGGACGCAGCTACAAACTCGGTGCGGGCAACGCTGGCGCTGGCGTTTGAGGAGCCCTGCCTTCACCGTGTGCAAGCCGAAACGCTCCAGGCCAATGCTGCTTCTCGTCGCGTTCTTTCCTAAGACCGGCTTCGAGCAGTACGCGATGGCGCACCGCTGCTTGAAGACCACGGGTAGCTGGCAGGACCACCTCATGTTCCAGTGACTCCACGAGGAGTGATATGAGACCCACGAAGAAGGGGCGCACCGTTGCTGGTGTGCTCCGTCTCATCGAGCGGATGTTGTCTGTGGTTATTTTTTGAACGCGTCCTTGACGTGTTCCCCGGCCTGCTTGAGGTCAGCTTTGCCTTGGTCGGTCCTTCCTTCGGCCTTGAGGCTGTTGTCGTCGGTAGCTTCTCCGGCGCCCTCTTTGGCTTTACCAGTCAGTTTTTCTCCCGCGTTCTGAATTTTGTCACCCAAGCCCATGGAGTCCTCCTTGATAGGCGCTTCCCACCGGGATCCCGGCGAGCCGAACAATAGATACTAAGCACACAGCGCTTGAGTGCCGCAAGCTGTGGTCCCTGCCGCGGTAAAGGCCCCGCCATTTCCCCGGCTGCCGGACGGAACGTTGTGCCGGGTGCCCAACCCGGCCTATCCTAAAAGCCCCCGTCTCCTCCGGCCACGATGGCGGTGGACACCGGTGACACATCCCTCCCGCCCAGGCCACGGACCAAGGTCAGCAGTTCGCGGTGAAGTATATCCGGGTCCACCTTAACGACTGAAAAGACCAGGGCCTCAAGTTCATGGGCCTCCACCAGGGCGGCGCTGCCTGCAGGAGTGATCGACACAACATGGCTGCGACGATCCGACAGGCCGCATGTTCGGCTGATGTGGCCGTGGCTCTCCAGCCTGACGAGCGTCCTGCCCATCGTCTGGGCCTTGACCCGCACGGTCCCGGCAAGCGCGGACTGGGTCATCGCCCCCTTGACGGTAAGGACATCCAGGACGGCAACCCCAGCATGCGTCAACCTCAAACCGTTAAGATTCTCGTTCCACGCGTGCTCAACGAGCCGCGCAGCAGTGGACAACAAGCGCCCCGTGGGCCAACATTCCATCTCCGGCATAGCGCCAGTATATAAAGCCAGCTCGGCTCGCAGCGTCCGAAGAGCTCACCCCATGTCGGGGCGGGTCGGCTCTCTCCCTGACACCAGTGAGCATTCCGAAGCTCAACAACAACCGATCCGTTCTCCCGCCCATCCTGATCCCGGGCAGCGCTGGCCGCAGAAACCTCCCGGGCCGATACCACTAGCCGAGGCACCCCGGAACACTTTTAGCCACGGTCGGCCACCTTGTAGGCACTGTGTCCAGCACCGCATAATTTACCTACCGCCCTCCTGCTTCATGGGACTGTCTAGTTAAGAATTTTTGGTGGAACCAATTTTTTCTTGGCCTCTTGTTGATGCAGCTGGAGTTTCTCCTCCGCAGCACGGCGCCGCATTGCGGCGCTGCGCAGCTCCTTATGCCGGGACGTGTCACCAAGGAAACCACGCATGGATGGGGCTTTCCCCGCAGGCCCCGCCCCAGCGCTTCGCCCGGCCACTGGCCGCTTTTCCTGGCTCATGCATCATGGTCTCACGGACCCCGGCCCGGGAAAAGGGTCTTCACCCTCAACCTTAATCACCGATGATATTTTGGGGTTGTAACAACCGTGCACCCAATCTCTAACCCTGCGCGGTCGGTGTGTCGTTCTTAGGGGTACTGCGGGGGTGCCTGCCTAGATAAAGCTGTCCAGGGCCGCCCAGTTGATGCTGTCGACTAGGGGACCTGAGACGACGACGCCCGTGCCGCTCACCGCTGTACCTGAAGCGGAGTTCCAGGTACAGCGGTGAAGAGGTCCCAGCGCGTCCGCGTCCTGATTGAGGAGAGACCTTTTGCCAGGTTTCCAGGGAGCCTTACCCCTCAGCGCTGATGAAGCCTCTCAACACGTTCTCTGCTTCTTCAGTCGGCGGCCTATACAACCAACCGGGGAAACATCTGTCGTTGTTTTGTCGGTCGGTGCGGCTACACTGAATTAGTCGAACATATATTCGAATAAAGGTGTGTTGTGGGCGTTAGACGCGGGCAGGTCATTGTTGTCGGTGCTGATCTCCCCGGTCCCCGTCGCGGCCGGCTACCCCTCCCCCGCGCAGGACTACTTTGACGGCCGGATCGACCTCAACGCGCATCTGATCAAGGACATCACAAGCACCTACGTCGTGAGGGTGGCCGGGGAATCAATGGAGGGCGCCGGGATCAGCGACGGTGATGAACTGATCGTCAACCGTGCCCTGGAACCGAGGGACGGCTCCGTCGTCGTCGCCGTCCTGGACGGGGAACTGACCATCAAACGGCTCCGCATCACTTCGACCGGGGTTGTACTGCAGGCAGAGAACCCCGCCTACCCCGATATCCGGGTGCCCTCATTATCGGACCTGGTCATCTGGGGTGTCGCAACCAGATGCCTGCACCATGTCTAGGGCCAGTAATGTCTAACCCGGCTCTCATGCGGCGGATGCCGCAGATCGCGCACGTGGACGTGAACTGCTTCTACGCCTCCGCCGAGCGGGCCTTCAACCCCGCCCTGGAAGGCAAACCAGTCATTGTCCTGTCCAACAACGACGGCTGCGCCGTCACCCGCTCCCCCGAAGCCAAAGCCCTCGGCATCCCCATGGGTGAACCCTGGTTCAAACTCGCCCCCCGCGCCAGGGAATGGGGACTGATCGCCCTGTCCAGCAACTACGAACTCTACGGCGACATCAGCGCCCGCGTCATGGAACTCCTCGGCCGATACTCCGCCTGGCTGGAGGTCTACAGCATCGACGAAGCCTTCCTCGGCGTCAAAGGCACCCCCACCGAACTCATAACCCTCGGACAGACCATGAAGACCGCCGTACGACGCAACGTCGGCGTGCCCGTCTGCGTCGGCATCGCCCCCACAAAAACCCTGGCGAAGCTGGCCAACAAATGGGCAAAAAACAACCCCGCCTTCAACGGAGTCTGCCACTGGGACTCCGTACCACTCCCGGACAGGGAAACGCTCATGCGCCGCCTGTCGGTCATTGAGATCTGGGGTGTCGCCACCCGGCTAACTAAACGCCTCAACGCCCTGGGTATCCATTCCATCCTCGACCTGGCCCGGGCCGATCCGGTCACGATCCGGGACCGCTTCTCCGTGGTCATGATGCGCACCGTCCTGGAACTGCAGGGAACACCCTGCATCCCCATGGAAGAAGAACGCATCGGCAGGGACCAGCTCATCTTCTCCCGCTCCTTCGCCACCCCCATCACCACAACCACCGGCATCCAGCAGGTCATGAGCGTCTACGGCCAGCAAGCCTCCGCCCGGCTGGCCAAACACGGACTCCAAGCCAAAATCCTCACCGCCTTCGCCGCCACCTCCCACTACAACCCCAAAGACACCTCCTACCCCTCAGTGTGCGTGCCACTGCCCATGCCCACCGCCGACCCCGTGCTCCTCACCAAAGCCGCCCACGCCCTGCTGCCCCTCATCCACGAAGGAATCAAATACGCCAAAGCCGGGATCATGGTCACCGACCTGCGGCCCACCGCCAACCAAGCGCCCCTGGCCCTGTTCGTAAACCGGCACGAGGAACGCCATGTTGGCACCCTCCTGGAAAACGTGACCCGCCGCTACGGGCGCGGCTCCATCGGCCTCGGCCACGCCGGCCTCCGAGGCGGTCCGGACTGGACCATGAAACGGAACATGCTCTCCCCCCGCTACACCACCCACTGGGACGAACTCCCCACCGTCAAAGCCACCTAAACCAATCACACCCTAAAAAACTTCGCTTCTGGGGCCCGTGGCCGTCTTGTCGTTCACCCCGTCATAGCGTGGCACGGTGGTCCCGAATCCGGCCAGGTCATAGGAATGAAGCTGCACCGGGGGTTAGGTTAACGCCATGACCAAAGAACGCATGGTGGATGCCGGGGGAAGTCCTGTTGGGAGTCGGCATCCCGAGTGGGATCTGATGTACAGCAAAGGCCTTCCCTTCCGGCGGATCGCTGAACTCTGTCACGCACCCAAAAGCACGGTCCACCGCCCACCTCACGGTGTACGGCAGGACGGACCCCGGACTACTACAGGACCATGAAGCCAACCGTCCACCCGTGACTGGTCCGCAGCGCCGACCAACCACTGCCTGGGAACGGCGGTTTGACCAGTTACAGCTGTTCATGGTCACGCATCAGCGGCAACCAGCCGCCACGGGAACATTGGACACTGAACCGTCCCTGGCCCGGTGGCTGGGTAAACAACGCTCAGCCGCCCCCGACACGGCCAGCTGGGCTTGGCCCAAGAGGAGGCATTGGATTCGTTGGGGACGTGGAGGACACCGCAGCGAACCATCCACGATGGGCAGCGCTGGATCCACCGTCTAACAGAACTGCGCAGCTTCGTTGCCCAGCAACGGCGCTGGCCCAGATACAAAAACCCGCATACCGAGGCCGAACGCATCCTCGGCGTCTGGCTGCACGGACAAAAACAAAACCACACCCGCAACAAGTTGTCCCCCGCCCAGACCCGACTCCTGGATGAAAGAGTCCCAGGCTGGTCCGGACTGCTCCGCTGGCAGGTCACACTCCCCCCACCAACACCCCCAGCCCCCGGGTAGGCTACTTCGCCTTGCCTGTGCTCTTCCCTGCCGCGGGGATTCTGGCCAGAACCGCGTCCATGGCGCTCTGCAGAGTCACTGACGTCGCCTGCGCAGCTGCCAACTGCACCCGCAGCTCACTGTTCTCTAGTACCGCCACCTCAGCGGTCTGCATGGCGGTGCCGGCCTTCTCCTCCGCGGCGCCCACCAAAGCCTGCGCTACGCTCAAAGCCTTGGCCGCTTCCTCCATCTCAGCCCGATGCGCAGCATCCGTCGCATCAGCGGTAGCAACCAATTCGTCAATCTCCTTAGTGAGGACGGCTTTCTCCTCCGCCCACTGGGCCTGAAGCCCGGCATGCTGCTCCCCCGCCAGCCGGACAGCTTCACCCCACACACCCCCAGCAAGCTTCTGCGCATACTCCGTCACCGAAGGCGGTGCTGCAACAACCTGACGAGTGCTCTCCTCCCGATCACTCTTCCACTCCCGCAAAAAACGGGACGCATCAGCCATACTGACACCCGCTACCTCCCGCACCGAAGCAACAGTAGGAGCCCGCTCACTACTCACCTTCTCAGCAGCGGCGAAAACACGTTCCTTAGCACTCACAGACATAGCATCCTCCGGCAGAGAAGTAATAGTAGTAGGTAGTAATTACCTTACTACCTACTACTATTACTATTTACAGGCGATTAAGGCGTACCAACCTTCCCTCCCCTGGGCACCAACAGGCTTAGCGCGTGGACTTTTCCGAGCATTGGTCCTCAAGCCCCCCTCTGAACATCGAAATTTCGGGATAGTCACTCAGAATGCCCTTCGCATCGTCCACTTTCCGGCTCCTGCCCCCCCCCTATCCCCGGGACGCGTTGGTGTCGGAACTCCCAAGGGTGGTGGAATCACCACGATGAGCAGTGTGGCAAACGTCCCGATGAAGCCTGGGATGAAAAACCATGGGAGCCGACTTCGGTTCTTTTGTTCAGCCAATCCGGGGGCGTTGATCAGGGGCGATGAGGAACCACACGCCGCCCCCCATTGGCATAGCTGTTATCCGTGGGGCAACTCAACCACAGGCAGACTTTTGAGTCCCGCCCGGAACGCTCAATCTCGTGGTCTTCGTCAGGGGGTGGGGGCATCTCGGCCGCGACATCGGCCGTGCTGTGGGGATCGTCCGGCAGCCAGACCACGAGCTCTCAACCGACTGCCCTAGCTCCGGAAAGGAGTGGCGATTTTAAATAATTATGTCTGGACGGAATTATTTTTTTAATCGGTCGCGAATCGCTTCGTCCAGAAAGTCGGTAATCGTGACTCCGTTGGCTTTAATGTAGGCATCGAGTTCGTCGCGGAGTTCGATTTCGATCTTGGATGAAAACGGCTCCATCCGTCTCTTACTCCTGGGGCGCCCGGGCCCTGGTCCTTGCGTTGCAACGGGCTCCCACTGCGCGGTAGTGTCCCGCACCTCAACCACGGGCGGCGCGCCGGTTTCGGGGGCCAGCAGTTCGGGCCCTGCGGTCAGGGAGTCTACGACGTCCACTACCGGCGCCTTCCGAAGGGATGACTTTCTCTCGACGGCCATCTAGTTCTCCTCGTCCAAGAATCGCGCGAGGGCGACAAACTTCTCTGTCATGATGGCCGCTCCCCTGCTAACGATCTTTGTCAGCGGGGCCCTGCTACTAATGGAATCCTGCATCGCTGTTCTAAGGGGCAGGTGCGGATACATCACGTCGCTTCCGTACTCGGCTTCGAGCTCACCGATCTGAAAGACATGCTCACCGGTCAGCGGTGAGCTTGTTTTGTTGATGATGATGCCAAGGAACTTCAGATCGGGATTCAGGTGCGGCAGCGACTGAACCTTCTTGACTGTTTCCAGGAACTCGGTGACTCCCTTGACGGAGAATGCGGCTGGCTCGGTTACCACCAGAACTCGGTCCGCCCAGATCAGCCCGTTCAGTGTCAGTCTTCCAAGGGCGGGAGGCAAATCAATGAGGACGTGGTCATACTCCTCCAGTTCCGTTGCCCCCCAGGCGGCCGCCTTGAGCCGCATTTCTGGAGTCATAATGCTTTCGGACTCAAGCCTGGCCAGCGACTCCGAGCTCGGAATGAGGTCAATGCCGGCCCAAGAGGTCGTGGTGATGGCCTGGCCAAGGGTGCCGGCTTCCCCGCCGTAGAGGACATCAAAGATGTCGAACTCTCCAGCTCCTTCCAGGGCATCAGTGACGTTGGCTTGCGGATCCAGGTCGATGACTAGAACCTTCTTGCCGATGAGCCGGAGTCCTGTGGCAAGGCCGAGGGTTACGGACGTCTTGCCCACGCCGCCCTTTCGGTTGCCAATGGCAGTAACTTTCATGTTGCTCCCTCTAGTTTAAATACAGACTGACAGATTGATAGATGTACGTCAATCTGTCCATCTGTCATGACAGAAATATTTATTTGAGTTAAATCTGTCATGACGGATTTAACTTCCACTCGCTTGTCAGAGCGTTTCATCGAACAGGGTGGAGGGCTGTGGGTGGAATGCTGTTGTTTGTTGGCGTCGAAGATTGCCCGGATGTGAGCTAGGGCGGTGATTTTGGTGGGGGTGTCGCCTTGGCTGAGGCGGGTGGCGTGTTTTGCTTGGCGTTCGAGCACGCGGCGGCGTTCGGTGGCCTGTTGCCGGCGTTGGTCTGCTTGGTGGGCGGTGGCTTGTTGGTCGGGGGAGCGCAGTGGTTCGCCGGCCTCTGTGCGCCAGGCTCCGAGTCGGTGCCGCATCCAGCCGCGTATCCGCCAGGGTTCACGTGTGTCCGGTGCGCCGCTGTGCGGCCACGCAGTGTTGTCAGGCTTCCAGTCCAGGGCGTGCAGGATGTCAGCGACGGTCCAGCCGGCCAGGAAGAAGTCCCGGCAGGAGCTGGCGACGTCTTTGGTCGTCATGCAACGCAGCGGAAAACTCCGGTTGCGGATCTCGGCAGCTGCGGCCGCACGCTGTATTCGGCGTTTTGTAGTTCGGTGGGTTGGCCATTGGATTTCCGGACGCCAGGGCACTTGGGCGGCAGGTGCGCAGCTTGCGGCGCCTTCGATAATCAGCCGTGGCGTAGCCACGTCCTGATGAAAGCTTTTTTCTTGTGCGCGTGTATGGGTTAACTTTCTTTTATTAAGGTGAGAACCGCCTAGGGCGGGAGGGGTGCCATCTTTGTTCACAAGTGCCAGCGGGGAGGGTGTGCAAAGGACGTAGACGGCTGCTTCGTTGATGCGTTCCCCGTCGGGTCCGGCTGCGGCGTATTTGGCCTGCCTGCCGGTTGCTACGCGGCCGATGATGCCCCAGTTGATGAGAAGCCGCAGGACACGCGCCACGGTTGTCCTGGACGTCCCGGTGACTGTTACGAGGTTTTCCCAGCCCGGGCGGGTAGTCATCGACTCATAGTCGGCGCGCTGAATCAGGGCATTGAGTACGGCCATGATGGTTGCCTGACCGTTGCGGTTGCGGGCGGCGAAAAACTCATGGCCGAGCAACGCGGCCATAGTCTGGCGACCATGCGCTGAGCGGACACTGCCCGTAGGCACCGCAGCCAACACAACGGCGGAATCGCTCTCACGGGCACGATTGACACGCCGAAGGCGCACTGATCGACAGACGTCCGGGGTGTCCCCGGCGGTTTCCGTGGACGACGGGGTATGTGCGTGTAGACTGATGGGCATAACGGAAGGACCCTCCTAGAGGGTGCGGAAGTGGGAGCCCTTCACCGGACCGCCTGCCAGCAAATGCGGTGGAGAGCTTGAATAACTTCAT
>NZ_JADPVH010000078.1 GCF_026932795.1 Paenarthrobacter sp. Z7-10 | reverse complement strand
CCCCCGTTCTGCGGAACGGGGGCCCCGGCTTGTTGCGGCCTTAGTGCGTGTCGGCGGCCTCGACCTCTGACTTATCTTCGCCCCACAGCGTGTGGAAGGTGCCCTCGGCGTCGATCCGGGAATACGTGTGCGCGCCGAACAGGTCACGCAGGCCCTGCGTCAGCGCCGCGGGCAGGCGCTTGCGGCGCAGTCCGTCGTAGTAGGCCAGCGACGAGGAGAAGACCGGTACCGGTATGCCAAGCCCGACGGCGGTTGCCACCACCCGGCGCCATGCCGGCAGTGCGCCTGCGATGGCCTCGCTGAATGCCGGGGCGAACAGCAGGTTGGCGGGCTTATCCTGGGCCGCGTAGGCCGCGGTGATGTCCTTGAGCAGTTCGGCCCGGATGATGCAGCCGCCACGCCACAGGGCGGCTATTTCATCGAGTTTCAGGTCCCAGCCGTACTCCTTCGCGGCTCCGGTCAGCATGTCCAGTCCCTGCGCGTAGCTGACCAGCTTAGAGGCGAACAATGCCTGCCGGACGTCTTCCACGAAATCCTCACCGACGGCGATGCTTTCCTCATGTCCGGCGAGCTTTTGCTGTGCTTCCGCGCGCTGGGCGGCTTGAGAGGACAGGGCACGGGCGAAGACGGACTCGGCAATGCCCGACGTCGGCGACCCGAGTTCGAGCGCGGAAATGACGGTCCAGCGGCCGGTCCCCTTTTGCCCGGCGGCATCGACGACGACGTCGACGAACGGCTTTCCGGTCCGTCCATCCGTGTGGGCGAGCACCTCGGCGGTGATCTCGATCAGGAAGGAGGACAGCGTTCCCTTGTTCCATTCGGTGAAGATCTTGGCCTGCTCGGCCGGCTCGATCCCGGCGCCGGAACGCAGCAGGTCGAAGGCCTCGCCAATGACCTGCATGTCCGCGTATTCAATGCCGTTGTGCACCATTTTCACGAAATGCCCGGCGCCATCGGTGCCAATCCAGGCACAGCACGGCTGGCCGTCCACGTGGGCGGAGATCTTTTCCAGCAGTGGCCCCAGCGCCGCATAAGATTCCTTGGATCCGCCGGGCATGATGGACGGCCCATTGAGCGCACCCTCCTCGCCACCTGAGACACCGATACCCACGAAATGCAGATCCTTTTTGGCCAGCGCCGCCTCGCGGCGGCGGGTGTCCTGGAAATGTGAGTTGCCGGCGTCAATGACAATGTCGCCGGTCTCCAGCAGCGGCACCAGTTGCTCGATGACCGAATCCACCGGTGCACCGGCCTTGACCATGATCAGTACCCGCCGCGGCTTTTCCAGCGACTCCACCAGTTCCTGAAGCGACTCGGTGCGGATGAATTCTCCATCGCCACCGTGTTTGGCCAGCAGCGCGTCCGTCTTTTCCACCGAACGGTTATGCAGGGCCACCGTAAATCCATTGCGGGCCAGGTTCCGGGCGAGGTTGGCTCCCATAACGGCCAGTCCTGTTACGCCGATCTGTGCAGACATCGTTCCTCCATGGTTGATTACCAGCGGTTTCCTCCAGCCTAGCCGGGCGCCGTTGCCGCCGCTGGGAAAGCTCCCCCGCGGGTCTCAATTATGACGAAAGGCCCCGAGGTGATGACTGCGGCCAGCGATCGGGGGTCAGGCGCCGTTTCCCGTTTCGATCCAGGCCATGGGCTGGGGCACCAGGATCTGTTGGATCGCCGGGGCGAGGACCGCGACCAAGTCTTCCGTGTCTGCGGCGACGAGCGTGGGCACTCCGATGATGTTCCGGCTGGTGACGATGCCGACGAGCATTGAGGACGCCAGACCAGCTCGGAGTGCGGCGTCGGCGCCGGCGTTTCCGCGGGTGCCGTCCAGCAGCCGGGACTGGATGAAATCGGCCAGCTGCGCACTCGCCTTTTCGTTGACGATCGCACCGCGCAGCATCGCCATCAGCGGTTCCGAATCTTTGGGCGCTCCCTCCCACGCTCTGAGGTGGGCGCGGACCACCCGTTCGCCGAGATGCTCGTCCGGTCCCTCGAACGCCGTGCTGAACAGCTCGAGGGCGGACGACGGGATGGCCATCACGGCCGCGAAGAGTTCGTCTTTCGAGCCAAAGAACTGCATGACCTGGGATGCGTCCACCTCGGCGTCCGCGGCGATGAGCCTGATCGTGGTGGCGGTGAACCCGTCGGCGGCGAATCGGGTGCGGGCCGCATCGATCACTGCCTGCCGCGTGCTTCCGGGTCCGGGGCGGCGCCCTCGAGCTGTCCCGGGCACTGATTCAATCTGCTCATTCATATCCCCCAATTTATCCCTCACTGGTAATTATCTCAACGTGTGTTGAGTTTAAGGGATCCCGGACGTACGCTTGCAGCACTGCAGGAGCCCATCCGGGGACGAAACAATTAAGAGGAGCCCGCCGTGAGCGATGACCAGAAGATGTTTGTGCCGTCCCACCCGCTGCCGGATGCCAGGACCGGCCTGTTGAGCAAATTCGATCCCGGTACTCGGACTCTGGCGGCGGGATTTCAGATCGCACCTCAGTTCCTGCCGTTGCCGGTCGACATCGTGTTCGAGAAGGACGTCCCTGTCCAGCTGCGGGACGGTATAACGATCCTCGTCGACGTGTTTCGTCCCGCTGGAGCCCAGCAGGTCCCTGTCATTGTGGCTTGGAGCCCGTACGGCAAGGGCCAAGGCACCTCCCTCAGCGTGATGGGTGTGTTCGGCCTGGTCGGCCTGGACAACGGCATCGTCTCAGGGCTGGAAAAGTTCGAAGGTCCCGACCCGGCGTATTGGTGCGCGCAAGGCTATGCAATCTGCAATCCAGATATTCGCGGTGTGGTCGACTCCGAAGGTGACAGCGTGCTGTGGGATCGCCAGGAGGGCCGCGACTGCCACGATCTGATTGAGTGGCTTGCCGGCCAGGAGTGGTGCACCGGCAAGGTCGGAATGAGCGGAACCTCCTACCTCGCGGCCTCGCAGTGGTTCACCGCCGCCGAACAGCCCCCGCAGCTGACGGCGATCAACCCATGGGAGGGCGTGAGTGACGTCTACCGCGACCTGCTGATGCGCGGCGGCATGCCTGACACCGGCTTCGCTCAGCAGCTCCAGGACGGCAGCTTCTTCGGCAAGGGCCAGAAGGAGGACATCATCTCGGAGGCGGAGCGCTTCCCGCTCATGAATGAGCTGTGGGAGAACAAGATCCCGGACTTCAACCGGATCACTGTGCCGGCCTACGTCGTTGCGAGCTACTCCAACACACTGCATACCGCCGGAACGTTCCGCGCCTGGCGCCGCATGGCCTCCGAAGAGAAGTGGCTGCGCGTGCACAACAGCCAGGAGTGGCCCGACTACTACGATGAAGCGAACGTGGAGGACCTGCGCCGCTTTTTCGACCACTACCTCAAAAACGACGACAACGGGTGGGAGCAAACACCCCGTGTCCGCTACTCCATCCTCGACCTCGAGGGCGGCGACCAAGTCCGCGTCGCCGCGGACTCGTTTCCGCCGGCGGAGGTCGTTTCGACGAAGTATTACCTCGACTCGCGGTCACGATCGTTGACCACCGAAGCGCCGGCCGACGGGGTCACAGCAGCCTACGACGTCGATTCCAACCCGAACGCGGTGTCGTTCATCACCCGCTTCGACGAGGAGACGGTGATGATCGGCTATCCGAAGGCGCACCTCTGGGTCGAAGTGCGCGGCGCTGACGACATGGACCTGTTCGTGCTCGTGCAGAAGCTCGATGCATACGGAACGCCGTTGCAGGCGTTCACCGTTCCCAACCAAAGCGCGAGGGTCCACGATCTCACCGATTACGGCGCGACCATCCTGCGGTACAAGGGCTCGGACGGACGCTTGCGTGTTTCAGCCCGCCATCTCGATGAGACGCTGTCGACGGATGACGTGCCCGCCCACAGCTTCGACCGGATCGCGAAGCTCGCACCCGGCGAGATCGCCGACGTTGAAATCGATCTGCTTCCGATCGGCCTTGCCTTCCACCCCGGCGAACAGCTCCGCTTCGTCATCAGCGCCCGAAACCTCCTGGGAACACTGATGCCGGCGATCCGCGGCTACACCGGCGTCAACAGTGGACAGCACGTCATCCACACCGGCGGCGAACATGCTTCGTACCTGCAACTGCCCGTCAAGACCACCTGATCAATCACCCTTTCGGGACAGACGCCGCGTCGAGTGTGGCCAGTGCTTCCCGATCGAGCTGCACATGCCCCGCGGCGACGTTTTCGATGAGGTGCCCAACGCTGCTCGTCCCGGAGATGATCAGAGTGTTGGGCGAATGCGCCAGCTGCCAGGCAAGCCCGACCTGCGAGGGCGTCACCCCCAGCCGTGCCGCGACGTCCTGGACCGCTTGCGCGTCGACGACCTTGGGGAGGGTGCCGTAGCCGCCGCCGAGCGGGAAGTACGGCACCCAAGCGACCCCGTTTGCGGCACAAAGGTTCAGCAGCGGTTCGTCTTCGCGATGAACCAAGTTGTAAATGTTCTGCACGCAGGCGATTCCCAGTGGCAGCGCGGTGCGCAGCTGCTCGACCGTGATGTGACTGAGTCCTACTGCGAGGATCTTGCCCTCGCCCCGCAGGGCAGCCATCTCGGCAAGCTGGTCCTCGAAGGCCACGATCTGGTCACCCGCAGCAAGGAGCCCAGGAGCAAAGTCCATCCGGCGCAGGTTCACGACGTCGATCCGGTCGGTGCCGAGGGTTCGAAGATTGTCCTCCACCGCGGCCCGGAGTTCGGCTGGCTTCTGCGCGGCCGCCAAAGGGATCGCTGCTCCCGGAACTGGTTTTGCTCCCGCCTTGGTGGCGATCACAATGCCTTCGCGCACGTCTGCCAAGCTCTCGTGGAGCAGCTCATTGGCGCGTCCGTCAGCGTAAAACTGCGCGGTGTCGAAGTGTGTGATTCCCAGCTCGAGGCCCGCCGCAGGAGGCTGACCGCTTTGGCCCGGCCATCAGCATTTTCCGCTCGTCGGCTCACCCGACCCATTCCGTATCCGATTCGGGCCGTCGACTTACCGGCGAGCGGGAAGATACCTCCGGGGGCGAGGCGGTCGACGCTCTGGGTGGTTGGATTGCTCATAGTGCAGTTCCTTTCATGACGTCCAGTCAGTTGGGTGTTGTTATATCAACAGGATGGCCCTATGGTGTAGATATGTCAACAGAGATCGGCAGCGGCGTGGAAGCCATGACGGATCCGCTTCTCAGCGACGCGGAACGTCGTTTGTGGTTCGCTTGGAAACGAGCCCACGAGGTTCTTCGGGCACGGGTTTCCGACGAAGTCCGCGCAGCGACTGGATTGTCCGACCCGGACGTCGCGATCCTGATCCATGCGGCCGACGTGGATGGTCCAGTTCGTCAAAACCACCTTGCGACTCTGCTCGGTTGGGACCGAACGCGGCTCTCACATCACCTCTCGCGCATGGAAAAGCGCGGGTTTGTGGAGCGAACGAAGGTGACCGGTGGCGTTGAGGTTCGCCTGACGGACGCCGGCCTAGCGGTGGTCGCCATCGTGCGGCCGATTCATGCGGCGGCGGTCCGGCGGCATCTCATCGAGCCGTTCACCACGGTCCAGGTCAATAATCTTCGCGTGGCCCTCGAACGCATCTCGACCGCCGGCGGCGCCCCGGCGTTCGAGCCGTCGGCGCGGGCGTAGCCCCCTTCAAAGACCCCCACGCGGTGCTCGTGGGTGATGCCCCTGCGAGGGTCCAAGGCCGTTCACACCCAAACCGAACGATCGTTCAGAAAATCAACAATGGCGACTATGATGGGGAGAACTATGAGTTGCTACACATCAGCACTGGAGCTGTTCAGCATCGGCGTGGGACCCTCCAGCTCGCACACCGTTGGGCCCATGCGGGCAGCCCGGCTCTTCGCCGAGCAGCTCAAGACAGCGGACAAGCTTCCCTCCGTCGCCTCAATCACCGTGCATCTGTTCGGTTCCCTTGGCGCCACCGGCATGGGCCATGGCACGCCCGGCGCGATCCTGGCCGGTTTGGCCGGGTACCTGCCCGAAACGGTCGACCCTTCCATTCCCGCCCAGCTCGCGGACACCTTGGCCCACGACTCCGCGCTGGAGCTGCTCGGAAGCCAGCGCGTGGCAATGACGCCGCAAAGCATCATCTTCGAACCGCGGAACGTCCTTCCCCGGCACCCCAATGCCATGCGGATCAGCGCTCTGGACGCCTCCGGTAGCGTGCTGGCCGAGGAAACGTTCTACTCGATCGGCGGTGGGTTCGTCGAAACCGAGTCCGTCCTCGCGGCCACGGCCGACGCGGACAAGACTCGGGCCGCCCCCGCCAAGGTCCTGCCCTATCCCTTCCAGTACTCCAGTGAACTGCTGGCCATCTGTGCGGCGGAAAACATCTCCATCTCGGACGTGGCTTGGGCCAATGAGTGCGCCCTCCGTCCGGAAGAGGAAGTTCGTGCGGGACTGGACGCCATTTGGACCACCATGCGCGGCTGCGTCGAAGCCGGCCTGCAGACCGGCGGCATCCTGCCCGGCGTGCTGCACGCCCGCCGTCGTGCTGCCTCAATTGCCGAGCGGCTTGAACTCGACGGCGCCGAGCGCGAGACTTCATTGGAGTGGCTGCAGGCCTTTGCCATCGCCGTCAACGAGGAAAACGCCGCCGGTGGACGGGTGGTGCGCCGCCGGCATCATTCCCGCGGTGATGCATTATTTCCATCGCTTCATCCCCCAGGATGCGCAGCTCAAAGAGGAAAACATCCGGCGCTTCCTGCTGGTGGCAGCGGCCATCGGCTCGCTGTACAAGGGCAACGCCTCCATTTCCGGTGCCGAGGCCGGGTGTCAAGGCGAAGTGGGGTCCGCCTGCTCGATGGCGGCGGGGGCACTCTGCGAGGTGCTGGGCGGAACACCGGAACAGGCCGAAAACGCGGCCGAGATTGCGATGGAGCACAATCTGGGCCTGACCTGCGATCCGGTGGCCGGGCTGGTGCAGCTGCCCTGCATCGAGCGCAACGCCATCGCGGCGGGCAAAGCGGTGGCCTCCGCACGGATGGCACTCTACGGGGACGGCAAGCATCTCGTGTCGCTGGATACCGTGATCGAAACCATGCGCCAGACTGGCCGGGACATGTCCAGCAAGTATAAGGAAACCTCCGAAGGCGGCCTGGCCGTCAACGTCACCGAATGCTGATGCCGCTCAGAACTTGCTGACTGTGCTCAGAACTTAAGCAGGACCTTGCCGGAAACGGCTGGATCTCCTGCCACCGAGAAGGCTTCCAGTCCCTGTTCCAGCGGAAACTCGTGAGTCACCACGGGATCGGCGTACAACGACCCGTCGGCCAGCGCCGCAATCACGTCGTCAATTTCGTCGTTGAACCGGAACGACCCCAGCAGGTTCAGTTCGCGGGTAATGGCGAGCGAGACCGGCACGGGCTGCGGGCCGGCGGGCAGCAAACCCACCATCACCACCGTGCCGCCGCGCACCGCACCGCTGATGGCCGAGGCCAGACCGTGGTGACTTCCTGATGACTCAAGAACGACGTCGGCCTCCACCTTGGCGATGGCGGACGCGTCAGTGCCACGAAGAACCTCATCAGCACCCACCGCGCGCGCTATCTCCAGCGGCTTGTCATGCATGTCGACGGCGACGATGCGCGCCGCGCCGGCGCGTTTGAGCACGGCGACCGCCAGCGCACCAATGGGGCCGCTGCCGATGACCAGCGCCGTCTTTCCCTTCACCTGACCGGCACGGCCGACGGCGTGCCAGGCGACGCTGGCAGGCTCGGCAAGTGCGGCCCGGCGCAGCCCGAGGCCCTCCGGCAGCGGGCGAAGCATGCGGGTGGGCAGATTGGCATACCGGCTGAAAGCGCCATCCGTGTGCGGGAAGCGGGCGGCACTGCCTAGATAGGTACAGCCGGGGGATAAGTTCGGCCGGTCCAGTGGGTAACGCGCCTCCCCCGGCGCCGGTGATGCCGGATGGACCGCCACCCGGTCCCTCCGCCGGACCAG
This sequence comes from Paenarthrobacter sp. Z7-10, assembly GCF_026932795.1. Lineage (GTDB taxonomy): Bacteria > Actinomycetota > Actinomycetes > Actinomycetales > Micrococcaceae > Arthrobacter_M. The sequence goes on along the minus strand of NZ_JADPVH010000078.1, from coordinate 6,436 downwards.
TGCCATCCAGCGCGGCGCGGGCGACCACGCCCACCACTTCGTGTCCGAGGACCATTGGTGCACGCAGCACCGATTCACCGGCCGCCCCGTGCTTCCAATAGTGCAGGTCCGATCCGCAGATGCCGCCATAGGCAATCTGCACCACGGCCTCGTCGTCGGCCGGGGGCCGGCGCTGCAGGACTTCGATCCGAAGGTCACCGGCACGGTGCGCCACCACTGCGGGCCCGCCGTCCGGCAGATCCGTCCCAGTCGCCGCGCAGCCCGCTGTCCCCGCCATGGAATCCGCCATTCCTAGACCACCACCGTCATGCCGCCGTCGACGAATATGGTCTGTCCATTCACAAACGCCGAGGCGTCCGAGGCCAGCCAGACCGCTGGACCAATCAGATCGGCCATCGTACCCCAACGCGCCGCCGGCGTCCGGCCGATGATCCACGCGTTGAAGTCGGGATCGTCCACCAGATTCTGTGTCATCTCGGTGTGAATGTATCCCGGCGCGATGCCGTTGATCTGCAGTCCCCCGGCGGCCCACTCGGCGGTCATCGCCCTGGTCAGATTCCGCAGCCCGCCCTTCGCGGCAGTGTAAGCGGCGATGGTGGGACGGGCCAGATCCGTCTGCACCGAGCAGATATTGATGATCTTGCCCCGGCCACGGTCCAGCATCCGCCGAGCCGCTTCCCGGCCCACCAGGAAGGCGCTTGTCAGGTTGCCGGTCAGCACCCGGTTCCAGTCTTCGACTGCCAGGTCCAGCATCGGGACCCGGTGCTGGATACCGGCGTTGTTGACCAGAATATCCAGCGGGCCGACGTTTTCCTCGATCCAGCCGATGCCCGCGGCGGCGGCGGCGGCGTCGGTGACATCGAAGGCTAGACTGTGGATCCTGTCGGCCGGAAAATCCGTTCGGAGCGCCTCCGCCGCTGCCGTCAGGCGCTCCTTTTGAAGCCCATTCAGCACCACGGTGGCGCCGGCGTCCGCCAATCCGCGGGCCAGGGCGTTGCCGATTCCGCGGCTGGAACCGGTGACCAGGGCCACCCGTCCGTCCAAGTCAAAAAGTCCGCTCATGCCCCTGCCTCCCGTGGTCAATCCAGCGTTTTTGCTGGCTCATCCGCTGTTCCTTCCAGGTCTGAGCCGCCAATCCTCCCGTTCATTACCCTAATTGTGATTCAGTAGGATGAACATTATGACTCCTGCTCCCCTTACCGTCGCGATTGCGGTTCCCCTTGAGGCGGAGCATGTGGACTGTATCCGCGCCGTTGATCCTTCCGTGCAAGTCCGTTACGAGCCCGCGCTAATACCTCCGGAACGATATCCCGCGGACCACGCCGGCGACCCGGACTTCCAGCGGACGCCGGAGCAGGAAGCGGCGTTCTGGGACATGCTCCGGTCGGCCGACGTCGTCTATGGCTTTCCCGGCGAAAGCGCGGCAGGACTGTCAACCCTGGCCACGGACAACAAAAAGCTTCAGTGGGTCCACGCGATGGCGGCTGGGGCCGGTGGCGCGGTCCGGGCCGCCGGGCTGGACCAGGCAACACTGCAAAGGGTGAAAGTCACGACGTCAGCCGGAGTACATGCCCTGCCTTTGGCGGAGTGGGCACTGCTTGGAGTGCTGAACGGTTTCAAACGGACCACGGAACTGGCCAGGGATCAGCAGCGCCGCCACTGGCCCGTCGTGCGCACCACTACCCGGTTGGTCAGCGGCTCGCATCTGGTTGTGGCCGGCCTGGGGGAAATAGGACTCGAAACGGCGCGTCTGGCCCGGGCCATGGGCATGACCGTAAGCGGAACCAAACGCTACGTTGGCCCCATCGAGGGCATCCGGGAGGTCAGGGACAACGACGGGCTGGCCGAGCTGCTGGCGGACGCCGATGCTGTGGTCAACACGCTGCCCGGAACTCCGTATACCCACCGATTGTTCAACGCCGAGGTCTTCGGTGCCATGAAGCCCGGAACGATTTTCATCAATGTGGGCCGCGGAACCGTCGTGGATGAGGGCGCCCTGCTGGACGCGCTGGACACCGGGCAGATTTCCTATGCCTGCCTGGACGTTTTTGCCGTCGAACCGCTGCCCGCGGACAGCCCGCTCTGGCATCATCCCCAAGTCCTGGTTTCGCCGCATTCGGCAGCCCTGAGCACGGCCGAGAACGGCCTGATTGCCGAGCTGTTCAGCCGCAACCTTCGCATCTTCCTCGATGGTGGCGAGCTTCCGCACCTGGTGGATCCGGTCCACTTCTACTAGGCAACAGCTTCTGTTAGGCATCAGCTTCTGTTAGGAATCAGCGCCGGACTCGCTGCTGCACAACTTTGACCCGGCTGGGTCCCGTTTTACCGGCGTTTCGGCGGAAAAATACAGTGTCGGGGCGGCAGCGCAGATCCTCGCAGGGGGCCTGGTCGTTGGTTTCGTTCGCGGATTCGGCCGGGATGGTGGCCCTGTGGAAATCAATGTTTGGCTTTCCGTCCTTGCCATGTATATTTATCTGTAGGCCTTCCACTGCGGCATCCCCCAATAGTCGCAGTGGAAGGCTTCACACTTTAAACGGCGGCTGACACCGCGGCAGCACCCCGCGGATTCAGCTTGAGCCGGATTCGGGTTGGCGCCCGGTCCGGGTCTGGACCAGGATTCAAAGGGTCGACGCCGTTCGAAGCTTCCAACCGCCGCCCTGTTGGTCCCTCAGCAGCTCCATGGTGGTCAGCCCACTGCGGGCATTGCGTCCCAACCTGGCCTGGACCTGCCACACCTCCACGTCCATGCGTCCCTGTCCCTTGGGCATTCGGTGCTGATTCTCCCACCAGTTCACCCGCTCAAACCACCGCAGCGGTTCGGCTCCCACCAACCATTCACGCCCCGCGCGCCGCACCGCCAAGGGCGCCCCAGCCGCAGTCGTCCGCACCACTATATGTTCCATACCTCGGACACTAGAGTCGGGCACTGACAATATTGGCCACCCGGACGACGCGATGGTTTCAGATTCAGCGAACGACGACGGCGATCTCACCACGCGGGCGGGTAGGTCACTGGAAAACAAGCCCGTAATCTGTGGCAATTCCCAGGGTCGAGGACTATCGTCAAGGAATGAAACAGGATGTGACAGATAATGTGACAAGACATTCCGGGGACATGGTGGATGTCGCTGAAAAATTTGACCTCGCTGTCGCCACGCTGGCCATCGGGCCGAACCGCATTCAACGGCGGCTAGCCGACGCGTACCTGGCACATCTGACAGCGCGGACCTACCCCTCGGGGAGCCTGCCATGCGAGGTGGAAAATCTCCTGGACAGCCTCGATCAGCGCCTGGCCACCGTACCGGCGGCCGCGATGCACAGCGTCTATGAGACCGGGGCGGATCTGCTGACGGACGAGGATGCCACCGAACTGGCGCGCCAGATCCTCGATGCCCGCCACGTCCTCTGGTCCGAATCCGAGGCCCACCCGCGTTAGGCGCGTCCGCCCCCAGCCACGACAAACGCCTCCGTACGGAGACCGAAGTCTGCGAACGGAGGCGTATCTTGTGGGTCCTACCGGGATCGAACCGATGACATCCACGGTGTAAACGTGGCGCTCTACCAGCTGAGCTAAAGACCCAAATGCCGTTGTCTGTGAACCGACTTCCAGCTTCCTGCCTGCCAGCCAACGAAGATCAACTCTACCGGACGCAGCGGCCGGAACGCTAACCGGGGACTGGCAGCGTCGCGCCGTCGGACAAGGCATCGGCCAGGTAGCTCAGGCTCTCGCTGACGCCGGCTTCGAGCTTGATGGTTGCAGTATCATCGCCGCGGGTGGTTCCGCGGTTAATAATGACCACGGATTTGCCCCGTTTGGCCATGTGGCGCGGAAACCGGAGTCCGCTCATCACCGTCAGAGACGAGCCTGCGACGAGCAGGGCATCGGCCGCGTCGACCATGGCGTAGGACCGCGCCACCCGGTCCTTGGGCACACTTTCACCGAAGAACACGAAGTCCGGCTTGAGCATGCCGCCGCACACTTCACACGGCGCCACCACGAACCGCTGCACCAAGGTTCGGTCCAGTTCGGCGTCGGCATCCGGCGCGGCTGCTGCCCCACCTGCCTCCTCGGCAAGGCCAACGAACCCGGGATTGAGCTCCTCCAAGATGCCTGCCAGGTGCTGCCTGCTGAACTGCGTATGGCAATGGAGGCAGATAACTTGGTCAAAGCGTCCATGCAGGTCGACGACGTCCACCGCACCTGCCGCTTCGTGCAGCCGGTCCACGTTCTGGGTGATGATGCCGCTGGTGATGCCATGCCGCTCCATGGCAGCGACCGCCGCATGTCCCGGATTGGGATCTGCCCGGCGCAGATGCTGCCAGCCCAAATGATTCCGGGCCCAATATCTGCGGCGCAATTCGTCACTGCCCGTAAATTGCTGGTAGGTCAGCGGGGTGCGTGGCAGCGAATCAGGTCCCCGGTAGTCCGGAATGCCCGAATCCGTGCTGAGTCCGGCGCCGGTCAGGATGGCAATTTTTTGTCCGGACAGCAGGCGCGCGATGTCCTCCAAGGATTCCTGCTCGGCCGGTGAGGGGGCCGCGGCCTCGGTCACGGCCGCTGCGCTGGCGAACCCGGTGAGGCCGATGCCGACCGGTCCGGCCGTCTCAGCCACGATTCAGAGCTCTGCCAGGGCGGCCCGGTAGCTGGCCAGCGGACGGGCTTGGCCGACGGGTGTGCTGAAGACGCCGCGCAGGATACCGTCGGCATCGATAATGAAGGTGCCGCGTTCAGACATTCCGCGCTCGTCGTTGAACACTCCGTATTGGCGTGCCACCTCGCCGTGCGGCCAAAAGTCCGAAAGCAGGTCGAAGTCCAGATTTTCCGCCTGGGCATACGCCCGCAGGGTGTATTTGCTGTCCACGGAAATCGCCAACACACGGGCTTTGGCCGTGGCGAATTCGGCCGGATTGTCGCGGATTTCGCACATTTCGCCCGTGCAGATGCCGGAAAAAGCGAATGGATAAAAGACGACGACGACGTTCCCGCCGCGCAGCGCTGCCAATGACACCGGCTCGCCAAATTGGTTCGGTAAGGCGAAATCCGGAGCGGGCTGACCCACGACGGGAACTAACGGGCCGGAGGTCATTTGGTCTTACGCGGTACCAGTCGGGTGGCGGCCCAGTCCCTGGAAACGCCGACCGTGGTGGTGGCGTGCAGGCCCGCGGTTGGTGCGGCCTCCTGAATCTCCGCCGGGGCGACATAGCCTTCCCGGCCGGATTTGGGAGTCAGGATCCAAACTACGGCCCCATCTTCCAGTGTGGTCAGCGAATCCACCAGGGCGTCCACCAGGTCGCCGTCGTCGGTACGCCACCAAAGAATGGCCGCATCCGCCACTTCGTGGTCATCTTCGTCCAGGAGTTCGGAACCAATCAGTTCCTCGATGTCATTACGCAGGTCGAAGTCAACGTCCTCGTCGTAACCGAACTCCTGAATCAGATCCCCAGATTTGAAACCCAATTTGCCCGCCACTTTGACTGCAGTGCCGGCGTCGGCCTCGCTCACGTTGTTCCTCCTGCTCCTGACGCTTTCGCGTTCCTGTGGTCAAAGACGCTTCCGCGTTCGTACCTTAAGGCTATCAACTGTTGGGACGGGAAAAGCTAAGACAGCCTCCGCCAGTGATGCCTGCGCACCCGCTGCGCCGCTATCCGGGACGAGTCCCGGGTGCCGCCGTCGTGATTTGCATTACTACCAGCCAACACCCTAACGCTCCCTTCATCAAGCGGACGGGAGCCTTTGGTCCAGTTTGGCCCATATTTGCGCACCGTTCCACCGCGCACGTTCCCTGCGGTGCCAAAACCCCTCCGTGGGAGTCCCGCGGAGGGGTTTTGACCGGCTACGCACTGCGGTGGATCGCGGACTAGAGTGTTGTGGACGCCCCCAGCCACCGCTGCCGGCGGGAAACCCAAGGTTTCTAAACACACTGCTTTCAAGACACACTGCTTTTAAGAGAGGTTGGACGTGGCTGCAGGAGAAGAGAACTCCCACATCCTCAGCGGGTTGACAGACCAGCTGCCTGACAGGGATCCGGAAGAGACCGCCGAATGGATGGAGTCCCTGGATGCGCTGATCCGTGGCCAGGGCACCGAACGCGCTCAATTCATTATGCGGTCCCTGCTGCAGCGCGCCGGGGCGCAGAGCGTGGGCGTGCCGATGGTGACCACCACCGACTACGTCAACACCATCCCGGCCGACCAGGAACCGCAGTTCCCCGGCGATGAAGAGACGGAACGCAAATACCGTGCCTGGCTGCGCTGGAATGCCGCGGTCATGGTGCACCGGGCGCAGCGCCCGGACATCGGCGTGGGCGGGCACATCTCCACCTACGCCGGCGCGGCGACGCTGTACGAGGTCGGCTTCAACCACTTCTTCCGCGGCAAGGACCACCCCGGCGGCGGGGACCAGATCTTCTTCCAGGGCCACGCCTCCCCCGGAATG
>NZ_JADPVH010000077.1 GCF_026932795.1 Paenarthrobacter sp. Z7-10 | reverse complement strand
CTGAAAACGATTGTCTGGCTGCCGTTCCAACCGCTGTGGATAGCCATGCCGCCCCCGATGTAGATGGCGTTATGCGAAAAGCCCATGCCTCCGTCTGCGTAGTAAATGAAGTCGCCCGGCTGAGGATTCGTTACCGGAGCAGCGAATCTCATCAGTGATTCGGGTGACTCATCACCAACCCCGCTGATGCCGGCGGCCCGCAGCGCGCGCTCACCAAGGACGGTGCAGTCCTGGATTGCGCCCAACTGCGACTTCGCCGAGGCGAGGATGGCGGCATTGATGGAGGTGCCCGGAATCTCGGTCACGCTTGATGAAGCAAGGCTCACCGTCGGACCTGACGACTGCGCGGCGGCAGGTGCCCGGTATACCGCAGGGGTGGGGGCGGCATAGACGGCAGGTGCGGGCGCCGCGTAGACAGCAGGTGCGGCAAACGCGGTGGGGACCGACGCGTCCGCTGCTCCGGAGATCCTGATGCTTTGTCCGGGATAAATGGTGGAGTTCACGCCCAAGGAGTTCAGGGCAAAAAGGTCAGTCAGGCTGACGCCATGGCTGGCGGCGATCGACCCCAGGGTGTCACCGGATTGGATCGTATAGCTGGAGCCGGCGGCTGGCCGGACCGAACCGGCGGCGGACGCCGGAGCGGGACCATTGGCCGTGGCCGAAGCCTGGGCGGGCGCTCCCACCCCCAGCATCAGCGCCGAGACCGCGGCCAGCGCAGCCACCGGACGGCCAATCCGGCCGGCGTTGGAGGCGACGGCCGCAGAGATCTTGGTTAGCGGGCGGGCCTGAACCGGAGTGGCTCGGTGGCGCGGGGTATGAGAATTCCTGGACAAATGAGTACCTCTCCCAATGCCTGCGGGGTGAGCTGTCGGATTCGGATGGGAGCCACCCGGCCACGCAGTCTCCGGCCCAATTTGGCCCGGAAATTTGTGCGGCTTAACCCCTAGGGCTCTCGCGGAGCCCGATGTTGGTTCCCCCGTCTCTGCCGCACGGATGGTGCGAACGGAACCTTAGGACAGCGGCAGAGCTCGGCAATCCACCCAAGGGTGCCGTCAACTGTTGGAACGGCACAGTGCCCAAACCTACCTGTCGCTGCCGGGGATGTCACATTCCGATCACGGTACGTATCCGCCGCCCACGACGTTCGGCACCTTCGCGGGGCGCGGTTTCATGACACCTCGATCCGTGCCGGCCAGCGCCATTAGCCAGCTGAACCCGTAGCCGCGACAGTGGCCAACAGCGCCGTTTTTCCTGTTCGGGCCCAGCGGATGTCCACCGAACGGATCTGCCCCACCGGCGTTGCGACCGTGGCGGAGGGTGCAACAACACTGTCCGGGCCGGCCGTCCAACTGGCGGCCACGGTCGCAACGCCGGCACGGTCCGTCACCACCAGCAGGTAGCCTTTGGCGGCCGGTGCCGTCGTCGTGCCCGAGTAAGGGGACGACGAAGACGGCGGCTGAGCATAGCGGCAGACCCAGTCGATGCGGGTGCCCCAGCCCACGGTGGACAGGGTCCCGGTCGCCGTCACTGCGCTGGCTCCGACAGCGGTAAAGTGCAGTTCGGTTCCGGCCGGCTGCACCTGGACGTCACTTTCCCGGGGGGACAGTGCCAGCGTGATACCGACGGCCGAGGCGGCGCATCCCAGCGCCAGGGCGGCCGCGAGTGCAGCGTTGCGCGCCCGGCGCCGCTTGATCTTTGTTTCGAGTCCGGCCAGAACGCTGCCCGAAGACGGCAGCGCCATGTTGTCGTCGGGCGAATCCGTCGGCGGCAAGCCTGTCAGCGGCGAATCTGTCAGCAGCGCCGTGGCGCTGTCGTCCGGAATACCGGCAAGCATTCCGGGAAGACCTGCCAGCTCGGCCACCGAGGCGCTGCATTCCGCACACCGGGCCAGATGCAGCTCGAAGTCATGACGATCCTGCGCCACCAGCGCCCCCAGCACGTAGGCGGCGTCCCAGTCCCGATACCTGTCGCCGTCCTGCTGCTCCCGGATCATTCGGTCACGCCTTTCTCCTGCAGTGCCAGCCGGAGGGCCCTGAGCGCATAATGCATTCTCGATTTCACTGTTCCCTCGGGAATCTGCAGCTGCCGGGCAATTTCGCGGGTGGATTCGGACCGGTAATAGCCGCGCAGCAGGACTTCGCGATGCTCGGCGGACAATGACGCCAGCGCATCGGACACCAGCCAGCGCTGGAGAATGCGGTCCGTGCTGTCGGTGTCACCGGCAGCGTTCACCGAGGAGGGTTCCGCCGTTCCCACTTCGTGGCGTTTTCGCGCACTGCGCCAGTCATCCACGACCAGGTGCCGGGCCACGGTGAAGAGCCAAGCCCTGACAGCGGGCTCCGGCCTGGCCAGGACCTCCGGACGCTGCCAGGCACGGAACAATGACTCCTGAACCACATCCTCCTCCAGCGCGCTGTCATTCGTCAGGCGCAGGACGTAGCGCAACAACGCGGACGCATGGGCATCATGGAGCAGCCGGATTAAGTGCTCCTGGTCAGTAGGCATTTTCACCTCCCGCTGGTACTACGGTACTGCCGCCCATTCCGTTCAGCACGATTGTCTGGAGCAAAGTCAAAGTGAACCGCCTCCGGCTGCGTCGAGGCACCTGGGATCGGACAGGGAAGCCGCTGAAACCTTGAGCAAATCTTGACGGAATTCTTCGGAAAAACAAGGGAGTGTGCTGAGGTTGAACCCCGAAAGTTAGGACGGTCAGCCGGAGAGGCTGGGAAACTATCCGGATGTTCGCGTGGGAAGCGGGCCGGATTCACCGAACGGAATTACTCTCATGGGTCTCAGCCTCAAAACCACCACCGGTAAAGTCCTCGCCTCCGTGGGCCTCGTTGCCACCGCCGCCGCTGTCGCCGGTCTGGGCACCTACGGTTCCTGGACCTCGTCCACTTCGGCAAGCGCTTCCGTCACGAATGGCACTTTCGGTATGTCCCTCAACGATGCTGCCGGGGCGACGGGGTTCACCGTTGCGGTCGATGGCATGCTTCCTAATGACAGCATCGAACGTCTCGTCACCATCAAGAACACCGGCAACCAGGACTTTGGGGCTGTGAAGCTAACCACCGTCGATCCCTCGTCGTCACCGATGACGTCGAATACCGCCAACGGTCTCCAGCTGAAAATTGAAAAATGTGCCACTACGTGGACCATCGCGGGCACCGGGAAGGGATTCACTTGCACCAACCCCATTGAGGTCCTGAAATCGGGTCCGATCATCGGGGTGGATCGGGAGCTGAGCGGCCTGATTTCCAAGACCGCATCCCCTTCAGCAAATGACTTTTTGAAGGTTACAGCCACCCTCCCGGATAGTGCGCCCGGCGAATGGCAGGGAAAGACTGCCTCGGTCAACTTCGCCTTCACCGCAACGCAGCGCGCAGCCACCGTCAAGTAACGCCGGTTGCGCCCGATCGAGGGCACCGAGCGGCACTCCCGAGACAGCCATTCAGACAGTCACGAAGGAAGCACGATGTCCAGCTTTACGATTTACGGAACCCGGGACGGGGCCGCCGCCGCGGTGCCCCGCCGCGCCGCGTCCGGCCGTCGTCGGGCCGTCAGCACCCCGAGTGGGCTGAAGGAACTTGTTGGCCCGGCCATGCCCGTCATCGGAACGATACTGTTGATCATTGCCGCAGCGCTGTTCCTGCTGCTGGCCATCGGTCCACGCGTCATGGGGTATCAGACCACCACCATGCTCACCGGATCGATGTCGCCCGGGATAAACCCGGGTGACGTCGTCGTCGCCGCTCCTGCCGCCGTCGGCGATCTGAAGGTAGGTGACATCATTACTTATCAAATTCCGGTAGAGGATCATCGAGTTGAAACCCACAGGATCATCGAGGTGATCGCCAATCTGGACGGGTCCACCGCGGTACGGACCAAAGGTGATTCCAACAACGGCTCCGATCCTTGGACCGCCACGCTGCAGGGACAGACAGTCTTCCGCCATGTCGGCACCATCCCGTACCTTGGCACGGTAATCCGAACCCTGCGGGAACCCGCCCTTCGGACCGCACTGATGTATGGCGCGCCGTCGGTGCTGGTGATTGGCCTGCTGCTGTCCATCTGGAAGAAAAGTCCCGAGGATCCAACTGGTGGACGAAGCACGGCTCACGCGGATGCCTAAAGTCAAACCACCTGTGCTTGATACCGCCGGCTTCGATCAGTTGGCCGCCGGGCTGGAATGTCCGGACGGGGCTGTGAGCTTCATGGCGAGCTATCTGGAAATGCTGCCAAGCCGAATAGCCAGGATATTGGCTGCGGTGCTCAGCGGAGACCCCGAGTCGTCCATGGATGCGGTGCTCAGCCTCAGGGTAAGTTCCGGCATGAGCGGAGCATGTCGGCTGGAGCAGAACTGCCGCGAATTGGAAACCGCGCTTCGCGCGTCAGAACAGCAGAAAGTGGACAAGGCCGCGCGGCGCCTCACCAAAGACTTTGACCTTCTGGTCCCGGAAATCAAGTCGCTTCTCGCCTGCTATGCACAGCCCGTGCAGACTGCGGCAATCCTGAGCCAAGCTTGAGGTTACGCCGCTGGTTGTCTTGAGGTTACGCAGGCACCATTAAGACATGTGCACCACCGGGAGCCGAAGGGACGTGCGGGACATGCAGACCGTTGGCGACACGGCTCATAAGCGCTCCTGCTTCCGATGGCGCCGACTTGCGCTTGTCCTCACGTGCGTGGCAGGAATGGTTTGCGTGCCCGCAAATGGCCAGTGCCGCGTTCACCGCAACGACTCAGGTAACCATGCCTGTGTCCACGGCCAAACTGTTAGCCCCCGAGCGCGCCGACACCAGCGTGTCGATCAGCTGCACGGGCAGTTCCAATCCCTCCGGCAATTCTGCCCAGACAGCGAAGATCACCGTCAGCAGCTACGGAAAAGTCCAATGGGCCAACCGCTATTCGATGGCTGTCACCACCCCCACCGGGCAGGTCCTGTCGGTGGCCTTGAACGCGCAGAGCGGTACCACGCTCACCACCAAAGGGTCCGCGAAGGACATGCTGGGAAGCTGGACTTACAGCATTCGGGGTTCCTTCCAAGCGACCGAGGATGCATCAACCGCCTGGTTGGGAGAACCGTTGAACGGCGTCCTAAGCTGCAGGTGAGGAAGTGACCCGACAGCGCTTTTTGGCGGCGTCAAGAGTAAAATTTGGTGCACCATTTCCTCCCGCAAGGCGGTTGTCATGTCCCTTTCGTCCAGCCCCGCAACCACAATCCTCCCCATCGCTGAAGGCGATCGATCCCGGCAATACTATGAACAGGTGCTCGGCCTGCCGTTTCTGGGCCAGGCTGCCGACGGCAACCTGATGTTCGATCTGCACGGATCCGCCACCCTGGGGCTCATGCCGGATCCCGCGGCCAAACCATCCCAACACACCGTAATGAGCTTCGAGGTGCAGGACATCTCCGCGGTGATCCGGGACCTTGAACAGCGGGGCGTGGCATTCGAGGACTACGACTTGCCGGACCTCAAAACCACCGATCACGTGTGCGTCCTCGGTGCGGAAAAGGCCGCCTGGTTCAACGACCCAGACGGCAACATCCTCTGTCTGCACGAGAATCTGAGCTCCAAAGAGTAGTAGACGGCACATCACTCAAAAGCGCACGTCGTGGTCGGGGGAGCGGAGGACCCTGTGGCTTGCTGAAGGATAAGTTCGGCTTATCTATCCAGGGGAAGGGTCGAGCTTCTTTTCGCCGTCGTTCCCCTTCCGCACAACGTGTCCAGCGGCGGCCCGCTTATTCTCCGAAACTTTTTCCGCGGGCCTGTCGATCCAGCGCTGTCCCGTTCGACGCACTAGTAGGACGCATTCAGCGTCCTCACGATCAAGGAGAATAACCATGAAGTTCATGCTCATCATGCGCGCTACGGAAGCCGGCAAAAAAGCCTACGAGGCCGCAGACTTCGAGCAGATCATCAATGCGATGGGTGCGTACAACGAATCGCTGATGAAGGCCGGGGTGCTGCTCGCTGGCGACGGGCTCGCCGACGACCTGAGCGAAGCCTTCGTCGTCGATTTCTCCGCCGAGACGCCCATCGTCACAGATGGACCCTACGGGGAGACCCACGAGCTGTTCAACGGCTTCTGGATCATCCAGACGGCGGGCAAAGAGGAGGCGGTCGAGTGGGCGAGCCGCTGTCCCCTGGGTCCCGGCAGCAAACTCGAAGTACGCCGGGTGACTGAGATGAGCGACTTCGGCGAGTTCTCGGACAATGAATACCTGCGCAAAGAGGAAGGCATGCGCGAGGAGCTCGGCCAGTCCTGAGCGACTTCCGGTGATACTGAGCGATAGTCAGAGAGCATCCGGTGTCCTCCTCCCCAGACATTGAGCGCATTGTCGACGCTGTTTGGCGGATCGAAAGCGCGCGCATAGTAGCGACGCTTGCCAAGATGACCGGCGACGTCGGCCTCGCTGAGGATCTGGCGCAGGAGGCCGTCGTTGACGCGCTCACGGCGTGGCCGGAGTCGGGCGTCCCGCAGAACGCGGGCGCCTGGCTCACGGCCGTTGCCAAACGCAAGGCAATTGACGGTTGGCGCCGCCGCGGGCGGCTCGACGAGCGCTACCGGGCATTGGCTCAGGATCTCCAGGAAGCGGCCGACGACGACTGGCGGCCGATCGACGACGACGTACTCCGGCTCGTCTTCACTGCCTGCCATCCTGTGCTTTCGCGGGAGGCGCAGGTGGCGCTGACCCTGCGGATCGTGGGCGGTCTCAGCAGCAACGAAATCGCCCGGCTGCTGCTGGTGCCGACGGCCACCGCGCAGCAGCGCATAGTGCGGGCCAAGAAGACTCTCTCGGCCGCGCGGGTGCCGTTCGAGGCACCGGAACCGAACGAGTGGACGGCGCGCCTGGCCGCAGTGCTTGCCGTCATCTACTTGATTTTCACCGAAGGTTATTCCGCCACCTCCGGCGACAGTTGGATCCGCTCCGAGTTGGCCAACGAAGCGCTGCGACTGGGCAGGGTGCTCGCGGGTCTGCTGCCGCGGGAGCCCGAGGTGAACGGCCTTCTCGCCCTGATGGAGTTCCAGGGGTCGCGGTTCGCCGCCCGTGTCGATCGAAATGGGACCCCGGTCCTGCTCGCCGATCAGGACCGGTCCCGTTGGGACCGCGCGCAGATCGGCCGTGGTCTCGCTGCGCTCGCACGGGCGGACGCGGTGCGCCGCGGCCGGGGCAACTACGGGCTGCAGGCGGCAATCGCTCAATGCCACGCCACCGCCCCAAGTCTGGGGGAGACCGACTGGGCACGCATCGTCCTGCTCTATGAAGCGCTCGGCCGGCTCGCGCCGAGTCCCGTCGTCGACCTCAACCGCGCGGTTGCTGTGTCCATGGCGACCGGCCCGGCGAATGCACTCCAGATCGTCGACCGCCTCGTCTCAGAGGGCAAGCTGCGCGGATCGCACCTGCTGCCGAGCGTACGCGGCGAACTGCTGCTGCGGCTTGACCGAACCGAGGAAGCCAGGTCGGAGCTGATTGCCGCGGCCGGCTTGGCGGCGAACGAACGCGAAAGCGCGGTACTGCGCGCCAAAGCTCAGACCCTCTGACCGCCGCTCCTGTGTCGACCAGAGGTCTCCCGCTGGCGTGTCCACAGGAACTGCTGCCTGCCCTGCATTTTTCTTGCCTCGGTGCCACACTTGGGCATGAACATCGAGCACTGGTGGTCGAAGCTGAAGTCCTCGACCCGCGCCTGGCTGATCAGGAACAAGGCGATGCCGTACGGCGGAAATTGAATGAACAAGCGAAATGAGTCGAAACCAGGCGGCCCGCTTCGACAAGGGGATGAGGCGCCACGACGGCGCCCACGAGAAAGGGATCACATAATGCGATACATGTTGCTGATGAACTATGAGGGCGGCGCAGGCTGCGACGTGCCGATGGGGGAGTGGGCGCAGGAGGATATCGCCGCGCACATTGAGTTTATGCACGGCCTGAATCGGGAGCTCACCGAGGCCGGTGAATTCGTGGACGCCCAAGGCCTGGCCGCGCCGGAGACCTCCAAGGTGGTGACGTGGGACGGGCGCAATGCACCGGTCATCACGGACGGTCCTTTCGCCGAATCCAAGGAGTTCCTGGCCGGTTACTGGATCGTGGACGTGGATTCTGCCCAGCGCGCCCTTGACATTGCGGCGAAGGCGTCGACCGCACCGGGCAACGGCGGCGTGCCCATCCAGCAACCCATTGAGGTTCGCCAGGTGATGGCAGCGCCGGCGCTCGAGAGCTGAGCGATGCCGCCCGCGGAGGTTCCCGAGTATCTGCTGCGTGAGCTCGCGCCGCGGGTACTCGGGGCTTTGGCCCGCTGCTGTGGAGACTTTACGGCGGCCGAGGATGCCGTACAGGAGGCGCTGCTGGCGGCCGTGCAGGCATGGCCGATGTCCGGGATTCCCGCAAACCCGGCAGGCTGGCTGGTCCGGGTCGCCCAGCGCCGCCTCATCGACGAAATCCGAAGCGACGCGTCCCGGCGCGACCGTGAGACCGCCGTCGTCGTCGACCCAAGCTCCTCCGGCGGTGCGGCCGAACGCGGCGGATCCGGTCCTTGCGCAGGGGACGATACCGTCGAGCTGCTGATGCTCTGCGCTCACCCGTGCCTGAATCCTGCAGCCGCGATTGCCCTGACGCTGCGCGCCGTCGGTGGGCTGACCACGGCCCAGATAGCGGCCGCCTTCCTCGTTCCGGAGCGCACCATGGGGCAGCGTATCAGCCGGGCAAAGCAACGCATCCGTGCTGCCGGCGCGCGTTTCGAACCGCCGGAGCCACAGGATCGTCCGCAGCGTATGCATTCCGTCTTGTCGGTGGTCTACCTGATGTTCAACGAGGGCTACGTCTCCCGCAGCTGCGGCCTGGACCAACCGGACCTGGCGGCAGAGGCCATTCGGATCGCCCGTCTGCTGGTCAACTCCGCTCCGGCCGATCCTGAGGCAGCAGGTTTGCTTGCCCTGCTCCTGCTCACGCATGCCCGGCGGCCAGCACGGACGGACCACGCTGGGCGGCTGGTGCCCTTGGATGAGCAAGATCGGCGACTGTGGGACGCGGAGTTGATTGCGGAGGGCCGTCGGCTGTTGCTGGCTGCGCTTGGCGCGGGGGCTGCGGGACCCTACCAGGTACAGGCGGCCATAGCGGCGCTGCACGATGAAGGCTCCGCTGCCGAGGAAACGGATTGGCCGCAGGTCGCGGCCCTCTACACGCTGCTTGAACGCATGACGCCCAGCCCTATGGTCACCCTCAACCGGGCGGTCGCGGTCGGTATGGTGGCCGGTCCGCAAGCCGGACTGAAGCTGCTGGACGGTTTGAAGTCCCTGGCTGATCACCACCGCTTCCACGCTGTCCGCGCGCATCTGCTTGAACGACTGGGGCGGCTGTCCGAGGCCCGCGCCGCGTTCGAACTCTCTGCCGGACTGACCGCGAACACCGCAGAGCGCTACTACTTGGCTACCCAGGCGGCTCGGCTCACCAACGGCGAGGCTGCGCCGCCTGGATCGGGATAAGGGAAACACGCCGGAGCTTGGATCTCGCAGTCCGCCGGCCACAGGGGAGCGGGGCCGGCTGAACGTTTAAGGGGGGTCGGTTTTCGCCATTTGCGCTGCGCGGAGATCCGCGTCCATCGTCCAAGGCGCCTGCGGGAGAACATGGCCGGTCTCCAGAAGCGACTTGAGATTCGCCATCATGGCCGGCCATCCACTCGAGACGAGGTCGAGCGAAGCCTGGTCGGCCAGATTCTCGTGCGTGACAGTGAGCCGAACGATCTCCTGGTAAGGTTCGATGTGAAGCTCACTCTCGATGGCCCACCCACCGGCTCGTCGCCGGGTGCACCGTGGAAGTGCGGCGCGGCTGGCAGTCCACTCATTCGAGCTGAGCCCGGTTCGGAGGATTTCTGATCCATCGATTGACAGCGCTCAGTGTGCTCGCGGCTGTGGGCCTGGGAACTTTTTGCCTTGCCGGTTGCAACTCGACATCGCGCTGCCTGCCCGCCGCACTCAGCGTGTCGCCGTCGATCGCTTCCGCAGGATCCTCCGTGACCCTTTCCAGCGACGCCGCGGCGTGCGCTCTGGGCTATCCAGCCGGCCATGCCTACACCATCTCGCTCTCCAACGATGGCGTCACCGCACCGCCGGTTACCGCAGGTGTCGACCCGGACGGCTTATTCAGTGCAAAGATCCCGATTTCAGCTGAATTTCCGCCCGGGACGGCCTACCTCATTGTCACCGGCAGCCCTTACGACAACTGCGAAGACGGGGCATCCTGTGCCGGCTACTGGGCAACCATTATGGTGAAGTGACAAGAGCGCCAGGCCCAAAGCGCCGGGCTGCTGGTCGGGTGCGGCCATACTGCCGCGTGTGTCAGCGACAATAGCGGTATGCCATTCCGCGACGAAATCATCACCTTTCATGAACCGCCTGTTCCTGACGGGAAGTCTCCGTACGTGCCCGGTGCAGGCCCCTCTCAGTATGTCGAGATAGCCGATTCAAATGAAGTATGGCCAGAGTCGTTCGACCTGCTGGCCAAGAAGATCCAAGCTGCGTTGGGATGGCGCGCGTTGGAGATCGAGCATGTTGGTTCGACTGCGGTTCGCGGGCTCCCGGCTAAGCCCATCATCGATATCGATCTGATCGTAGCCGACCCGAACGATGAACCGTCTTACGTGCCCGCGCTCGAGGGCGCAGGTTTTGAACTAAGAGTTCGTGAACCTTGGTGGTTCGGGCATCGCCTACTGCGCCACTCCGAGCCGACCTGCCATCTGCACGTTTTCGGCTATGACAGCCCAGAGGTTGTGAAGCATCGAATCTTTCGGAACTGGCTCCGCGCAAACTCAAACGATCGCGACCTTTACGCAAACACAAAGGGCGAGGCGGCAACCCTGGCTCGGAATGCTGGCGAACACTCCATGCAGTACAACGCTCGAAAGGAAAAGGTCATCCGGGGGATTTATCATCGAGCGTTTGTCACCATGGGCTTAGTTACAGCTCGGGACGAGATTGGAGGGGCGCGTCCTTTGCAGTCCGATGAAGCTCTGTGATCGACTACTGCCGATGCGCGTTATTCGTTTTCCTACTATTTGACCCTTGAGCGGTGGCCCAGCAACCACATGGGCCACGAAATCGGCCCGCGGGAGGTGCATCACGCGAGGTAGTTTCCCAGAGCATCGAGCAGGCCACGGCTACCTTCCTCGCGGTTCGGCCCGTCGGCCCAGAATTGGTCGAAGAAGACGCCGTGCTCGGCGTGCGTGAACCGGGCGCCCTCCTCGATCAGTTCGAACTCGAACGACGCCACTGACGTCGACATGTGGACCCCGTCGAGCCACATGTCGTATGTCGTGACGATGCGGACGTGCTCGACGATGTCTGTGTACGTGGCCTCGTACCGCGAGACGGGACCGCCGTGAAACGTCCCCTCGTCGACGTCGCGTCCACCGACACGGAAGTCGAACGCCCACTCACCGTGCTCAACGGTTTCGCCGCCGCCGAACCAGCGAAGCTTCTGCTCCTCGTCGGCGAACGCCTCCCAGACGCGCTCGAGGGGAACGGGGTAGTCGCGGTTCAGGGTGAACTCGGCGCGGGCGAGTCGGCGTTCGATCGTCATGTGGGCGTCCTATCGCGTGAAGGTGACGTGGGTCGTGCCGCTCTCGGCCACTTCCGTCCTCACCCTGTGGGTGAGGTCGAGGCCGGGCAGGTCGTCCCACAGCCGATTTCCCCGGCCGAGGAGAATCGGGGCGACCATGAGGTGCAACTGGTCGACCAGGCCGGCGCGCAGGAAGTCGCGCGCCGTGCCGACTCCACCGCCGACGCGCACGTCCAGGCCGCCCGCGGCCTTGGTCGCCTCGGCGAGCACGTCCTCGATTGCGCCGCTGCGGAAGTGGAACGTCGTTCCTCCCTGCATCGGGATCGACGGACGCGGTGAGGTGTGGGTGAGGACGTAGACCGGAGTGCCAAACGGCGGCTGGTCACCCCACCAGCCCTTCCAGTCCGGATCGTCGGGGAACGAGTGCAGGCCAAACATTGTCGCCCCCATGATCTCGGCGCCGACGCCCTCGGAGAACGCGGCGGCGTAGGAGTCGTCGATCCCGGTCGTGCCGATGCCGTTGGTGTCGCCGAAGACGCGCTCTTGAAACGTGCGGGTCGCGATATAGGCCGCCGTGAGGCGCCCCCAGTCCTCACCCATCGGATTTTCGGGGGAGTGGTCGGTCGTCGAGGTGTAGCCGTCCAGCGAGGTAAACAGGTCGATGCGAACGCGGGTCATGTCAGGTCTCCTTGGGGTATCGAATCAGGTGGATGCCGAGCCGGTCGGCTTGGCGTTCTGCGGGGGTTCGCTGCTCGCCGAGCCACAGGTGCAGTACGTCGAGGGCGCCCGGTCGCAGGCTCACGGTGCGGACGCGCCCGTGCTTCTGCGACGTGACCAGACCCGCGTTCTCGAGGACGCGCAGGTGCTGCATGAGCGACGGCAACGCCATCGAGAACGGTTCCGCGAGTTCGGACACCACGGCCGGTGACTTCACCAACCGTTCAACGATGGCCCGGCGCGTAGGATCCGCAAGAACGCGAAGCACGGCGTCGAGCTCGTCGTAATACCTAGGCATATACCTAACTATTGTTGAACGACAGGGAATCGTCAACCCGCCCACGCCAGGCGATTGACCGGCATGAGAGAGCTCTCCAGCTGAGCTCACCCGAGGAAATGCGACGTACAACGGTCAGGGCAACAATCGATCGAACGCGGGGGAGTTGCCCGTTATGTAATCTGTCGCATAAATAACGATAGTTAGATCATTGCTGGCACCTCTGCGTATCAAGGTCGGTCGTATCCACATCAACAAGTGCAGTGCCTACCGCAATCTGGATCAGCGAGAATAATGGCATGCCATACCGCAACGACATCATTAACTTTCACGAGCCACCTGTCCCTGAAGGGCAATCTCCCTACGTTCCCGGTGCCGGCCCTTCACAGCATGTTGAGGTAGTCGATTGGAGCGAAGTGTGGCCGGAGCGGTTCGAACTACTCGCTGAGCGGGTCCAAGGTGCGTTGGGCTGGCGCGCGTTGGTGATCGAGCATGTTGGTTCGACTGCCGTTCGAGGGCTCCCGGCTAAGCCCATCATCGACATCGACCTGATCGTCGCGGACCCAAACGAGGAGCTGGCGTACATCCCAGCACTCGAACGCATGGGATTCGAGCTAAGAGTTCGCGAACCATGGTGGTTCGGGCATCGCGTCCTGCGCCATCTGGACCCAACCTGCCATCTACACGTTTTCGGCTATGACAGTCCAGAGGTTGTGAAACATCGAATCTTCCGCGACTGGCTCCGCGCGAACCCAAGCGATCGCAATCTTTACGCGGAAACAAAGCGTGAGGCGGCGGCCTTGGCTCGGGACGCCGGGGAACACTCCATGCAGTACAACGCCCGCAAGGAAGTGGTCATACGGGAGATCTACCATCGAGCGTTTGTCGCAAATGGGGCTAGTCAAGGCTTAGGGGCAATATTGGAAGGCACACCCCCCGCCGCGCGAGTCCGAGGCGAACGCCTGGCGTGGAGCCTGGTCGGAGACGTCCTGAGCCCGTTGACCGAGTGGGATTAGTCCGCACGGCCAACCGGCTCAGCGTCTACAACGGCGTGTCCTCGCGGGAGGTTTCCCAATCTTCCGGACCGTTGGAACCCGCAGGGTACTCCTCGATCGGCACGTCATTGTTGGCCCAGGCCTCGACCACCGGTTCGATGATCCGCCAGCACTCCACGGCGGTGTCGCCGCGGACAAAGAACATGGCTTGGTCCGTCAGCACGGCCTTGAGCACTTCACCGTAGGGGAGTAGATCGGTGTCATTGAGCTCGGCCTTAAGTTCGGCGCGGTCCAGGCTGTAGATGTCCCCGGGACCGTTGACATCGATGTCGAGCTGCAATTTCGCCGGGCCCAGCCCCATCCGGATCCGGGTCGCTGTTTCCGTTCCGGTGAAACCGGTGGGCAGATGGGGGAGCGGCTTGAACGTGACAATGGCTTCCATCTTGTTCTTGGCGAGTGATTTGCCGGAGCGCAGGATGAAGGGGACCCCGGTCCACCGCGAGTTGTTGATGTGGACCTCGATCTCGGCGAGGGTCTCGGTGTTGTTCTGGCCGTCCACCCCGGGTTCGTCCACGTAGTTGGGAACCTTTCGGTCACCGATCTTTCCGGCCGTGTACCGGGCTCGGCGAGTGGTTTTGGAATAGTCCGGGCCCACTTCGGCCGCGCGCAGGACTGCCGCGATCCGGTCCCTTACGTCCTGTTCGGCCAGGGTAGCGGGCTCGTCCAGGGCGATAAAGGACATAATCTGCAGCAGATGGCTTTGCATCATGTCCCGCAAGGCGCCGGTGGAATCGTAGAAGCCAGCGCGGCCTTCCAGGGTGATGTTTTCGTCGAAGTAGATCTCCACCTTTTCGATGTGCCGGGAATTCCACACCGGCTCAAGGAAGTGGTTTGCGAACCGCAGCCCCAGGATGTTGAGGACGGTTCCGGTGCCGCGAAAGTGATCCACGCGGTAAATGTGGTTCTCCGGCAGCAGCGCCGCTAACGTCTTGTTCAGCTTCCGGGCCGATTCCTGCCCGGAGCCGAACGGCTTTTCCATCACGAACCGGGTGTGTTCCGGGAGATCGTCCGGGGTGAGCAGGTCGCAAGCCTTCTCGGTGATGGAGGGGGGCAGCGCAAAGTAGACGGCGACCGGTTGCTTCACGGATTTCAGAACTTTCGCGAGCTCCCCCTCCGCAGTGACGTCCACGCAGTGGTAGATGCTGTTCTTCGCGATCTCCTCCAGTGCCTCTTCGCTGGCCGCGCCGTTGGCGGCATTTTCCCCTCCCGAACTGGCGCTAAAGGACTTCTGGACCTGGCCGCGCCACTTCTCCTGCCACCATTCGTCATAGCCGGCACCCACTAGCTTGAGTCCTTTGGCGCCGCCCTGGGAGAGCAGGCTGGCCAGTCCGGGCAACAGGAGCCTCGCTGTGAGGTCGCCCGAGGCACCCAGAATCATCAAGGTCTTTATCTCGTGGCCGTTCTGCTGTGGGTTCTTCGAGGAGTTCATGTTTCCGCCGTCCTGGTAGCTGGTGGGCCATGTATCTGATGAGCCGGTTTTCCATGCTAGACCGGCCGCCGATGAGGCGGCTAGACGGGGTGGGGCTTGGATGCGGCGAGTGCCGCCAGGGCGTCGGCGACGGTCTGCGCCAGAACGGCTGCGGAGCCGGAGATCGTCTTCGGCACGTTGGCGCAGAGCTGCGCAGTGGGGTGGTTACCTCGTGAACGTTCCGCTAGCACCGCACTGAGCGTGCCGACGTCGTTCGCTGCCGCGACGAGGAAACCGGCAAGGCCGTCAGGCTTCGCTCCTGTGTCTGAGCGGGCACCTTCCGCGGCGGCGTAGGTGAGCAGCAGGACGGCAGCCACCAGCATGTCCAGGTGGTCGAGCCGGTCTTCAAGGTAGCGCAGCCGGGCTGCGCGGCGCAGTCCCCGGAACGTCCTGGTCTGGATTCGGTGGGCAATGACCCGTTGGGCGGCCAGGTCGCTAAGATCACTGCGCGCGTCGCGAGCCTGTTCGACGGCGTTCCCTGCTAGGTGGGTGGGTCGGTAGTGGTTTGACGTCGGGTTTGGTGTCGTAGCGGCTTTTTGTTCCTGCCGGGCTGGATCGGTGCGGGTTGCTGGTTCGTGGGGCGCGACCGTGTCGGTCGGTGCTTTCGCCTTCCTTGGATGGTCTCC
>NZ_JADPVH010000076.1 GCF_026932795.1 Paenarthrobacter sp. Z7-10 | reverse complement strand
CGACGGGCAACCACCGCGGTCAGTGAGCTCTGCAACCACCTCACCACCACCGAGACCCGCTACCCGGGCTCGAACCGAATCCTACGATTCGAGATCAAATGACGGCAGCGCCACTCACAAATTAAATGACCATGTCAGGAGTCCTGGGTCTGTCGGTGCCCACCGTGAGGTATTACGAATCTCGAAACCTCATCACATCTGAACGAACCTCCGGTAACAAGCGTGTCTTTCGCCGCTACACCCTGCGGCGATTGGCCATCATTGCCGCAGGACAACGAGTAGGCCTCACCCTGGCTGAGATTGCACAAGCACTGGCCGAACTCCCCTCAGACAAGGCACCGACTCAGGACGATTGGCATCAGCTCAGTACCCACTGGGCGCTTTTGGTGGCACGAAGAATCCGCCAGCTGGAAAAGCTTCAAGGATCACTCGACGATTGCATCGGCTGCGGATGTCTCTCTCTCAAGAAGTGCCACCTCTTCAATCCTCAAGACGAGGCAGCATCCGAAGGCCCCGGTTCACGCTGGGTTCGAAGGAGCTTCGACGACGGCGACGAAGACGGCGAGGATACTTGCGGCTGAACGCCGTCTCCTTCCGTTGGGTATCATCTGCTCTTGTACCCAAGCCTTTAGCTCCCATCGCGAGGCACCTCAGTGCGTCAGTGAACGTTCGGCTACTGGGACAGTCCCTCGTGTGTGATAGCTGGCCTTTACGGGCCTGGTGACGTTCACCGCTAACGTCGGCGCCGAGCTACTTGATTCGATGCCCGTCCCCGACGAGCGCCTCGTAGTTCTCCACGGTCGTGTCCGCCATGACCTTGGACAATCCGTGGTCAGCGGCGACGCCCAGCACGGCGCCGATTGCCTCTGCGGCGTAGCCGTGGCCGCGAGCCGACGGAGCCAATCTCTACGCAGCCGCCTTCGGGCTGGCCCTTGAAGCCGACTCCCCCGACGGCCCGCCCATCCGCGAGGAGACTGATCCGGTAGTAACCGAACGGCTGTTGCTCCCCGTGTTCTGCCGTGGTCAGAAGGAAGGCCCCGACCGCACCAACGTCGCCGTCGAACGGTAAGTCATCCGCCCACGCGTCGGCGTCTCCCGCCGTCCGGGCGGTGATGCGTAGCCCCTCTGCGGCGTCGATCGAGTGCAGCTGCAGCCGCGGTGTCCGGAGGTCTGTCATAGCGCCAGTAAAGCAGGTCACATCGACCGGTGCCATCGCGTTTCGCCTGGGCCGTCGCAAGGACGGCGGGATCATGAGAAGCCCGCGGCTTACTCAACGGCGGGCTCGGGCCAGGCCCGTAGCGGCACCTCGGGCAGCGCCGGTGCCGCAAGTGAGGTAGCGACAGCCGCCCACCACGGACCGTTTGCCGCATATACTCGCGTTGAGGACCATGCTCAACACTGACCGCATTCAGGTCGCAATGGAGGTCGCTTTGCCCCGCAATCGTATTCCACTCCGCGAACAGGGCTTCCGCATCTTCAGCTATTCCCTCGGACTCCTCATCGCAATCGCGATCATGGTCCTCCTTCCCGTCCTTTCCGGACGCGCAGTCCACCCGGGCGCCGTGCTGGTACTCGTAGTCATCGTGCTGGTATTCGCGGTGCCCGCAGTGCTGATAGGCCAACGAATGGGCAATCGGCTCACTGGTGACCGGGTCGAGGTCGCGCTCCGCAGACCAAACGGGGGCTGGCAGCACGGCCGTGTCACCGTCAGCCGCGCACATCTGAGCTTCCAGCCTTATCGTTGGCAAATCCGCATCCCGCACGGTCGCCCCATCGAACTGCAGGTCAGCGAACTCGGTGAGGATACGGGGCGGCGGCCCCCGCTACGCCAGATCTGGTCGATCAACCCACAACTGCGCATCATCGACGTGGCTACCGACCAAGGTCCCAAGGAACTCGCAGCCCTGCCAAGCCAGATTAAAGAACTGCGGGATCGACTCACCGATTCGCGGACTCCTGAGCCAAGCTAACATCACAGCGATTGGTTCCCTCTTGATGGTCGGGGGCCTTCCATTTAGAGCTGTGATCCAGTAAGAATGTGCTCCGCTGACGGTTGGGCTTGTGGAACGCCATCTCGATAACTACTAGCTGTTCATCCGTCGGCGGCTTTGCAGGGTCACGGGGATCGCGGCCGTGCTCTCGCCAGTAGTCATCTCGCTGCGATCGCACGAAGCGGACTAGATAGATGACGCCGATGATCACCGACGCGGACTGAATCGCCAAGGCCACCCAGATCCATGGTTCCGTTCTATGGAGGAAGATGCCTGCCCAAGTGGCCAGAACTCCCACACCCATGGATACGAGGGCCGACATCATCAGCTTCCGCTTACGAGTGCTCGAAGTAGCCATTTGGACGCTCCTCTCTTAGCGGAGGACTCCCCACTCCACTTAGCTCAGAGTAGCGGGACAGCGCATCGCCAGACTTCGGTTGAACGGCTCTCAATATCCGAAACCACCGAAAAAGTTGGAATACCGAGTAGAAGGAATGGACGCGACAGCAAGCCCTGAGCGTGCACGCACGGGTCGTCTATGACATAGGGGCAACACCACCATATCGCTCAACCGATGAATGCGCGCGAGACCCCGCAAGCCAGCCCTCCCTCGACTCCCTGCCCGTTGAGGCCGGATCG
Organism: Paenarthrobacter sp. Z7-10; assembly: GCF_026932795.1. GTDB lineage: Bacteria > Actinomycetota > Actinomycetes > Actinomycetales > Micrococcaceae > Arthrobacter_M. The sequence goes on along the minus strand of NZ_JADPVH010000076.1, from coordinate 13,234 downwards.
CCTCACGCTACGAGTCGTAAGACGGATTAGTATGAAGTGCCCCGCGCTTACGGCCCACGTTGGGCAATACTCCGGCGTCTTTCCGGTCAAGGAGTGGAATTTCTAGCGCCCTGCTTTGCCGCCCTCTGGCCCTGTACCTCCGCGCTTACGATTGTTGAGCCAATCCTCGCGGTAGACATCGACTTCACTCTTTTGCGTCCGGCCGCAGTCTGCTGCCCAGCCGATAACGAAATAGATCGCGACCATCCCTGGCGCGACCTGCCAATTGATCAACAAACCGGCCACTACACCGATCAGCACGCCAACGGCAACCTTGACCAACCACCGACCAGCTGTTCGTTGACCCTTAACTGTTGGACATGAGCTCACGGTACCCCGCATCCGCGTCTCTGCGCTGTGACCCGGGGCGCACTATGCGTAGACGTCTGCCCTCACGAGAAACGGTCCCGGTAGTGGTTCCCTTGTGGACGGACAGTGACTCGCTTCCTTGGCGGACCGCCTTTCGTCTCCTCCACTTTTTGGGCATCCATCCTGGCTGTAGGGAGGTCTTGGCTGTGCCCGACTTCTGGACAGGGGACGCTCTGGACGCCGAGGCCCGCAGAGAGTCAGATCGCGTCCCGTTCAGTGGCGGCTGGTTGAACGTTGGGTTCGAAGACCACGAGAGTGAACCTAGCGGTCAACGGGGCTGGCGCCTGCCCTTTATCGGATTGGGACCAGGCGTAGGTGTGCGGAAGTGTTCCGGTGAAGGAGGCGGAGTCCCCGGTGTCCAGGAATTCGGTGTGGTCCCCGACGGTCAGCCGTACGGCGCCCTCACGGACCTGGATGAGCTCACGGGTGCCGGGCGTGTGGGGTCCTCCATCATAACTGTCGCCGGGTTCGAGGGTCCAGTCCCACAGTTCCACGACGTTAGGCGGAGCGGTTCCGGCGACCAGCCGGGCACGGCCCCCCGCGTCACCTTGCCAAAGGACCGGACCACGGCTGTCCCTGCTGATTTCCAAGGTGGGCTCGGTGGTGATGGCCATCAGCTGCGGCAGGCCGAGGCCCAGGGCATCGGAAAGGGCCAGAAGGGAAGCAATTGTCGGATTGGATTGTCCCTGCTCGACCTGGACCAGCGTGCGGCGGCTCACACCTGCCTGCTCCGCGAGTCGATCAAGGTTCCACCCCTGGGCCAGGCGTGCAGTCCGCACGGCTCGCCCTATTGTTGCCGTCATGTCGTCGAGGTCCATGCCCCCATGCTAACCTTCCGATAGTGCATTCTAATGCACTATCGAATTACCTGAAGCCGCTCCGAAAGGCGAACCGGCTCTGGATTGGATTTTCTCCATGGGTATTGCGCTCTCACTGACGGCATCACTGTTATGGGGCACCGCCGATTTCCAGGCCGGGAAGGCCTCGCGCCGTCTGCCGCTGCTGACAGTCATGCTGTTCAGTCAGATGGCCGGCTTCTTGGGGCTTGTGCTCGTTCTGGCCTTCAGCCGACACCTCGATCTCGGAGCCGTCGGTTGGGGAATCGCCGCCGGCGTCACGAGCCTGGGCAGCCTTGCCTGCTTCTACCGTGCACTCGCCGTCGGGACGATGAGCATCGTCGCCCCGATTGTCGCGACGTCCGCCGCTGTTCCTGTTGTTGGCGGATTCATCCTCGGCGAACACCCCGGACCGGCGGCCATCGGCGGGATCGTCCTCGCCCTGGCCGGGGTAGTGCTGGCCAGTCGGCAACGGATCCATGCGCCGATCCGGGACCACCGTCTGAGCGTGGGGCTGGCCGTCGCCGCGGCCTTCTTCCTCGGCCTCCAGCTGGTCTTCCTCCACCAGGCAGGACAAATCGATGCCCTGACAGGGGTTTCCGCCAGCAGACTCACCAGCGTTGCCGTTTTCGCCCTGATCGCCCTGGTCCTCCGACCGGCGGTGACAGTCCGTCAGCTGTCCGGGGTCGCCTTCATCGGCGTGCTCGATACCGCGGCCAACCTCGCATTCACCCTGGCCACGCTGAACGGGGCACTCTCCACCGTCGCCATCCTCAGCAGCCTGTATCCCCTGGTCACGGTAGGGCTTGCCTACGTCCAGCTGCACGAACGGCTCTCCCGCACCCAACTCACCGGCGTGGCCGCAGCCATCACCGGTGTCCTCCTCATCGTCAGCTGACAACAGCAAAGACACGTCAAGGGAAATCCGCAGGCAGTAGGCGAATGCCACCACCAGAGTTTATGAAAGGTTTTATCGATGAGCATTCCACTACAAAACAACCGGACAGCAGCATCGCAGACACTGCGGGCGTGGGCGCTCGATGAAGATCTCAAACACACCGTGATGAGCAACCCGGCGCTGGCAGCCGTCGCCACACGTATCGCCCGGAACTATACCGCAGGTGACACGATCGCCGATGCCCTCGCCGCGGCACGAGCATGCAAATCGCGCGGTCACACGGTCAGTGTGGAGTACGTTGGCGAAAGCGTTCGTGACCCCGCGGTAGCTGCCGCGGAAACTGAAGTATTCCTGCAGTTGATCGAGATGATACGCGCCGTCGGGATTCCCTCCACTGTCTCCTTCGATCTCTCGCACCTCGGTTCCGTCATCGACCCTGCCCTGGGACTGGCCAACGCCCGCCGCCTGGCCGCTGCCACGGCGCCACTGGGAACCGCATTAATGATCTCGGCGGAGGGATCGGACCGCACGGACCTCATCCTCGACCTCTACGAGAAGCTCTCCACGGAGTACCCCCATGTGGGGATAACGCTCCAAGCGCGCCTGCACCGCACCCGGCACGACCTGGCCCGTGTGCTCAGATACCCGGGCACGGTCCGGCTCGTGAAGGGTGCCTTCCTGGAATCCGAGGATGTCGCCTACACCCGCGGCAGCCCGGAACTTCACAGCGCTTACCTCAATCTGGCGAAGCAGCTCATCGACGCCGGACACCCGACGGCGATCGCCACCCACGACCACGCCATCATCGAGGCGATCCGCGCCCGCCACGCAAGCGATCTGAGCGCCGGACACGTCGAGTTCGAAATGCTTCTCGGGCTCGACCCCGACAAATTGGACGCACTCCGCCGGGATGGCCTACGAACACGGGAGTATGTGGTCTTCGGCGGCGAGTGGTGGCTCTACGTCCTGAACCGGATAGCCGAAAAACCCGAACGCGTCTACGACGCACTCATCGCCGGCAGCCACTCCACCCCCCTGAGGAGACCGGCAGCGCAGACCGCCAATAGCCCGAGAACGAACGGCGCATAGCCCAGCGGATGAAACCCCGCCAGATCATCGAACTGAATTCAAGTCATGCTTCGCTTCGCTCCCCTCCCAGCCCGGCCCGGTCCCCGACCTGATCGACCACGCCGCCCACGAACTCACCGGCCCCTGACAACAAATCGGCTGGGCCGGGCCGGAAACACCTCGGACCCCGCCAATCGGCGCCGGGCGGTGAACCGCCGATAGGCTGGAGGCTTGTCTCTTTTTCTTCTCGCCTGCATCGGCTTGGTTGCAGGAATCGGCATCACCGCGGTGGGACCGGGCGGTGTGCTGGCCACGATCGGACTGTTCCTGTTCACAGGCTTATCGCCGGCAGTTGTCGCCGGCACAGCCATGGTGACACATGTGGCAACCGGCACCGTTGGATCGCTTGCATACCTGCGATCCGGTCACCTCCAAGAACGGCAGGCCGTGCGTGTCGCCGTCGTGCTGCTGGTCACCGCGGTCGTGGGAACGCCAGCTGGCGTACTACTCAACTCGGCCGTATCCGCCCGGGCATTCGGAGTCCTCCTGGCCGGATTCGTGGTGGTTGTCGCGGTGCTGGTCTGGTATCGGCAAAGCCGCACAACCAACGACGGCCTACACCCACGACATCCAACACCGGCGCTGATCGCAATCGGGCTCCTGGTGGCGGCCGCCAGCGCAATATTCGGCGTCGGCGGCCCACTGCTCACCGTGCCATTGCTCGTCGCCATCGGCACACCGATCCTGCCCGCGCTGGCCACGGCGCAAGCCCAATCGATCATCATCTCGATAGTGGGCAGCGCAGGCTACTTCAGTATCGGCGCGATCGACTGGCGCCTCGCGCTCATCGTCGGCGTACCGGAACTGTGCGGCGTTCTCATCGGCTGGAAAGTCGCACGCGCAGTGCCCGCCCGCTACCTCAAGGGGACGATGATCATCATCCTGATCGCCATCGCACCAGTTCTTGCGTTCAAGCACTGACTGACAACATACGGACCGAGGAAGCGCCAACCTCAGCCACTATCGGCGGGTCCCCCTCTCCGTCGCTTTGAGATTTGTGTCCCAAGGGGTTCCACTTACGGACACGCAATCGCAGTGCAGACGACTTCTGAAAATGACAATTCTGAAGAGCGCGAAATTAGGCGATGCGACGGCCGGTGGAGGACCGGCTTACGGACTGCCTGCTTGCCCCTGGCGGCTTCGGCGAGCCTCTCGAGCGCTACGGCGGACAGCTCTATCTCGTTCCTGGGACAGTCCCTCAATTTTCGTTCGCGGACGGCTGGTTCATCCCCCGATTGGATAGGCAGTCATTTAACTGCATAATGGTTGCATGACTGAAGTGTTCCGGGCTCTCGGAGATCCGACGCGCCGCGCGCTGCTGGACCGACTTCACGAGCGGAACGGCCAGAGTCTGTCGGAGCTTTGCCAAGGGTTGGGCATGGCGCGGCAGTCCGTCACCCAGCATCTGGGGGTTCTCAAGGACGCGAACCTTATCGCCGTCCTGTACCGCGGCCGGGAACGGCTGCACTACCTCAACCCCGTTCCGCTTCAGGAAATCCATGAACGTTGGATCAGCAAGTTCGAACGACCGCGGCTGGACGTAGTCAATGCCATCAAGAAACGAGCAGAGGACACCGCAATGACAAAACGTCCCGATTATGTCTACGTCACCTACATCGGCGCATCAGCCGAAACCGTATGGGACGCACTGACAAGCGAGGAACTGACCGCGCAGTTCTGGGGCCACAGCAACGTCTCCACCTGGGAACCGGGCCAGCCCTGGAAGCACGTCCGCACAGACGGCTCCGGCATCGCCGACGTCACCGGGCGCGTCGTGGACAGCGAACGCCCCACTCGACTCGCGATCACTTTCGAGGACCCGGGCACGGGGACCGCACCCGCTTCACTGGTCACTTTCACGATCGAGGAATACAAGGACATCGTGAAGCTGACGATCGTGCACGAAAACATTCCCACCGCCGAAGACGCAGAAGCCGCAGCACTCGGCTGGGCCGCTGTCGGCTCCAACCTCAAATCGCTGCTCGAGACCGGCAAGGTCCTGCCGCAGGCCCCCTGGGACATGCACGCCCCGGTACGCGATGTCCAAATGCGTTCCAACAGCTGACCTGCACGGACGCGGATCGGAACTCCGCGCGGCTTGAACGCTCCAAACGCGGGTGCGGCCCGCCGGCGCGCCTGAACGCGCAGGGCTCGACTCCAGCAGCGTACCCGCGGGTGTATCCCACCATGCGATTCTCTCGAACCATTGGTGGGCTTCCGTACCGCGCGAGCTAAATAAGGCTGCGACACCCGACGTCATCGTTGGCTACTGCACTGTGCCCGTTTAGGGATCGGCTAACGGACATTAAGGGTGACACTTAGCGCTATGATCCACACCGGAAATTTTGGGTGTTACTTGCGCCTGCGCGGGACCGTCCAATGGGAGCAATGGGCTCCGCTAATCGAGCTGCTCCGGCGGCGGCGTATCGAGATCTTTGTGGTCTCATTCTGGGGCGGATGTCGCTTGGCGCAGAGGCTGAAGTGCGGCGGCCCACGCGATGACCTGGTCGAACAACGGTGTGAGTGATTTGATGGCACCCTGGTTGGGCGTGAAGTCGCGGCCCTCGAACTGGCGGTCAAACGGCAGGAGGACCTGTGCGCGCACATCGGCCATCTGGAGCTCGGCCGCGATCAGCCGAAGATGCTCGACGGCGCGAGTGCCGCATGCCACGCCATAGCTGACAAAGCCGCATGCCTTGTCGTTCCACTCGGCGTAGAGGAAATCGAGGGCATTCTTCAGGGCGCCGGGCACGGAGTGGTTGTATTCGGCGGTGACGAATATGTAGCCATCGAAGCGGGCAATGGTCGCAGCCCAGGCCTTGGTGTGGTCGTTGCTGTACCGGCCCATCATGGGCGGCTTCGGCTCGTCCAGCAGGGGCAGGCCCTGATCGGCCAGGTCGATGAATTCAAACTCGGCGTCAGCGCGCTGGCTTGCGTGTTCGTATACCCAGTCGGCCACTCCCTTGCCCAGTCGGCCGGGACGTGTGCTGCCCAGGATGACGGCAATCTTTGGGACCGGCATGGCTTTTCATGCTCCCGTCCGGGTCGGCCGCTTTTGGATGGCCTTGCCCTGCCCGGCCGCGCCTTGACCGGCCGTACCGCGCGCGGCCCGGGGCAGGCCGGCGATCAGGACTCCTGCCACGGCCAGATGCATCAGGCACAGGGTTGTTTTCACGGTTGCTGTGGTCCCGCCAACAAGGGGCCCGGACAGTGAGAGAACGAGCACCGCGATGGCGATGGCTCTCCACAAGGTCAGGCCGGTCGTAAGGAATCTCCTGAGCGCCCACAGCAGGACCCAGGCGATCAGCCCGGCGCCTACCGGGACCGCCGCGACCGAAGCCGCCGACACAGTCTGCGGTGGCGCGCCGGTAAATTCGACAACCAGCGGGATGGCCAGGACGGGCACCGCGATGACCCAGATCAAGAGTGAGACCAGGGCCGACAGCAGTATCCACCCAAGTGACGGGATCGGGTGCCAGCTGACGCCGCTGTGCTTGCCGGCACGCTCCGAGATGATGCCCACATCTGCCTCCTGAGTCGATCCTTGATATAGTTAGGCATCTAACTATATCAATGATGTTAGACGCCTAACCAATCGCTGACAAGGGGTTCGATGGACTACGAGCAGGCCTATGCACTCAACCGGGCCCTCCGGACGATTGGCATGCGCCACCGCCTCCTGGCCGCTACCGAACTGAACCGCCTCGGCCTCTCGATAGGCCAGGAGTCCCTGATCATGGAACTGGCAAAACAAGGTCCCCGAACCCAGGCGCAGCTCGCCACCGCAGCCGGCTGTGAACCCCCGACCATCACTTCCGCCGTGCAGAAGCTCGAGGCGCTAGGGCTGGTCAGCCGGCACCCATCCACCGAGGACCGGCGCGCAACGGTCGTAGAGCTGACAACCGAGGGCGAGGCGCTGCTCGAAGGGCTGTCAGCTGCCTGGATCCACCTGGCCGAGTCGACAGTGGCCGGGCTGTCCCGTACCAGGGTGGAAGATTTGATCGAGGCCCTGGCTGACCTGGCCGCGAGTCTGGAGACCGCTTCCCGCGATCTGGACCCCCGCAGGCTTACCTGACCCCGGCGTAGCCCCAATAGCGCCGCACGGGGAAACGCCCGCTTACCCTTCCCCTGATGGACCTAATCCAGAGTAGTGATTCGAGCCCAAGTTGCTGTTGCAGACGGCATTGTTCGTGCGGATCGGGCATGACACGATTGCAAAGTGACTACACTCTGGACGAAGCGGCTCGTGTCGGGTCAGGGTACTGCGACAGAAGAGACCCGGCGAAAACAGTCGGGTCTGTTCTGAATGACCGGTGCTTAGTTGATGGTGCTGGCGTCGGGTTGAGGGGGTGCGGCGGTGGTGCCGGTGACTCCCACAGGTGTCGGGGCGATGTGAAGTCTCGTGGAGAACGCGGCAATGAGGGCGAAGAGGAAGGCTGCTGCCGCGATGGCCAGCGACGTGACGGCGACGGTTCCGTAACCGCTGACCTGGGGGTCCAGGAATGGGTAGGGGTACCAGTTGACGATGGGACCGCGGATCAGGCTGTATATCAGGTAGAGCAGGGGGAACGCGAGCCAGATCAGCGAGGTGCGGACAGGGACCCTGGTTTTGGGCAGGTCAATAAGCCAGTCGATCACCATGATTGTCGGAATGGTGTAATGCAGCACGACGTTGATCCACGGGATCGGAGTGTTTACGTCGATGTTGCTCAGCAGAAGGTTGTAAACGATCCCCGTGATGGTCATGTAGATGGTCGCAGCTCCGCGCAGGAGTTCAAGCCAGCGGGGGCTTTCGCCTGTCCACGAGTACCCGCCGGCGATCACCAGGGTGATGAAGGCGATGATGTTTGATTCGATGGTGAAATAGCTGAAGAAGTTCCCCGCGGAGGCGCCGGGAACATTCTGGAGCAGGTGTGTCAGCTGGAAAAGTACGGCCAGGAATCCGAGCAGGGCAAACCAGAACCTGATGAGCGCGAGCCCTCGATTGGGTGTCATACAGGGATCCTATGGGGCCACGGATGTCGGGTTCGTGAGGTTGGCGTGTCGGCGCCGGGTCAGCGTACGACCCGAGGCGGTGCTTGTCGCCGGTGGCCTGACTCCATAGAGGTGTTGTTCCCCCTGCATCCGCTCAGTTTTCCACCTACGGACGGACTTTGGCCAGCTTCCACCGACAAGCTCCGTGCCAGTGGTTACCTGGCGTCGGCGAGGCCTTTACGTACGATTTTTTTCCGAATTTCTGATCAGATCCCTGTATAGAGATCTACTGGACGAGCCCACAGCGCTCAAGCCCAAGAGATAAACCGGGGGACTGCGTTAGCGGGCACAGTGTGTCACCGCAGGAGCACAGAACACAGCAGTTCCCCGACGCGGAGATTACTGGCCGTGCGTCGAGCGGGGCTCCTGCCGGCCATCCGAACGCTCCGTCGTAACGAATTGCTCATATCGCCGTGACCCAATCAGCGTGAGCCAAGCGCCGTGATCCGCCAGCTGCGAGCATCATTGGCCTTGGGCCCCTCCTTAAGGCCAAGCACCGCCACCCCGATCGGAGCCAGACATGACAGCAGAAACCACAGGCACGACCACCCAGCCGACCGTCACCCGTCCAACACGGTTTGGGGCGTCGTTTAAACATCCGCTGCGGTGGCTTCCCGCTGCCGCGCTGGTCATAGCAGGCGCGGCTCACGTTCCCGTCATTCCGGCTCACCTCCACGAGGCGCCCTACATCGGGATCCTTTTCATTGTTCTTGCCGTGGGCAGCCTTGTCCTAGCTGGCGTGATCACTTTTTATGATGTGGCCGCGGCCTACGTCCTCACCGCCGTGATGATGGCCCTGGCCCTGGTCGCCTACATCATCTCGCGCACGTTCGGTCTGCCCCTGATAGGCGATGACGTGGGCAACTGGCTGGAACCACTCGGAGTGGTCGCCGTCATCGCTGAGCTCGTAGCCTGCGTGGCCGCCATCGCCCTGAGCCGCAAATTCGCGCGTCAGCACGGCCCCCACACCAGCCCCGCAACCTGAGAGCACCACGACCCCACCCACTCAACCTGCCAGCAGGCCGCCACGACGTGGTCGCCGGGTCTTCATGGGGCTTACCACCCCTCGTTACCCCGGATCGGGTGCACTGCCAGCGGGTGGGATCGGCCCATAAAAGGCCGGTCGTCGGGCTTTCAGCCCTCGGAGCCAACGTCGGTGTCGTGACCGGTGGCCAGGCCGCGGTCACCTGCGGACTTACCGCCCTGCGGGTCGCCGTGCTCCATCGTGGGGGCTGTGGCTTTACTGACGACTTTGGTGTAGAGCAGGGCGGCCAGGATACCGCCGAGAATGTCGGCCAGCACATAAATCCACAGTGAGTCATACGTGCCGGACATGATTGCCGGGCCCAGGGCCCGGTCCGGGTTCACGGCACCGCCGGCCGGAGCCGAACGGCGTCCACCCAAGGCCGCCCACGGTCCGAGAACCGTGGACCGGATTTTTCCAATACCAGATACATGGGCCGCAGATATGGCGTCCTTGGCTGACACCCTGATCTGAAACACCGTCGATACCGCATTCCGGACCCAGAAGGTGGTACTGCGTTTTGCCCGACCGTGCACAAATTCACCTCCAAACATCCGCAGTATGGTCCTGATCCCCGCCGACCACCGCGGACTCCTGCAGCAGCCAAACCGTTCGCAGGATCTGGAATGCCCGTCGGGCCCAGTGCCGAACATGACCGTCCCACATAGTCTCCGGATCGGCTGCGTTAGCGTTTCAGGAAGACGGTTCGTCCTGCGGTTTTTCTGCTGCTTTGTTGAGGGCGTGGGCTGTGGTTTCCATGAATTCAATGATGCCGGGGACAGCATAGTTCCCGTCCCGGGTCATGGTGGTGATGACTGCGGCGGCGAACTGTTCGTATACCCAGGCAATGGCGTGCTTCCCGGCCGGGGTCAGCTGCAGCAGCAGACTGCGCCGGTCCGCGGGGTTGGGTTTACGGACCAGGAAACCGGAGGATTCGAGTCTGTCACTCAAGGTCGTGATGGAACCGGTGGTCAGGTGCAGTTCGTGTGCGAGCTGCTTGGGCGTCAGCCCGTGGGCATCGGAGACGTGCGCCAGCGCGTTGAGCTCAACGACGCTGATTCCCAGATCGTTGGCGAGCCTGCTCCTGAGCTTGCCGTTACCGACGGACAGCCGACGCATCGCCCGAACAATGGCGCGCACCTGCGACCCAGGATCCTCCACAGCAAGATCCTCCACAGCGGGGTTGACCGTCACGGGAATCGCTGCCAGTGCGGGCGGGGTGAACGGCGTGGAGTCAAAGACCGGTACCACTGAGTTCATCAAAATCATCCCGTTCCCACAGAAAAAGAGCATTGCTTGAGCATCCAATCATAACGCTACCCGCCGATCCGGATAACACCCTGACACGCCAAAAATTTGGAGCAGTAAGGCGATTGCACCCATGGCGTAGATTTGTTTGATTCTCAAGTAATATCTGTTAGCCTTGGTTCTGCCACGGGGGGTGCGGAGTGCTGCAGGACGATGTACCACTGGCTTTCATCCTGCTTTTTCACTTTTGAAGGGTCTCACCTTTATGTCTGATCGCGCCGTCCACTCATCGCGCAAGCGCCGCCGTTTCACCCCCATTGCCCTGATCACCGGCCTTGCAGGTGTGGCCCTGCTGTCCCTGTCAGTGACAGGGACACTGTCGGGCTTCACGGCCAGCATCACCAACAGCACCAATACCGCCGGGTCAGGTTCCCTGGTGATGCAGGAACAAACCACCGGTGGCACAGCGGTAACCTGTTTGAGCACCGACGGCGGATCGGTCTCCACCAACACCGCCTCCTGTGCGACGATCAACAAGTTCGGTGGGAGCACCACCCTGGTCCCCGGCGGCCCGGCAGTGAACACTGCGATCACGATCAAAAACATCGGTTCCGTTCCCGCTTCGACCTTTACCCTCACCCCGGGTGCGACCTGCACACAGTCCAACAACGGCACCCAAAACGGCACCGCGGCGGATTTTTGCGCCAAACTCAAAGTCGTGATCACCTCAGGTGCCACCACGGTCTTCACCGGCACGGCAGCTACGCTCGCCGGCGCCGCCGCCGGGGCCACCTCGATCACGATGCCGCCCGCTCCCGCAGCCGGTGTCAGCACGCCGTTCAACATCGCGGTTTCCCTGGATAGCACGGTCCTCAACAATTATCAGGGCCTGGCTGCGTCCCTGCCCCTGACCTGGGCCTTCGCCAGCTGATCCGATCCCGCACGGGCAACATCACACCATCCTGGAGTGGTCCCAGCCCAGCACCAGATAGGTCTGCTGACATGACTCAAACCCCTCCGGAGGAACACTCGCCCGCCACCGATACTCGTCACCGCGGCGGCAGCCGACGGTTCATTACACTCCGTTCCCCGGGGGGGCACGGGTTCCTCGTTCTGATCACGGCCACGATCCTGGTCGGAGGGCTGATTGCGGCCGCCGTGGTTTTTGCTCTCACGGGAGGGCGTTGGTTCATTGTCGCCACGCCCTCCATGGGAACAAGCGCACCCGTGGCGTCCCTGGTGCTGACCACCAGGGATGGAATGTCACAGCTTCGTGCCGGTGATGTCATCACCTTCCACCCCCCGACCGCACCCGAAGAGGTCTACACCCACCGAATCCAGGCCCTCGATCCGGACGGCACGATGCACACCCAAGGCGACATCAACGGCGCCGCGGACCCCTGGGTGCTGCACCCGAACGATGTGATCGGCCGCTCCATCCTGCTGCCCGGACTGGGCTGGCTGGTCAAAGCCATCCCCATCCTCCTGATCGGGGTGGCCCTGCTCTGGATCCTCACCCGCCTCTACACCCCGCAGCGGTGGCGGCCCTCGCTGCGCATCACCGGCCTTACCCTCGTCATTGCCATCGCCGCCTATATCCTTAAGCCTTTTGTGGCCATCAGGGTCCTGGCGACCGGTCCCACCGACCACGGCGCCACAGCGGCCGTGGTGTCCACCGGGCTGCTGCCCATCCGCGTACACACGACCGGCGGTTCACATGTGGATCTGGTCAGCGGTGCCGTGGGTGAACTGTCCATCCCCTCCCTGACCGGGAGCGGGCACTATCAGCTCGCCTCCACCCTCCACCTCTCCCCTATCGGATGGATCCTCATCGGCCTTGCCTGCTCCCTGCCCCTGCTGTGGTGCCTCATCATCGGTCTGCCACCCACACCGGACAACGGCAAGAACGCTAAGACCTCCACATGAGAACCGGAGCACCCCACACCAGCCGAAAAGACGGTGCCCGTAGCGGGCGGACACGGCCCCTGCTCACCGTGCTGATCATCACCGCTCTGACCGGCCTGTGCCTGAACGCCCAAATGATCCCCTCCAGCTCCGCCGGGTACCTGGCCAAGATCACCAACACCACCAACAACGCCGGCAGCGCCTCCTACTTCCTGTGCACCGATATCGTCCGCTCAGATATCAGCACCGCCGCGTTCGCCTACCGCCTCAACGAAGCCACCGGATCAGCCTCTGCCGGGGACTACTCCAACAACAACACCCCAGGCACCTACCAGGGCTCCATGGTCAGCGACACCACCCCCAGACTCCCCTGCCCCCGCGACGTCGGCGGCGCCTACCTGCTTAATGGGTCGACCAGCTACATCACCACCTCACCACTGGTGACCAACCCCACCGTCTTCACCCTGGAAATCTGGTTCAAAACAACGATAGCCGGCGGGAAACTCATCGGCTTTGGCAATGCACAAACAGGTCCGTCCACGTCCACCACCTACGATCGACACCTCTACATAGCCTCAACAGGACAACTCGTTTTCGGCGTCTCGGCCGGCTCCCCGAAAACGGTGATCAGTCCCAAAACCTACAACGATGGGTCCTGGCACCAAGCCGTTGCCACACTTTCAACAGCTGGAATGATCCTGTATATGGACGGGCAAAACGTTGCCGCCGATCCTGCAACAACGACCGCCCAGA
>NZ_JADPVH010000075.1 GCF_026932795.1 Paenarthrobacter sp. Z7-10 | reverse complement strand
CGCTCATGATCCCACACCCACACCCGGACGAATTAGCACACTCTAATTATCTCACAATGAGGGCATAATTAACAGGCTCCCGACGAGGAAAACTCCCAAAAATCAAAGGAACCCGCCCGCACCTGAATGGCTATGTCCAGAGTCCTGGGCACTTCACCATCACTGGCCCAATTAACCCCACCTGAATCCATGAGGTCAATGGTGGCCCACCACCGGTCCATCTCGTTTCCGGACCACTCCAACAAATCAATAATGACCCGCGGGCTCAACCCCCACGTTCCCAGGATCCACCGTTGATTTTTCGCGTTGAGCGCATCCACAAACGATCTATACTCGTGCACATCCAACCGGCCACTCAACTCCCGGTCCCGCAGTCGGGACAGCCACCCGAGGTCGTCATCAAGAAGATGCAGAACCACTCCTTTGACGTTCCATTCGGCGGCAGCGGTCGGCAGCATCCACTCCTCGGCGGTCAGACTGGACAACAACTGCAATAATTCGCTGCGCTCCTCTTTCAAGTACGAGCGCACATCTCTTGGCCCCAAATCGCGAAGTTTCACGCTTCCCACACCCCATCTCGTCTAATGACTTCAGCCTGTATGGCGAACCGGCTGTAAGTGTCCCATGAACCGTCGGCCACAGGGAGGAAATGGCACGCCAGGACCATCAGGGGCACCGCCTTGGGTTTCGGCCTGATTGGTTTCCGTACAGCGAGAGGGATCGGGGGTGCCGAGAGCAAATGCAAGTAACGGTTAACGGGCACCCAGGTCCAAGGAAGCCATGTGTGGCCTATCCGGCACGGAATCAAAGGACTCCAGCCTTGACATACAGACCAACCGTTAGCGGACGCTTCGCGGGCGGGTCCTCTTGAGTGATTCCTCAACTTCCTTGGCGGTGCAGGATGGCCTGCATGACGAAGGTGAAGAAGAAAATTATGTACGCGATGAAGAACAACGCGCCGAGGCAGAACCATCCAATGGCGATCCAGCCGAGTACCCTGCCGGGCTTGGCGTCGATCCCATAAGCCTCGGCCTTCCTAGCCTGCGACAGGGCCAGCGGGCCGAACACGATTCCAAGCGTAAGGATGCCCAGAACGCCGAACAGGGTCGCATCACGCGCATGCTGAACACCTTGCATGTACCAGCGGAACTGGCCGAAAGTCATCGGCTGTACATCCGATGACGGGCTCGGGTAAGCCTGCGCTGCGCTTGGCGGGGTGGCTGACATGAGATACCTTTCGTGTCCGTGTGAAAATTCTGTCCGCTGGCCTGGTTAACGCCTGACCAGTTGGGGCTGGTCGAATCGCTGTCCCTGTGGATTGGACGGCAGCAGCGTCAGCACGAGCAGGGCGATCACTCCGAGGAACGGGACAAGGCCAATAAGAATCAACCACGCACTGAAGTTACCGTCATGCAGGCGGCGGGCCAAGAGGGCCAGGCTGGGGATGATGGTGGCCAGTCCCCACAGCCCGGCCAGCACCCCGTAAATGCCGAATCCCGGACCCATAACCCCTCCGGATGCCGAAGCCTGCTTCTGCGGTGAATATGACACTGGTGCTCCTTTGTCATTTGTTTCTCCGTGTGGTTCTGATCGTCTGGCATGTCATCGGACTGATCGAGCTTTGGCGGGGCCTATGGACTCCAAAATGTTCTGAACGACTAGGCCTGCGCTGGAAGTGCCCGTACCGGTATCACTATGACTGTTCGTTCCGGCATCGCATCGTGGTCTCGTTAGTGTCGATTGAAGAATATAACGGCCGCGGCAATGAGCAGACAAAGACTGGGAAATAGCGAAATCGCAGCGATCGTCCGCCCTCGACCAAATCCTTCACCCTTGCGGCGTGGATGGCGAAGCGAGTAAACACTGGAGGGCACGATGAGCAGCATCGCAACAATGACCAGGTCCTGTGGCGCCACGGTCACACTCAAGGCCGCGCAGTGTACGTGGGCTGATGGAGGGACGGTGGCCCTGCCTGCGCGGGTGTTGCCCGGGTTTGGGAACCGTCACTCTCGGGGCCGTGGAAAAGTAACCCGCATTGACCGAACCGGGTGTGTCGTGTCCGCGAAGTCCGGAACCGGGCCTTCGGGACCATTGCTGTCACCGCCATCGAATCGACTGTGGACGGAAGCGATGTGCGGTAGGCGCCATTGTGGAAATCCCCCAAGCAAAGACCCGCTGCATTGCGGGTGATATGAGGAGTTTGGCAGTAGTTGCTCAACATAACAAGCCGTATTTTGGGAATCTTTTACAGGCATTTTGCCGGGCTCGGCAGCCCAGACGATGCACTATTCTCACACCGCTTAGCGGCTTGAACCGAGAACTACTCGCGGTCGAACCGGGTGACACCGGCGTTCGTCAGGTGGCGGGCG
Source organism: Paenarthrobacter sp. Z7-10 (assembly GCF_026932795.1). Taxonomy (GTDB): domain Bacteria; phylum Actinomycetota; class Actinomycetes; order Actinomycetales; family Micrococcaceae; genus Arthrobacter_M. The sequence goes on along the minus strand of NZ_JADPVH010000075.1, from coordinate 13,738 downwards.
GCCCCATGTGGAGCCTGCTACGGATTACGACTGGCATGGCGTGGCGGCTTATGGGGCGGGTCAGGCTAGAGGTGCAGGCTGTGAAGTGCCGTGATCCAGTTTCCCGCGATGGCGGGCTGCGCCGCGGTGAGGGTTATCCGGTGGGAGCAAACAGCGCGATGAAGGGTGTTCTCCACGGCGTCTTTCGGTTATAGGATGCCGGTGCCTTTGCTCGACCGTCGCCTTAAAGTTGCTTTTCTGTTGCCTTGAAGGGTTCATTCTGCGATGATGGACGCATGGAAGCAACGGTGCGTGATGGAATTTACGTCGATGCGACACGCATGGACATTCACGATCTAGTGCGCCAGCTCAACGAAAACGTTGGTGCTACCGTCGTGCAGACCATGGCCGGCGTGAAGGACCGCACCTCCCCGTACAAATGGGCCAAGCCCGCTGGCCCGGAGCCCAGACCCGAAGTCGAGGCGCGGCTGCGGCTCGGCTACCGGGTCTGGAGGACGCTCGAGAGGGCTGAGGGTAAACATATCGCTCTAGCGTGGCTATTGGGTGCCAACCCGCGGCTGGACGAGGAGTTGCCTGTGCTTTACATCCGGCAGCAACTCGGCCGCGAGGTCCTCGGCGCCGCGGAAGCCTTCGTCAATGACACCTACGCAGCGTGACCGCGGCGCGCACCTGCTCTAAGACAGGCCTTCGCCTCATTCAGGGAAAAGGGGAGATGAGCTTCAGAGTCGCCAAGGACCGCTATGGTGCGCTGTCCGTTCCTCAGAACACAATCGTCGGCCCCCTGCCGATCACCTCTACCACCAAAGCCTCCCCGGACGTCCGGGGCCGCTTCGACACCCTGGGATCCACGATTTACCTCGCGGACTCCAACCGATGCGCCTACGCCGAAGTGCTGACGGGGTTCCGAAAGAGTCGGGCATCGATCTCCAGGGCAGCCGAATCGATTGGCTGGACCGTGGATGACTACATCAAACAGGTGCTGACCGATGCCAAGTCCAACGGGATCGACGTCCCTTGGGCCGTCTCAGCCGACTGGCAGATGGACCGTTCGATCTACAGGATTCAGATGCCGGCCCGGGGCTGGTGGGTCCAGATGGACCATCCCGACACGCTCGCCGCGCTCGAAAGGCTGGCTCCCACGGTGTCGGGAATGACCGAGGTGCTGCAGCTACTCACAGCCGGGTCCATCAGCGGCGAGAACCGGGCCGTAACGACACTTCTTGCTGAGGTGATCAGGCAGCAGGTGCTTGATGATGGTTCCGAGGCGCTCGGCATCTCCTTCGCATCCAAAACGCTTTTCGGCCGATGCTGGGCTTATTGGGACCGCCGCTTCGACGGCGGCCTCCCACCTGGCTCCAACAACCTACGCCAGCTGGCCGCCGAGAACGTTGGCCCCGATCCGGACTTCGTCCATGTCGCCGCCCACTACGATGTCCCGCTACTGGGCCGCCACGCCTGACCGTCACGGAGCTCAGACGGAGGCTAGAGGTGCAGGATGTGAAGTGCGGTTGTCCAGTTTCCCGCGATGGCGTGCTGCGCTGCGGTGAGGGTTATCCGGTGGGAGCAGACAGCCCGGTGAAGGGTGTTCTCCACGGTGTCCTTCGGGTTGTAGGTTGCGGTGCCCCGGCCCGGTTCGGTTCCACCCACAGGTTCGACACGGAGTTCGCCCCGCCGAGCTCCAGGCTGACCAGGTGGTCGTACTCTATGGCCCGGTTCGCTTTGAGCCCGTATTGGGACAGGCTCGCAGTCTTGAATTTCGCCATGACGTACGAGCTGGGCCGGACCTTCGTGGTGTATCCGCTCCTGCAGATGGTCGTGCCAATGTTCTTCTGCGTTACCGCCGGATCAAAAGCGCCGGGCGTGCAGCGGGCATCGGAAAGGTACAGCCCGGAGCGGCTGTTCACGACCCGCAGGTGACAGGATTTGGCGTTGAGGTGCAGGTCCGTCACCATTGTCTTTCCGGGATGGACGCTGCGCAGCGCCGGCACGGCGGCGTCAGCACGGCGGCGTCAGCGGTGGCCGCCGGACCCAAGACCCCCAGGAGTATGCAGAAAGCAGTGAAAATGGCGATGGCAGCCTTGGAGGCGCGGGTGCGGAGACGGGTCACAAGGTCAAGAAGTACAGTACCTTTGGCCCGCGCGCAAACGGCGCCTCTGTCTCCCCGGCAGCGCTGGTGGGCGCTGTGGTTCGGGCCGCTTCCTGGAGAGCCGCTGGGGCACATATTAGGACTGTGGAATACGACCCATATTGTGTAGGCTTCTGGTCTGGCAAAGCGGTACACGAGGAGGACGGTCACGGGCATGGCAACTATTTACGACGCAGTAGGTTCCGGCGTTCAAGAATCCCAGGAAGACTCTCTGGAAGAGCTGCAGTTCGCCCAGACACCGGACGCGAAATCAGTGGTCCTTGAACTCGATGAACCGGATGCTTTGGAAGATGGCGTCAGCTTTGGTGGGGAGTTTATCGCCGAAGAGCTCATCGTTTAGGTAATCCCCCAAGCGGACGACGAGTTCACCTGCTACCCGTGCTTCCTGGTTCGGCATCGGTCCCAGATTGCGCGCACCAACGATGGACATTCCTTCTGCGAAGACTGCGAGAGCTGACCACGCTGATGCATCATGCGTTTTCTTCCCGGGTCCGCTTTTTGCGGGTAGCAACTTCGAGCATGAAAGAACATGCTTGGCCAGGTGTTCGGTCACATGCTTTGCGTGCAGGGCTGGGAATCGTTGGTAGCCGTTGTTCTCCTCGGCAACTGCCGCAAGGAGAAGCCATCCGAAAAGCCGCCGAGCTCGGCCACACAGGGGACCAAACGGCGTACTTTGTAAGCCATGGCTGAAGTGAGCGCACTCCACATCCTGACTAGCACCCGCGAGCTGCTGGAGCAGGTCGCCGCATCACGCCATCAAAGCGTTGATCAGGTCCTTTTAGCCACCTTAGACACGGTATCTCGTGATGACCGCCGCCGCCGCCGAGCTGCCGTAGAAGCTCTTGCAGTCAAGGATGACCCGGCAGAGCTTGCTGAGATTCACGCGATACAGCAGGACCGGGCACTTCTGCACGAGGCCTGAGTCTTACCGTTAGTCGTCAGGGTTTAGGCCTGCATCGGCGGCGACTTCCTTAGGTGGCACGGACTGCTTGCCTGAGCGGCTCCGCAATGTCTCAGCGATCACCAGCTCGTCAATGGCCGGCAGCAGGGCCGAGTACAGCGTGAACGAGATAACAGCTGCCTCCGGTACACCGTCCGCCCCGAAGACGACCGGCTCAGCAGTCAACCCTTGTGCTCGGAACCGTTCGAGTGCTTCCGCCAGTTCATCCGAAGCTTCGCTGCTCGACAGGACTAGTGTCATGCCGCAATCATGCTCCGGCTAGGCACTTTATGGGCTAGGAATCCTGCGTCTCGGATTGCCTGGGGTCAATGGATGCTCTTCTAGTTGCCGGCTTAACTCAAGCACATCTTCGAGTCGCCAGACCAACCCGCCATTTAGGAGAAAGGGCTGTCCAGGCTCCTCCGGGTCCTCTGCGGGTGCCGGGAAGAAGGTTCCGATCGACGTACCTTCGGGGCGGCCGGCTTTGATCCATGCTTCGCGGCGGCCGCGGTAAGCCCGCACTGTTACAGGCCGAACCCCCAGAAAGTCAGCGAGGCCCTGTCCATCTACGAGCTTGTTCAAGCTCTTTGGAGTGCCCATCTGCTGCGTCATGTTGCCAGTTTCTCAGATACCCGAAGGTATTGCAACGCATCAGCTACGGTTATAGTATTGTTTTATAGCGAACATGCTATAGAAGTTTAGAGGAGAAGATATGCCCGCCAACCCCGCCTTCACCAAGAGCATCGCCGAACGCGCCGCTGGTCCTATCCTCGTAGTCGTCGCGCTAGCGGGAACGGTGCTGTCTTTCTCTGGCATTCGCAGTCTGGCCTTGGCTTCGGGTTTTAGCGCATGGCTGGCTTGGCTCCTTCCTGTTTCCATCGACGGCATGGTCTTGGCCGGCGTCCTACAGGTCCTGGGCGCGACAGCCTCAGGCACTCGTGTGCGCTATGGCTGGGCGCTGACAGCTGCTGGGGCCGTCGTTTCTGTCGCCGCGAACTCGCTTACAGCCTCATCCGCACTTTTGGCCGCCGTCCCCCAAGACATCACCTCGGCCGTCGTTCATGGTCTGCCGCCTGCCACGGTGCTGATGACGCTCGAGGCTTGGCTCTCTATTCGTCGTGAGGGCATCCGCAAGGAGCGCACCACTGCAGCCAATACCCAGCTCCGAGTGGCCGGCCTGGGCGGAAGCATCTTCCAAGGATTTGAGCCGTTGGAGCAGTGTCACCGCCGTTTTGCGCAGGCTATGGGGCTTCGTCCACTCCATTTCCACGTCGATGCCGGCCGCTCTTTTAGCCTCCCCAAAGCTTCGTCGCATGTTTCCCATCCGAAGCCATGTGCCCTTCCGACTGACGAATACCGCGTCGATGGGATTGAAGGCCGGATTGTTAATGCTCCGTCGCAGCAGAATGTCGACAACGAAGGCAGGGAGCTCGATCTCGTACTCGCCTCCGCCGGATTTTCGTCGGTCCTGGTAGAAGAATCGACCCTTTTGTACGATCCCACTTAAGTCGCGCTGGCCCCGCTCTTCCACGAGTGTTGCGTGTATGCGCGCCCTCTTGGCGTCGAGGTCGACGTCGCCCCATGTCAGTGCCAGGCATTCACCAATCCGCAAGGCTGTCCCGAGCATCACTTCGAAGACGTCCTGCAGGTGCTCACTCTTCGGCGGCCCGCACTGGCCTGGTCCCGACCGCCAATCACGGATGGCGTTCCGCAAGGTCAGCAGATCCTTGTCGCTGAGGGCTCGAGGGGGTTTCTTGTTCTTCACCGGCAGTCTCACAGAGGCGATCGGATTCGCCCGAACCAGGTCGTCTTGTGCGGCGAAATCAAACGCCTGATTCAATATCGTCCGGCACAGCCTAGCGGTCGTGTAACCGGCGTCGTCCGAAATGAGGCTTGCAAGGAACGCCTTCGCTTGGCTTGATCGGAGCTCCCGAACCTTTAGCCTTCCAATGCCCGGCACAATGAACGCTCGGATGTAATAGTCGTAGCCAGCTTTCGTCTGGGTTCGGATTTCGCCAACGGAGGACAAATCCGTGACGCTCCGCGCGGCGAGCCAAATGTTCACGAGGGTCTCTACAGTCGGATCGCTCGGTAGGGAACCGCCGGAACTCTGCCACTCCTCAATCTTGGATTTAAGCCGGTTTTGAGCCTTTGCCTTGGTAGTCGCGAAAACGGTTAGCGTTCGCGTTTGGCCGCTGTGCTCCCGGATAGTGACCCAGGCCCTATGTCGACCGTGGGCGTCCGGCAACTTTGATACTCCAAGAAGGCCGAAGCCACCTGCGGGGATGCGCCCCCGGGCCATCAGGCTGCGCTCCGGCGGCTAAGGGCCACCCATTTTTCTACGTCCTTGCGGTCGTAGCGCAGGCTACCGCAGGGGAATTTGATGTAATCCGGTCCGAGCCCCGCCGACGACATGTTTGCCAAGGTCTTTGGGCTCAGGTTGATCCACCGGGCCACCTCCGCCCGCGTCATCAGCTGCTCGGGTTTATCTTGGGCCGCGCGAGGCAGTCCCATGTTCACGTTGTTGTTCACCCTGTGCTTCTATGCACGCCTGGCCGCGGCGGGTGGCCTATTTGAGGCTCTCCCCGAAAACAATTCTTGTACAATTCTTGTATTTGCTGGTTTTCGCGGCACAAAAAATCCCTCCTGAGCTACGTTTCCGCAGGTCAGAAGGGGTTTAGGGGAGCCTCCTGCCGGATTCGAACCGGCGACCCCCTGTTTACAAGACAGGTGCTCTGGCCAACTGAGCTAAGGAGGCGTGCGGCCAACTGCGCGCCCGGCCGGCAGAAAAAATCACCGAGACCGGCGCAAAGCCAGCTCAACAAGATTAGCCCAGGGGTGCCCGCAACGCTAAATGCGGGCACTCCGAGCTCGAACCGCAGTCTACTTTTTGGCGTCGATGATCTTCTGAGCGAAGGCCTGGAAGTCGCCGCTGCCGTCCCATTTCTTGCCGTCCACGAAGACGCTGGGGGTGCCGGTGATGCCATAGGCCTGGGCCTCGTCGCTGATCACCTTTACATATGGTCGGAAGGTTCCCTCATCCACACAGGTGCTGATGTCCTTGGCGCCGACATCGGTGGCAAATTGCTTCAGCTCGTCGTTCTTGAGGCCGGCACTGTTTTCGGGCGGCTGCACGGAAAACAGCTTGGTGAAATAGTCGCCGTACTTTTCCGGGGAGCTGTTGACCACGCAGGCGGCAGCATTAGCTGCGCGGGAGGAGTAGTTGGTGGTGGAGGAACGGTCCAGGAAGCCCAGGTCGCGGTATTCCACAGTGGCCTTTCCGCTGTCGCGCCACTTCGCCAGGGCGTCACCGTTCTGGTCCTCGAAGTTCTTGCAGATGGGGCAGATGAAGTCCACATAGGCCACGATCTGGACTGGTTTTCCGGCGGCGCTTGCGGCGATGCCGGGCGGCACGACGGCGGCACCCGCCGCCGTGGGCGTCGGGGACGACGTCGGCACGCCGGCAAGGTTCACGGTGGCCGGTGTCGACGCGGGAGGAGCGACGACGGTGTTGTTCTTACCGAGCACCACGCCGCCGTTGGCGTTGGCGTGGGCCGGGACAGGTCCGCTGTCCGCGATCGGGGCGGCGCTCCGGTTTGCCTGGAGAAGGAGCAATGCCACCACCACCACGATGGCGACGGCGGCCACCAGGACGCCCCCGCGGATCAGCCAACCATTGCGCTTTTCCTTTTTGGCCTGCGCTTCCCGGATACGACGGGCGTTCTCCCGGGCTTGCGTGGTCTTCTCGGCCTTGGTGAGCCGTGGCTCGTTCGTGGGGCTCATAATTCCTCAGGTCGGTGGGCGCGGCAACTGCCGCGCGGCGGCAACTCCCCCATTTTAGGGCAGGAACCTTGGTGCTCCTGCCCGTCCCGGCCCAACGAGCAGCTGCGGCGGATGATTCCCGGACCTATAAGCTGGCTTATAAATGACCTCCAACCGCGGGAGCAATGTTGCAGAATCCCTCAGATCACCGGACAGAGTCCGGCCACCTCAAAAACCGACTTCCACCGACCAGTCAGCTGCCGGTGATCGGAGCGGGTGGACCTCAAGGCGACTATGACTTCCTCGTGGTCTCCAACCGGCTGCCGCTGGACCGCGAAATTCAGGACGACGGCGACGACGGCTGGCGGCGTTCTCCCGGCGGTCTGGTCACTGCGCTGGCACCTTTGATGAGCCGGGCGGACGGCGCCTGGGTGGGCTGGCATGGGGCCCCGGACGAGAAGGTCGATCCGTTCGACCACGACAATATGCATTTGGTCCCGGTCAGCCTGAGCAGCAGCGAGGTGGAGGACTATTACGAGGGCTTTGCTAATGCCACGCTCTGGCCGCTCTACCACGACGTCATTGCCCCGCCGGAGTTCCACCGCACCTGGTGGGACGCCTACCGCACCATTAATCACCGGTTCGCCGACGCCGCGGCCCGCACTGCAGCCCGGGGCGCCACCGTATGGGTGCAGGACTACCAGCTGCAGCTGGTCCCGCGCTATCTGCGGATCAGCCGGCCGGACCTGCGGATCGGGTTCTTCAACCACATTCCGTTCCCGCCGCCGGAGATCTTTGCCCAGTTACCGTGGCGCCGCGCCATCATCGATGGACTGCTTGGTGCGGATTTGATTGGTTTCCAGCGGCCCAATGACGCGGCCAATTTCCTGCGCTCATCGCGGCGCTTCCTGGGTGCCAATGTCAAGGCCAAACAGGTCCACGTCAGCGGTCCGGACGGAACGATCAGCCACATCGCCCGCGCTGAAGCCTTCCCGATCTCCATCGATGTTGACCAGATCCAGCAGCTGGCCCAGCGCGAGGATGTCATTGAGCGCTCCCGGCAAATCCGCCATGATCTGGGCAATCCGAAGACCATTCTGCTGGGTGTAGACCGGCTGGACTACACCAAGGGCATTACGCACCGGCTCAAGGCCTACGGGGAATTGCTCACCGACGGCCATGTGCAAGTGACGGACGCCACCCTGATTCAGGTCGCGAGTCCCAGCCGTGAGCGGGTGGAAAGCTACCGGCTGCTGCGCGAGGACGTCGAGGGCAGCGTCGGGCGCATCAACGGCACCTTTGACACCATCCAGAACACGGCCGTGCGCTACCTCCATCACAGCTATCCGGTGGAGGAGATGGTGGCGCTGTACCTTGCCGCGGACGTCATGCTGGTCACGGCCCTGCGCGATGGCATGAACCTGGTGGCCAAAGAGTACGTCGCCTCCCGCGTCAACAACACTGGGGCCCTGGTGCTGAGCGAATTCACCGGGGCGGCGGACCAGCTCCGGCAGGCGTTGCTGGTCAATCCGCATGATATCGATGGTCTGAAGTCGACGATCATGACGGCCATTAACCTCAGCCCGCTCGAGGCGGGCCGCCGGATGCGGGCCATGCGCCGGCAAGTCCTGGATCACGACGTGGAACGCTGGTCGCAGGATTTCCTGCGCGCGTTGGACGAAAAAGCGGTCCGCGATGACAGGTAAAGATGCCGCAGCGCAAGGCCCGGCGGAGCACATAACGGATGCACCGAAGGCAGCGGGCGGACGCGGGCCGGCCGGAGGACCCGCGCGGCCGGCCCTGCCCGCAGAGCTGGTGGCCGCCGTCGAACGCCTCTGCAGCACGGACCGCCTGCTGGTGGCAATGGATTTCGACGGCGTGATGTCACCGCTGGTGCCGCGGGCGCAGGACGCGCGTCCGCTGCCCGGTTCCGCTGCGGCTTTCGCCTCGTTGGCAGGGCTTCCGCGCACGACGACGGCGCTCATCTCCGGACGGGCGCTGGCAAGTCTGCGCGCGGTTGCCTCCCCGCCGCCGGTAAGCCTGCTGATCGGCAGCCACGGCGCCGAAGTCTGGCTGGGGCCGAATGCCGAACCGCTCGTCCTCGAGCCTGCCGCCGTCGAACTGCTGGACGAAATTACCCGCATCCTGGAGGAAGTCGCCGCCGATCATGCGGGCACCGCCGTCGAACTCAAACCTGCCGGCGCCGTACTGCACACGCGGCAGGCCGCCGACTCTGTGGCCGCTTCGGCCGTGGCGGGGGCGCACGCCCGGCTCGACGACCTCGCCGGAGTCTATGTAAGCGAAGGTAAACGGGTGCTGGAAATTTCCGTGGTCCGGGCGGACAAGGGCCAGGGGCTGCGCACGCTTCAGGCGGCGTCACAGGCCACAGCGGTCCTCTTTGCTGGCGACGACGTGACGGATGAAGATGGATTTGCGGCGCTTGGAAACACGGATGTGGGCGTCAAGGTAGGGTCCGGGCAGACCACTGCGGCCTTCCGCATCGACTCGACCGAGGACGTTCCTGCCTTGCTGGAACTGGTTTTGGCCGGGCGCACCGCGGCGACTGGGGTGTCATGAAACGTCCGCGCACAAACTTGTATGTCATACTGATCCTGTGATTCACCACACACATCGTGTGTGGATCATGAAGCTCAACTGAATAATCACCATTCACAACGGATCGTTCGGCACGTACCTGCCGATGAAGGGATTGAAGACTGTGGCTACAGTTACGTTTGACAACGCTACGCGTTTATACCCGGGCACCGAGAAGCCTGCGGTGGACAAACTCAGTATTGATATCGCCGATGGCGAATTTTTGGTCCTCGTTGGACCCTCCGGTTGCGGTAAATCCACTTCACTGCGCATGCTCGCGGGGCTGGAGGACGTCAACGCCGGCCGCATCCTGATCGGCGAACGGGACGTCACCGATGTTCCGCCGAAGGACCGCGACATTGCCATGGTTTTCCAGAACTATGCCCTGTACCCGCACATGTCCGTTGCGGACAACATGGGCTTCGCGCTGAAGATCGCAGGCATTCCCAAGGAAGAGCGTGCCACCCGGGTCAAGGAAGCCGCCAAACTGCTGGACCTTGAGGCATACCTGGACCGCAAGCCGAAGGCGCTCTCCGGCGGCCAGCGTCAGCGTGTTGCGATGGGGCGCGCGATCGTCCGTAACCCCCAAGTCTTCCTGATGGATGAGCCGTTGTCCAACCTCGATGCGAAGCTGCGCGTGCAGACCCGCACCCAGATTGCCTCGCTGACCCGCCGTCTCGGCGTCACCACTGTCTACGTCACACACGACCAGGTCGAAGCCATGACCATGGGCGATCGGGTTGCCGTGCTCAAGGACGGCGTGCTGATGCAGGTGGACACCCCGCGGAACCTCTACGACAAGCCGCTGAATGTCTTCGTTGCCGGCTTCATTGGCTCCCCCGCGATGAACCTGCTGGAGCTTCCCGTCGTCGACGACGGCGTGAAGTTCGGTGGCGCGGTCTACCCGGTCCCCCACGATGTGCTGAAGGCCGCGGCCGGCAAGACCGTAACCCTGGGCGTCCGTCCCGAGGACCTCGAAACCGCTCCGGAAGGCGAAGGACTGCCGGTTGAGGTGGATGTCGTCGAAGAACTCGGTGCGGATGCATACATTTATGGCCACACCACGCTGGACGGCAAGGACCACGACATTGTGGCCCGTGTTGACGGACGCCGCCCACCGCTGAAGGGCGACAAGCTCCACGTCCGCCCCCAGCAGGGGCACATTCACCTGTTCGACAGCACGTCCGGCCTGCACCTGGGCGACTGACTGCGTCGCCGGCCCGCCATATTCGGATCGGCGACCTAACCACCGGGAGCGGCGGCAACCTTCGGGATGCCGCCGCTCCGGCCGTTTTAGGGAAGAATTGAGCCATGACGGATTCCGCAGGCGCCAAGTGGACGGATGAACCAACAGATTTTGAGCAGCGGGGCAAGTTGCCGCGGCCGGAGGCGCCACCGGCGCGGGTGCTCGGATCGCTTAACATCACCGCTGCCTCCTCTGACCCGGGTCTGCTGGATCTGCCCTGGCACCTGACGTTGGAGGACTGGCCCAGCGAAAACCTCGCAGCCCTGCCTCGCGGCATCTCCCGGCACGTGGTCCGCTTCGCCCATCTGGGTGGCTCCGTGATTGCGATCAAGGAAACCAGCGAGCACATAGCCCGGCACGAGTATCACATGCTGCGCAAACTGCAGCGCCTCGATGTGCCCTGTGTGGAACCCGTGGCGGTCATCACCGGCCGGACCACGGCGAACGGTGCACCGCTGGATCCGGTGCTGGTCACCCGGCATCTTAAATTTTCGCTGCCCTATCGTGCCCTTTTTTCACAGATGCTGCGTCGGGATACCTTGACCCGGTTGATTGATGCCCAGGCCCTGCTGCTGGTGCGCCTGCACCTCGTGGGTTTTTACTGGGGCGATGTGTCACTGTCCAACACCCTGTTCCGCCGGGACGCCGGGGCGTTCGCGGCCTACCTTGTGGACGCCGAAACGGGCGAGCTTTACCCGGACCTTTCCACCGGCCAGCGCGAGTACGACCTGGAAATTGCCCGCGTCAACATCGCCGGCGAACTGATGGACCTGCTGGAGGGGGATCTGATCGAGGAGAAGGTGGACCCGGTGGCCACCAGCGAACTGATCATGGACAGCTACCGGCGGCTGTGGACCGAGCTGACGGAAAAGGAGTCCTTTGAGCTTGGCGAACGCTGGCGCGTTGGCGCCCGCATCCGCCGGCTCAACGAGCTGGGCTTCGACGTGGAGGAGTACGCAATCAAGACCACTCCGGACGGCTCCACCATCCAGCTCCAGCCAAAGGTGGTCGACGCCGGGCATCACCAGCGCCGGCTGCTGCGCCTCACGGGTCTAGACGCACAGGCTAATCAGGCCCGGCGGCTGCTCAATGACATGGACACCTACCGTGCGGATAACAACCCGGATCTGGACGAGGAGATCAGCGCCCACTCGTGGGTCAGCCACGTCTTCGAGCCCATCGTGCGGTCCATTCCGCGCGAGCTCTCCGGGAAACTGGAACCGGCCGAAGTGGTCCATGAAGTGTTGGAACACCGCTGGTACATGTCCGAGAAACAGGACCGGAATGTGCCCTTGGCCGAGGCTGTGCAATCCTACCTGGACACCGTCCTGCGCCATCGGCGGGACGAGGCCGCCATCATGCTCACCGCGGACACAGATATCCTCAAAATTCTGGAGGGTGGTTCGCTCGGCCCGGACCCCGACGACGACGCAGAGGTTTCGGAGGACGACGCGGACGACGACGACGACGCCACCAGCCCAGTGGGCCGGCCCGAGGGTGGCTAGGGCCTGACCGGTGCGGCACGCGCCGTCAGATGGCCTTGCCCGGGTTCAGCAGCCCATGCGGGTCGAAAAGCTGTTTGATCCGGCGTTGCAGCTCCAACACCTCGGGCTGCAGTTCCATAGCGAGCCAACGCTTCTTGAACTGTCCCACTCCGTGCTCGCCGGTGATCGTCCCGCCCATGGCCAGAGCCGTATCAATCGACTCGTCAAGAGCCGCGTTGAGCGCCACCAGGCTGCCGCCGTCGGTCTTCGCCACCCAGAACGTGGGATGCAGATTCCCGTCTCCGGCATGCGCCACCACACGAAGGCCTACGCCGTGACGAACCGCCATACTTTCCAAGGCCGCAATGTAGCCCACGAGCTGGGACCTGGGAACGGCCACATCTTCGCCCACGCTGTTCTCAACGTCCGCCTCCATGCCACGGCTGCCACGCCGAAGGTCCAGCAGCCGCTGCGCCTCCTCAGGGTCCTCATCGCTGATGTTGCCTCCGAGTGGAGCCAGCGCATCGCTTACTGCAGCGGCTTCCACCGCTGCGGCAAAGCCATCCGTTTGGATAAGCAGCAGGGCGCCGCCCCGACGGGCCAGGCTCGACCCGAGACGGCTGTCCAATTCCGCCAGCGAAGCTCCGTCCAGCAGTTCCATAATGGCCGGCTGCACACGTGCGGCGCCAACCGCCAGCACACCAGCCGCGGCGGCTTGAAAGTCGGGAAAGAACACGGCCAGCGTCCGGGTGTCCACCGGAAGGTACTTCAGTCTGAGCGTTGCCGCCACCACTATCCCCAACGTCCCCTCCGAGCCAACGAACAGTGAGGTGAGGTCATAGCCGGCGACCCCCTTGAAGGTCCGGTGTCCGGTGTGCAGCAACGATCCGTCGGCCAGCACCACATCCAGGGCAAGGACCGCATCCCTGGTCACTCCATACTTTGCACACCGCAGTCCCCCGGCATTAGTCGAAACGTTTCCGCCGATCGTGGAAATCCGGTAACTTGCGGGATCCGGTGCATACATCAGTCCGAATCGACCAGCAGCATCATTCAGGTCCGCATTCACCACACCGGGTTCAACAGTGGCCACCTCGTCCGCGGCATTGAGTTCAAGGATTCGGTTCATTCGTTCCAAGCTCAACACCAAGCAGCCCGCGGTAGCGTGCGCACCGCCAGAGACTCCGGTGCCCGCTCCACGAGCCACAATCGGAATCCGATGTTTAGCGGCCAAACAAACCACCGCCTGGACGGCGCACACGTCCCGGGGCCATGCGACGGCGAGTGGCTCAACGTAGTCCGTGACCGGCCCGCAGTCGGTCGCGTAGTCGACCAGTGTTGCCTGCGCGATGGAGTAGTCCTCCTCCGGCAGGGCATCCGACAACTCGATCAGGAACTGCTGCTGCAGGGAATGCTGGCTCATACCAACGACCCTACCTGTCCGCAGTGGCAGTCGGCCTTCCCGCGCGGTGAGCGGCCGCGGGTCCCGCACCGAATCTGGTGCCGGGGGTGGTGTCGGGGTGGTTAACGAGGGCAGGAGCCCCGCACATGGTGCGGGGCTCCTG
>NZ_JADPVH010000074.1 GCF_026932795.1 Paenarthrobacter sp. Z7-10 | reverse complement strand
GGTGGTTGGAAGAACTCGCTCTTTGGTGATAAGCACATTTACGGCGAGGAGGGTGTGGCGTTCTACACCCGCGGCAAGGTCGTTACCTCCCGCTGGCCCGAGCCCACCCATGCCTCGGGTGCCTCCTACAACTTCCCCTCCAACTAACCCCCCCAACCCCTCCAACTACCCCCCCCCACCCCCGCCCCACCCAGCCCCCACCCAACTAATACGAAAGTAGGGTGAGTTAGGCTGCGGGGGCTGGGGTGATGGTGACGTTGTAGCCGAGGCTGTTGAGTTTTTTGATGGCATTGTTCTTGGCTTTGGCTGGGTTCAGGCGGGTGAAGTGGTCGGGGCCGGGATCGGCGTAGCACTCGCCGTTGGCGAGCATGTGCCAGACCGCGGTCAGGATGGAGTGTTCGAGGGCGACGACGGCTTTCATGGGGCCCCGGCCGGGCTGCGATGCGCCGCTATTTGACTGCCAGGTAGGTGTCCTTGCTGCGGGAAGCGGACAGGGCCGCGGTACCCAGGGCTGCTTTGAGGTATTTATTGCCGGGCAGGATGTGCGCGGACTTGACCCTGCCGGCGGATTCGTTGGATCCCGGACAGACCCCTGTCCATGACGCGAGCCGGCCGGGGGTTTCAAAGGCGTTCATGTCCGCACCAGTTTCGGCGATGATCACGTCGGCGACTTTGAATGAGACTCCGGGGATGGTGGCCAGGAATTCCCTGGCCGTACGAAAGGGTTCCATCGCCTGCCCGATCCTGGTGGTCAGGGACTCGATGATGCGGCTCTGGGTATCGATCTGGTTCAGATGCAGCCGGGCCATGAACGCGTGGTGTTCCTTGAAGCGGCCGGTAAGTGCGTCCACGAGTTCGGGGATCTTGGATTTGAGGGTGCCCCTGGCCAGTGCGGCCAAAACCTGTGGGTCGCGTTCACCGTTGATGAGGGCCTCCAGCATGGCCCGGGAGGAAACTCCTGTCAGGTCCGAGACCACGGAGGAGAGTTTGATGCCGGAGCCTTCCAGGAACTTCTCCAGCCGCTGGATTTCCCGGGTCCGGTCACGGGTGGCGATGGAGCGTGTCCGGGTCAGGTCCCGTAGTTCACGGATGGGTTCGGGCGGGATAAACGAGGCCCGCAGCAGCCCGTGGGCTCCGAGCTGGGCCAGCCACATCGACCGCTAAGTAACAGCAGATGCACCCATTTCGCCTTTTGAGTGCGTTATCTGTTACCTAGTTGCCGGTGAGCGGCGACGGATGTCCGTGAGCTCAGCTGCAGCTACTGACGCAGGCCTTGTCTGAGGTGTGGTCGCTGGTCCTGGTTCGCTGGAAAAGTGTTGGACCACTTGAACGTCTTGTTGCTCCAGCGATAGCATTTCCGTCGTGAGGTCGGTGACGCATCTTTACAGCGTGTGCCGGTTAGGGCCAGAGGGGTAAGACGCGGTGTTGTTCGGCCCGAGCGGGAGCGGCTGTCGCGGGTTGACGGCCTAAGTGACTATTGAGGCCGATGAGAGCGGGAGAAGCCATGGGCGGGAAATATGCGGCGGCGACGTCAGCTGGTCTGATGGTCGACCTAATCATCTCCCTGGACGGGTATGCCTCGGCCGAGGGATGGCCGGGCTGGTGGGGTTTGGAGGGGCCGGAATATCTTGGTTGGCTCGAGCAGGAGGGGGAGAAAGACTACACCTTTCTCCTGGGGGCCAACACCTACCGTCTGATGTCCAAGATGTCGGAGGACGCCGCGGCTGAGGGCTCACGGTTGTCCGAGGATGAGGGGGCGAGCCTGACCGGCCTTGCCGCCGTGCCCAAGGTCATCTTCTCCTCTACCCTGCAGGCGCCCCTGACTTGGCCGAACTCGGAGCTGGTGACTGGGGACGCGGTCGAGGCCGTGACGGCGATGAAGCGGACCAGGACCGGCACCTTGAGCACCCTTGGCAGCCTCAGCCTCTGCCGGTCGCTGCTGTCCGCGGGACTCGTGGACCGGTTTCGGTTGGTCGTCTTTCCGGTGATCACGGGTCGCTCCGGGCGGGAGCGGATCTACGACGGCTATCCGGACGTCTCGCTCGAGATGGTGGAAAGCAGGATTTTCGACGGCCGACTCCAGCTGCTTGAGTACGTTCCCACCGTGCTCAGCGGTCCGCCAGACGGCGGTCCGACGAGAGCCAATCCGTAAGAGTTCCTCAATCAACGGTGGCCATATTGCCACTGACCTCCATCCGGCTCGTGGTCAAACGATCGCATCGACAAGGCCCCGAGGTCTTGACTTTAGTGTCCCTCAGGCGTGCACTGGAGCCAACGCAGCCGTCAAGCTCGGGCTGTACCGCCGTCCAACACATTCCGGGAGGTCGGCATGACTGATGCCACCAGTTCCATCGGCTTCGGATCGGTTCGGCTGATCTTTGAATACTCGGGAGGTGAGATCAATCTGGTCCACCAGCAGAGGGTGGACGTGGCGGTTCCCGGCTTTGAGGCGCACCCGGATTTGCGCCCCGGGCATTACGTGGAGGTCCGTGACGACGGCGGTGCCTCCTTGGTCAGGGTTCCGGTCCGGGAAGACCTGGCCGGGAGTGTGGAAGTGTTTCCCGAAAACCATGTCGAACCGATCAGCAGGGTGGAGCGGACCGCCCCGCACGGCGCGTTCACCGTCGTCGTTCCGGCCCCGGCGGCGGCACACAGCATCGCCGTGGTGCGAATTGCTGCCCCGGAGGACGCAGCACCGCCGCCGTCCGGCGGGGCGGCGAGCCCCACCCCGCATGCGGCCCAGGTAACCGATGTGGCAACTTTTCTCCTTGACCGGACTAAGTGAGGCCCGGCCATGACCACTTCAGACGGTACTATCCTTGGCACCACCCAGATCTATGGGTCCGCTCCCCGCAGCCGGGCCTTTAATGTTGTGATGCTCGGCGACGGGTTCACTACCGCCCAGCAGGGAGAGCTGGATGCGGCATGCGCCGATTTCCTGGCCGCCTTCCTGGCGACGAAGCCCTATGACCGGCTGGCACCCGCCATCAATGTCTTTCGGGTCAACGTCAGTTCGACTGATTCGGGCGCCGCGGATCCGGTGGCCACGGGCGGATCCGGGGCAGCTCCGCGCACCTATTTCGATTCCTCCTTCGGCAACAACGGCATCCGGCGGCTGCTCGAATGCAACAGTACGACGGCGCTCACGGCCGCCGCCGCTCAGGTCCCCGAGTTCTCGGTGGTGTTGGTGGTGGTGAACGCCACCGTCTACGGCGGCAGCGGCGGCTCCGTGGGCACCTATTCGCTGGCGACCGGGGCGACGGAAATTGCACTGCACGAAATGGGGCACACCGCCTACGGACTTGCCGACGAATACGCCTACTACGCCGGCGGCGCCGAAACCGGACACGACCACCACCCGCGCGGGGAACCGTCGGAGCCCAACGTCACCACCAACAGCGAAAGAGCTGCGCTTAAGTGGGGGTGGGCGGTGGCCGCGGCGACAGTGCTCCCGACCATGTCTAACCCCGACTGCAGCACCGACGACGGGCGGGCCAGCCCCACTCCGGACGGCACGGTTGGACTATTTGAGGGCGCGCACTATTTCCACTGCGGCGCTTACCGGCCTGAGTACAACTGCAGGATGCGTCAGCTCGGTGTGCCGTTCTGCCGGGTCTGCCAGCAGGTGATCTGGAACCGGATCGGGCCGCTGGACTGGCTTCCGGCCCGTACGCGGACGCCCCTCAGCGTCGTCGCACGCTACCCGGAGCATCTGGATGTCTTCGCGGTAGCCTCGGACGGCAGGACCGTGTCGGATTGGTGGGATCAAAACAGCGGTTGGGCCGGCTGGTTCAATCTCTCCGGAGGGATCGCCTCCCCTGGTGGCACGGGGTCACCGGTGACGGCCATCGCGCGGTATTCCGGCCACTTGGACGTCTTCACCATTGGCACGGACAACCGCGTCTACAGTGCCTGGTGGGACCAAAATGGCGGCTGGTCCTCCTGGTTCCAACTCGGCGGCCTGGTCGCCAGCGCCGGCGCCACCGTCAATGTCGTGGCCAGGTACGCGGACCACCTTGATGTTTTTACAACGGCGGCTAACGGCAGCATCATGTCCACGTGGTGGGACGCGTCCGGCGGCTGGGCCGGCTGGTTCCAGGTCTCCGGCGGCGTTGCTGCACCCGGAGCTACCGTTACTGCCATAGCCCGCTATCCGTTCCACCTGGACCTGTTCACCGTGGGAACCGACGACCGCGTCTACAGCTGCTGGTGGGATCAACGCTCCGGCTGGTCCGGTTGGTTCCTGATCGGCTCGGGAACGGCACGGGCCGACGCCACCATCTCCGTCGTCGCCCGGTATCCCGACCATCTCGACCTGTTCAGCACCGCCTCGGACGGGCGCATCGTCTCTGCCTGGTGGGATGCCCGGGCCGGCTGGTCGGACTGGTTCCAAGTCTCCGGCGGTGTGGCCTCGGCGGGATCTCCCGTGACCGCAATCGCCCGCTATTCGAACCATTTGGACCTGTTCACCGTGGGTACGGACAACCGGATCTACAGCACGTGGTGGCATGACGCGACGGGTTGGGCCAGCTGGTTCAACGTCTCCGGCGGGATTGCTGAACCCGGCAGCCAGATCGCCGCAATTTCAAGGGTCACCGAGCACATTGACCTCTTCGCCGTCGGTTCCGACGGCCTTCTCTACAGCACCTGGTGGGATGGCTCAGGCGGTTGGGCCGGTTGGTTCCAGTTAGGCATCACCTGACGTGCCGGTGGCCATTTGGGTTGTTTCGTGCACGTAGGGCGGTGACCAGGCACCATCGGTTTCGTGCTGGCTTTGGTCACCGGCAATGGCGGTCTGCTGATCAAGTCGTGACCGAACGTTCACCACACGAATCCAGGAAGAGGGACCATGAGTTCACATCCCCGCAACGACAGGATGCTCACCGTCGAGCAGCTGCGGCAAGATATCAAGGGTGGCGGGATCGACAGTGTGATCTTGTCCTTCACCGACATGCAGGGGCGGCTCCAAGGCAAGGTCATCCACGGCGGATTCTTCCTCGAGTCCGCGCTGGAGAACGGATCCGAGGCCTGCAACTACCTGCTGGCCGTCGATACGGAGATGAACACCGTTGACGGTTACGCCATGACCAGCTGGGATAAGGGTTATGGCGACATGGAATTTGACCTGGACCTGGACACGATCCGACGGGTTCCCTACCTGGAGAAGACGGCCATGATCCAGGCGGACCTCAATTACACGTCCGGCGAGCGCGTCGCCGTCGCACCGCGCAGTCTGCTTCGGGCGCAGCAGGAAAAAGCCGCCGAACTCGGGTTCCAGGCGGTGGCCGGGACTGAACTGGAGTTTCTGATCTACAACACCAGTTATGAGGATGCCCAAAACGGGAGTTATCTGGATCTGACCCCGGCGAACCTGTACAACGTCGACTATTCGATCCTTGGGTCGATGCGCGTGGAACCGCTGCTGCGGGATATCCGCAACACCATGTTTGAGGCTGGCATGATCGTTGAATCGGCCAAGGGTGAATGCAACTTCGGCCAGCATGAGATCGCCTTCAGGTACGACGACGTTCTCACCACCGCGGATAACCACACCTTTTACAAGCTCTCGGCCAAGCAGATGGCCGCCCAGCGCGGAAAATCAGTGACGTTCATGGCCAAGCCGAACCAGCGGGACGGATCCTCCTGCCACATCCACATGTCCCTGCGTGGACTCGACGGCAGCCTTGCTTTCTGGGAGGCGCAGGAGGGCAAGCGCAGCGCCCTGTACGACCATTTCATCGCGGGTGTGCTGGCCACCATGCGCGAATTCACCCTCTTCTACGCGCCGAACATCAACTCCTACAAGCGGTTCGCCAAGGGCTCCTTCGCGCCGACGGCCGTGGCCTGGGGCTTGGACAACCGCAGCTGCGCGGTCAGGCTGGTGGGGAAGGGGCATTCGGCACGGCTGGAGAACCGGCTGCCCGGCGCCGACGCAAACCCCTACCTGGCGTTGTCCGCCATGCTTGCCGGTGGGCTCTACGGAATCAAGAACCAGCTGGAGCTGCCGCCGGGAATGGAAGGCAACGCCTACGACTCCGACGCCGAACGCGTCCCCCACACCATGACGGAGGCCCGTGACCTCTTCGCCAACTCGGCCGTCGCCCAGGGGGTCTTTGGGCAGGAAGTGGTGGACCACTACGCGCACTACGCCGATGTGGAAATCGAACAGTTCAATGCGGCCGTTACGGACTGGGAAGTCCGCCGCGGATTCGAGCGGCACTGATGGCAGGTCGGGAGCGGAACCTACCTCAGTACGACGACGACGGCGCCCGGCTCATCGACGGCGCCCGGCGCTTCGCCGGACTCATTGTCCTCGCCGCGACCTGCCATCATTACCGTCAGGAGCTTTCCGCATGAGCACTTTCACCATTCTTAACCCCGCAACCGGCGAGGGAATCCAAGACGTTCAACTGGCCGACGTCCACGCAGCGGATCGGGCCATTGAGGCCGCAGCGGTCGCCTTCGAAACGTGGCGCACCGTGGCTCCGGCCGACCGGGCCCTGCTGCTGCGCCGGTTCGCCGCTGCCGTGGACGCGGACCTGAAAAACCTCGCCGCCCTGGAAGTGGCCAACGCCGGGCACACCATAGGCAATGCGCGGTGGGAGGCAGGAAACGTCCGGGACGTGTTGACCTACTATTCCGCCGCGCCAGAACGGCACACCGGCCGGCAAATACCCGTCGCCGGGGGCGTGGATATCACCTTCCACGAGCCGCTGGGCGTGGTCGGCGTGATCGTCCCGTGGAACTTCCCCATGCCCATCGCCGGCTGGGGGTTCGCGCCCGCGATCGCTGCCGGGAACACCGTGGTCCTCAAACCCGCCGAGCTGACGCCGCTGACGGCTCTCCGGTTGGGCGAGCTTGCCCTCCAGGCAGGGCTTCCCGAAGGCATCTTGACCGTCATTCCAGGCAAGGGTTCGGTGGTGGGGGAGCGCTTCGTCAAGCACCGGCCGTGCGCAAGGTCGTCTTCACCGGCTCAACGGCGGTTGGCAAGCGGATCATGGCCGGCTGCGCGGAGCAGGTCAAACGCGTGACCCTGGAGCTGGGTGGCAAGAGCGCGAACATCGTCTTCGCCGACGCGGACCTGGGCAAGGCGGCAGCCAGCGCACCCGCCGCTGTCTTCGACAACGCCGGACAGGACTGCTGCGCCCGCTCCCGCATCCTGGTCCAACGCAACGTCTACGACAAGTTCCTCGAGCTTCTCGAGCCGGCCGTGAAAGGCTTCCGAGTCGGTGATCCGTCCGATGAGGACACAGACATGGGTCCCCTCATCTCGTCCGGCCAACGCGATACCGTCTCTTCTTTTGTGTACGACGGCGCCGGACAAGTGCGTGCGGACGTCGCCTTCCAGGGGACCACGCCACAGGGCGGCGGATTCTGGTTCCCACCCACAGTGCTTACGCCCACAGACATGTCTGCACGGGCCCTGCGGAAGGAAATCTTCGGTCCCGTCGTCGCCGTCGTGCCCTTCGAGGACGAAGCCGACGCCGTGCGCATCGCCAACGATTCCGACTTCGGACTGTCCGGGTCCATCTGGACCAGCGACGTGGGGCGGGCACTGCGCGTCTCCCGAGGAGTTGAGGCAGGGAACCTGTCGGTGAATTCCCACTCATCAGTGCGATACTCCACGCCATTTGGCGGCTACAAGCAATCTGGACTCGGCCGGGAACTCGGACCCGACGCGCTCGACGCCTTCACCGAGGTCAAGAACGTGTTCATCGCAACTGACTAGTCTGCTTCGACCCGTACATTCCACCAGCATTTCCCCAGGATCCCAAGGAGCACTCCCATGACTGATGACCACGAAGCGCCCTACAACGGGCTGATCAGCAACCGGCTGCAGAACCGCAGCGCAGTGATCACCGGAGGCGCCTCTGGCATCGGCCTCGCCACGGCCAAGCGCCTGGCGCACGAGGGAGCCAACGTGGTCATCGCCGACATTTGCCCCGAGGAAACCGGGAGGGCCGCGGCCGATGCCGTCGGTGGGCTGTTCCTGCGGACCGACGTCACCAACGAGGAGGACGTTATCAGCGTCTTCAAGGCCACCAAGGACGCCTATGGCAGCGTTGACATCGCCTTCAACAACGCCGGAATCTCTCCGGCCGACGACGCCTCCATTCTGGACACCGGCATCGAGGCCTGGCGCAAGGTCCAGGAAGTGAACCTCACCAGTGTCTACTTCTGCTGCAAGCACGTGATTCCCTACATGCAGGAGCAGGCGAGGGGCTCGATCATCAACACGGCCTCCTTCGTCGCCGTGATGGGAGCAGCCACGTCGCAGATCTCCTACTCCGCCTCTAAGGGCGGCGTGCTGTCGATGAGCCGCGAGCTCGGCGTCGAATTCGCCCGGCAAGGCATCCGCGTCAACGCCCTGTGCCCCGGACCGGTCAACACACCCCTGCTCCAGGAGCTGTTTGCCAAGGATCCCGAGCGTGCTGCCCGGCGTCTGGTCCACGTGCCAATGGGCCGATTCGCGGAACCGGAAGAGGTGGCAGCCGCGGTGGCCTTCCTGGCCTCCGACGATTCCTCGTTCATCACCGCCAGCCAGTTCCTGGTCGACGGCGGCATTGCCGGAGCCTACGTCACCCCACTGTGATGCCCGGAGCCCGGGGCAGCCAGCCCCAGGCGAAAAAGTGGAGGATCAAAGCTGAGCAGGTGCCAGGCTGATTCATTTCAGGGTGTGGTTTCAGTCCGGAGGGTCTGTGTGCGGACGGCTAGCCGGCTGCTTGGCTGCCGCGACCCGCCCGTGCAGCGGTGCTGGCGTGGGCACCCAGCCAACGCGGGGATTTCCGGCTCAGGGCGATGGCGGCGGCGCAAGCCACGATCTCAGCGATGACCGAAACCACTCCGAGTGGTGCCAGCCAGTTGCCAACGTCATCGCCGATCAGGGGGAGACCGAAAGTGCGCGAGATGATGTAGGCGACCAGGGCCAAGGCCATTACCACGGCGGTGAGGACATAGGCAGCCGCCACGTCATAAAAGGTAAGCACTCCCGCCAGGACAAAGCTCCCAGCGGCAAGAAGAATGAACAGGATTCCGATGTAGGGCGCCTCGTGGAGATGGGCCGGAATGACGGGAATGTGAGCAGCGCCCGCCACGACCAGCGCGGCCGCGGGAAGCGCCCGCAGCGGACGTCTGAAAGGCACGCGAAACAGACTTGGACGAGTCACTGACGGCTGGGAAATCGTGCCTGTTGTTTCTGCTGACATTCGTCGCTCCGATGGGGTAACGGCGCTTGGCATTCCCATGCGCCTGAGGTCAATGATGTTCCTCGGCTGGTGAGTCAAACCGATGGTAGGGATTCGTTTCCACGGACCATTTGGATTGGCCAGCAGGAGCCCAGCCGCATTCATGACCTCCCAGATGTCCGGCGTTGGCCGCATTTTCAGCGCAACGCCCCGCTGTCGCAACGACCGTAAGCCCTTCCTAGCCGGCCCGAGGGGTAAGGACGCAGAAGAACCAGCCTAGGATATGGAACAAGCGGATCCCTTCCCGCTGAAGGTGTGTTTGCTAACGTACTGGCTGCCGCAGGCACTGACTGCCTGCGCAATCGACGACGATCAGGAGAACCATGCTGTCATACACCGCTGGGGAGGCCGATGTGCCCCTGCTCGATGAGACTATCGGAGAGAATTTCGAGCGGATTGTGGAACGCTTTGGCGACCGTGAGGCCCTTGTCGAGGCATCGCTCGACGGGAACGCGGCGGCGGCGCGCCGCTGGACATTTCAACAGCTTAACGATGACGTGGACCGCATTACGCGCGGACTCCTCGCGGCCGGCGTGGCAGCGGGCGATCGGGTCGGGGTCTGGAGTCCGAATTGCGCCGAATGGACCATTCTGCAGTACGCCACCGCCAAAGTCGGCGCCGTCCTCGTGAACGTCAACCCGGCCTACCGGACGCATGAGCTGATTTTCGTTGTCCGGCAGAACGGCATGCGGATGCTGGTTCTCGCGCCGTCGGACCGAAACAGCGACTACGTGGCGATGGGCCGTGAGGCCGCAGCCGAATGCCCGGATCTGACGGAGCTCATTTTCCTGCCTGTCCCAGCAGGAAGCGGTATTTCGGAGTTCACCGCGGGGGAGCCCTCATCGCGGGAGGAAACCACCTGGGAGGCGCTGGACAGCCGGGCCGAGGAAGTGCCCGCTTCGGCCCTGTCTGAACGAGCGGCGAGCCTACGGCAAGGCGACGCCATAAACATCCAGTACACCTCCGGGACAACGGGCTTCCCGAAGGGCGCAACGCTCACCCACCGGAACATCCTCAACAATGGCTTCTCGATTGGCAGGCTCCTCGGTTACACCGAGTACGACCGCGTCGTCATCCCCGTGCCCTTCTACCACTGCTTCGGTATGGTGATCGGCAACATCAATGCTTTCTCGCATGGCTGTGCGACGATCCTGCCTGCCCGCGGGTTCAATCCTTCGGCGACGCTTAAAGCCGTTCAGGACTTCGGCGGGACCTCTCTGTACGGGGTGCCCACGATGTTCATCGCGGAGCTTGCACTCGCTGATTTCGAAAGTTACCAACTGGATACGCTGCGTACCGGGGTTATGGCCGGGTCGCTTTGCCCGAATGAGGTGATGAAGCGCGTCATCACCGATATGCACATGGACGACGTCGCGATCTGCTACGGGATGACCGAGACTTCGCCGGTTTCGACCATGACGCGGGCGGGCGATTCGATCACCCGGCGCACCGAGACCGTGGGACGAACCATGCCGCACCTGGAGGGCAAGATCATTGACGCCGCCGGCCTCACCGTGGAGCGCGGCGAGGTCGGTGAGCTGTGCACCAAGGGCTACGCTGTCATGGCCGGATATTGGGACCAGCCGGACAAGACGGCCGAGGCGATTGACTCCGAGGGATGGATGCACACCGGTGACCTCGCAGGCATGGACAACGATGGTTACATAATCATTGAGGGACGCATCAAGGACATGATCATTCGCGGTGGCGAAAACGTCTACCCCCGCGAGGTGGAGGAGTTCCTGTACCAGCACCCCAGCGTGCAGGACGTCCAGGTCATAGGGGTTCCGGACAAAAAGTACGGCGAAGAGCTGATGGCCTGCATCATCCTCAAGCCAGGCACGGAGCCGCTGGACGCCACTGCAGTGACGGAGTTCTGCCGGGGAAGGCTTGCCCACTATAAGATCCCGAGGTACGTCGAGATTCGTGAGAGTTTCCCCATGACAGTGTCCGGGAAAGTTCGGAAGATCGATATGCGCGAGGAAGCCATTGACCGGCTGGGACTGCACGGCTGAGAAATTCCCCTTGTCGCCGGCGACCTGGCCGATTACGTTGGTCGGCCGGACGAAGCTACTCGGCGGACGGCCGCTGCCGTTGCCGCTTCGTGGCGGACCGCTGTTGCTTAGCGGCGAGGTGCCGCCGCCCGGAGCTCCGGGTGGGTTTAGTCGGACGGCGGCGCGCCGCATCGGGTGCCAGACCTGCTGTCACGAGCTCGGCGAGTTTCGCGAGGGCGATCTCGCGGTTGCGGAGCTGGGAGCGCCGCTCGGAGGCTGTCACGGTGATCACTCCGGCAATGAGGCGACGTCCCAGACGGGTAACCAACATGATCCGTTGACCATCGGAGAGCGCAGCTGAGCTGGCGATGTTCCAGCAGAGCTCCACGCGGCTGTCCGAGGTGTTCACGTGCTGACCGCCTGGTCCGGACGAACGCGAGAACCTCCAGCTCAGTTCCGATGCGGGGATCGTGAGCGCGGGTGACACCTCCAGATCCATGCAATAAGTCTTGCACCTCCGGCCCTTCCGACGGGCATTGGAATGGTACGACGACGACGGCTGACCGGCCGAGCTTATTCGCTAACCTCAGGCGTTCGGCAGGAGGACGGTGCTGCCAAGCTTGTCGCGCCAGCACCGCATGGAACTACTTAGCTGGCGAAGGATCTGATATACTTTACTGGTAAATGAAAATACTTATCCAGAAGCCCGTGATTACTTGAACGCCGCCAGCCTGCGAATCGGAAACGTGGAGACTCCCCGCGACTACATCGATGGTATCCAGGAGCAGTGGGGTGCCATGCTCCCGCAGGTCACCATCGAAGCGGCGGGTGTCGTCGGTCGAATCCGGCGGCTGGCCCAGATCATCCAACTGCGCGGCGATGCGGTGCTGGCCAGGCACGGCATCAGCCGCAGCGAGTTCGACATCCTGTCGGCGCTCGCCCGCAACGACCGGCCGATGACACCGACC
The DNA here is from genome assembly GCF_026932795.1 of Paenarthrobacter sp. Z7-10. GTDB lineage: Bacteria > Actinomycetota > Actinomycetes > Actinomycetales > Micrococcaceae > Arthrobacter_M. The sequence continues at coordinate 4,843 of NZ_JADPVH010000074.1, read as the reverse complement.
GAACTGGCCGCCGAGCTGTTGATTTCTGGTGCCGGCATGACCAAACGCATCAAGAAGCTGACGGAAGCCAAGCTGATTCGCCGGGACGCGAACCCGGAGGACGGCCGCGGCGCCCTGCTGCGGATGACAGAACAAGGCCAGCAGCTGATCCTGCCGGTGTTGGAATCCATCTCCGCCTTCGAGTCCGGACTGCTGGACGTATTTGCCGAGCATGACCGCCGCGGGCTCACCGGGCAGCTGCGAACCCTGCTGTCAGATCTGGAACACGATTCATCCTTGGCGGATCCGAAAGGCGTCGTTCACCCGTGAATCAACTACGGAATTTCTTCCGGGTGGGACCGGCCAGGAATGACCACCACGCTGCCTTGCGCTGCGCAGTCAACGTTGGTGTCCCACTGCTGACGTTGCTCGCCCTGGGGCACACGGAATTGGCCATCTTCGCGTCCTTCGGTGCCTTTACCGCCATTTACGGCCGCGGCACCGCGCACCGCCAGCGCCTGGCCCACCAAGGCAAGGCCGGGGCCCTGATGCTCGTCACCATCCTGGCGGGCGACCTGACCGGGCTGCTGGGCGCCGGCGCCTGGGGAATAGTGGTCGGTACGACGATCGTCGCCGGCGCCGGAACCCTCGCGACCGGGTTCGGCCGGCTCAAGCCCGGCGGATCACTGTTCCAGATCTTCGGGTTCGCGGCGGTCGCGTCCCTGCCGGTCCATCCGCCGCTCGGCCCGTCCATGCTGGCCGCCGCACTGACAGTGATTTTCTCGTTGCTGGTGGGGCAAAGTACCTGGCTGTGGCCGCACTGGCGGACCCCGTGGCTGCGCGTCCGTGAGCCGCGGCTCACGGCGCAGGAGCGCCGGTTCGTATACGACGACGCGGTGCGCTACGCCCTGGCGGTATTCGCCGCCGGGAGCATCGCCACCCTGATGGGCATCGGTCACAACTACTGGGCCATGGTCGCTGCCGCGGTGCCGCTGGTCGGACAGACACTGGCCCACCGCGTCACCCGCGGAGTGCACCGAATCCTGGGCACCTTCGGTGGCCTAGGCGTCTTGGCCCTGCTGCTGATGCCGCCCAGTAACAACCTGTACCTCGTGCTGGTCGTAGCTGGGCTGCAGTTCATGGCCGAAATGTTCATCGCCCGGCACTACAGCCTGGCCCAGCTCTTCGTCACACCCCTGGCCCTGCTGATGACCCAACTGGGACACCGCAGCGATCCGGACGTGCTGATTTCCGACCGCGCCACCGAAACCATCATCGGCGCCCTGGTCGGCATGGCCGTCGTCGTCGCCCTGAGCAGGTGGCCCAACGCGCAGGGCCAAGGAAGCCCAAGGCGAGCCGGCATCCACTCCGAAACCCGGGTCCATGGCGGTCACGGCCAGCTGCACTGACTTCCCGTTTCGGTTGCTTCCGATTGGGCAGCACGGCGAGAATGAGGGAATGAGCCAGCCGCAGCACTGTGCCGACATCTTAGGGGAGCCGGGTCGCACCGCGCTGGCCGGAGCCGGCTTCGAGGCGGCCGGCCAACGCCCCCGGCGCGGCCATGAGCGCCTGAGATGAGCGCTGAATCCCCCTTACTGCTTGCCCTCGATCTGACGGGCACCTTTGCCTTCGGTCTCAATGGAGCATTGACGGCCGAGCGCGCGGCGCGCCTGGACATAGTCGGCGTAATTACGCTCGGGATGATTACTGCGCTCGGTGGCGGCATCGTCCGCGACATTCTGTTGGGCGCGCTGCCACCGGCGACGTTCCGCGCCTGGCGGCAGTGGGCGGCGGGACGCTGCGTGACGCACTGATCCAGCGGATCCCTTCCGTGATGCGCGACGGGCTCTACGCCGTCCCCGCTCTGGTCGCTGCTGCAATCACGGTCATTGCCATCCTGATTGGTTTCTATGGTCTGCCTGCTGCGTTAACTGCTGCCGCGGCTTGTTTCCTGATTCGGCTGCTTGGTGTGCATTTCGGCCTTCATGCACCAAGACCACCGGAGCAGCCCGGCCGCCGGGAACCTCCCAAGCAAGGCTGATGCACCGGCGCTTCCGGCAGCCCCACGGCCAGGCCAATAATTGCCCACGCCGGGCAGCCGTCAACGGGAAAGCCACGCGAGCGCGGCGACCACCAGCGCCCGGGTGCCAGTGTCAAGAGTGGGCTGGATGACCGGGGCGAACGCGGGGGAATGGTTGACCGGAACGTCCTGGTTGATCCGGCCAGCGTCCGCGGCCCTGCGGTAAGTCTCGGGATCGGTGCAACCGACACGCCAGTAGGTGTAAGGCGTACCCAGCGCGGTAGGGATGTCACTGAAGTCCTCGCTGGCCGTCTGCTGACCCATCTGCTGGGCACGTTCGCCGAAGTAGTCGCCGAATGCGGCGGCCACCCGCTCCGTGGTCCCGGCGTCGTTGGAGGTCAGCGGAAACCGGTCAAACGATTCGAACTCAGCGTCTTTAGGGGAACCTGAGGCTTCACACTCGGCATTGACGATACGGTGCACCGCCGCCAGGATTGCCTTGCGGGTCTGCTCGCTGTAGCTGCGGATGTTGAGCTGGAGTACGGCGTGGTCGGCGATGACGTTGCTTTTCGCGCCGGCCTGCAGGCTGCCGACGGTAAGGACCGCGGTTTCTCCGGGTGGCGTCTCCCGGGAAACGATGGTCTGCAGACGGACCACGATCATCGCTGCGAGCACCACCGGATCAACTGTGGCCTGCGGCATGGACCCGTGCCCTCCCCTCCCGTATATCGTGAACCGCAGGCTGTCCGCTGCAGAGAGCACCGGTCCGGAACGGGTGCCGACGGTCCCGGCGGGGACCTCTTTACCCTCCCCGTCGGTGGCCGTCACAGTGCTGGCATAGGGCAATCCGGTTATCTCCCGTACCGGCAACGCGTCCCTATCCGCCGGCAGCAGTACGGTCGGCCCGTTGCCATTGCGCAGCACAGCGACCACCGCGGTACCGCCAACGCCGGAGTGCACCTCAAAGCCAAACTGCCCGAGCCGTGCGGCGACTTTCGCCGCCGTTGCATGCTCCTGATGGGACAGCTCAGGATGCTGGTGCAGGTCCCGGTAGAAGTCCTCCTGTCATAAGCGCAGGCGATCCAATCCAACCAGAACGGATGATGCTGCAGTCATGGCGCCTCCTCGTGGAACCTTCACGCGTTCTGGTGAGTTCATACCCGCGGGCTACTGCGGGCCGGCGCCGGAGGCTTGGACGCGGCGGGCCAAGTCCATTGCGTTGAAGGGTGCATGAACCTTCACATCATTGTCGAAGTAAATGTACACGTCGCGTCCTTGGCCATCCGGGCAGCCCGCCCCAGAGAGCCAGTTCCGGACCCGCTGCGCCCACACCTCCAATTGTTCATTGCTGTATCCGCTGACGTAAAGCTCTTCCCCGCCGTGCAGCCGGACGTAGACAAAGTCACTGGTGACCTCGGATAGGAACGGCCAACGGCCGGCCGTGTCGGCCAGCACCAATGCGACGTTGTGCCGGCGCAGCAGGTCGTAGCACTCCTCGGTGGCGAAGCTTGCATGTCTGACCTCCAGGGCATGGCGCAGCGGTCGGTCCTCGTCCGTTTCGATCCAGTTTCGGTCCTTGAGCCTCTCATCATGGCGGGCAGCCAGAGCGGCGGCGGCCGCCGTGCCCTGCGGCAGGCGGCCCAGGAATGATTCAAATAAATCGGCGTCGAACGTTATTCGCTCCGGCAGCTGCCAGAGCACCGGGCCCAATTTGGGGCCCAGAGCCAGCATTCCGGAGGCGAAGAAGTTGGCCAGCGCGGCGTCCACATTGCGCAGTCTGAGCATGTGGGTGATAAACCGTCCACCTTTGATGGCAAACTCGAAATCGGCCGGCGTCTGCGCGCCCCACTGCAGATAGCTGGACGGACGCTGGAGGGAGTAGAAGGAACCGTTAAGCTCGATCGAATTGAACGCTGCCGCGGCATGCTCAAGTTCCCTCCGCTGCGCCAGGCCCGGCGGGTAGAAGCTGCCCCGCCAACCGGCATAGCGCCAGCCGGAGATGCCGATCCGGGCCAGCGGCGTCCTCGTCGTCGTCATCTTCCGAACAATATCGCAAGGCCGGCCGTCAGCTCAGGTGGAACTTTCTGTCCAAGTTTTTGGAAGGACTTGCCCAATGGACGGCGACCGGTTTCGGCTTCGGACTGGTCCTGGCCCCACGACCAACACTGTTGCTGCACGCTGGTACGGGCCCGGCGGCGATCAGTCCTTCAGGACCCGGGAGCCTGGAGGTGCCGGACGAGTGAGTCCAGGACAGGCAGCTGGCCGCGAACCAACTTGCTGCGTGCCTCGGACTCCGTGAACCAGCCGGCGCCGTCGACCTCGGGAAAGTCTCTGACCCGCCCGGAGCCCTTCGGCCACTCCAGAGCAAAGGTGTTACTCACAATCCGTTCGGGCCGGAAGTCTGCTTCGGCAGCGAAAACCGTGACGATTTTGCCGGAGGATTGCCGGAAGCTGCCCAGCAACTGGTAGTCGGCGGTCGGCGCCGCGACACCCATCTCCTCCGCGAACTCGCGCCGGGCGGCGGCCAGCGGATCCTCGTCCTGAAGATACTCACCTTTGGGAATGGACCAGGCTCCGGAGTCCTTGCGGGCCCAAAACGGCCCGCCCATGTGCGCAATCCACACCTGCAGCCCGGCGTCGCCCTGCCGGTACAGCAGGATGCCGGCACTGTGGATCCTCAACTGCGCTCCATTCCACTAGATGAGTAATTCCAAGGGGTCGTCTCGGCGCGGCGTGGTGTTTTTGTAGGCAAAGGTGCCCAGAATCGGCGGTATCAAACCCAAACGCCGAACTTGGAGGCCCGCGTGGACGCCGATCTGGACACCCTTGCTACTGCATTGTATG
>NZ_JADPVH010000073.1 GCF_026932795.1 Paenarthrobacter sp. Z7-10 | reverse complement strand
CCACACGCGCAACCGCTGATTCATCAAAAAGACCGTCCTGGGCGCCACTATCCATACCCCAATTCTCCCAGCCACACCCACCAGAGCCAGGTTATTCTTTCGGCGTTTTAAAAACAGCGGCCCACGATTATTGACCCATGCACCTAGGGGAACATTTGGCGTCGTCACTGGCTATTGCTCGTTGTACTACCCCCGCTGCCCGGACTGGGTAAAAAATGCTGCCAACGCCGGATGATGGATCCGCCATCCTGCCCGCCAATCTGATCGTCGTAGGACAGGCAGTAGCCCACCGCATACCCGGTGACATCGCCTTGGAACCCGACGAGGTACAGTCGGGTCACCCGGCCTTCCTTTACCACGGACATCCAGGACACATCACTGACCCAACACCGCAGCACATACTCGTTGACTGGGCAGGGCTGGAAGAGAGCCCTTGGAGCTACGCCTACGGAATCAGTGTCCCTATCCTCGGCGGGCCGTGCGATGGCTTAACCGCCATCAGCGAGGCGGAGTTTCGCCGGCGCGCACAGCGTCTGGCAGACGGCCTGGCACCAACACCGGACGAAAATGACTTAGAAAACTAGCGAGACGAAGCTAGCCGAAGCCCCCACCGTGGCTGGACGGTTGCTCGAGCATGCCAGGCAAAGGCAACGTCGCCACACCCATTGAGTCACCATGTGAGCGAACCGCATTCCTAGCAAATCTGGGTCAACTAGGGGTCTTGTGGTCGCTTAGGCGCGTCAGTGGCCGACTACTATGAACACGGTGCCCGCCCCCTCAGGTCGAACGTTGTAACGATGGGGCGGGACGCCGTTTTGTTTTTGCTAGGTCGCTGATAAATCCTCCCTCAAGGTTCTGCGCGTCCGAACCTGTTTCGAGGGAAATTGTCAGTAGCATCACAACAGGCTGAAGAATTAGCAGACCCATCGGCTCCCTTGCCTCAATTTTTCATGGGGCGGGGGTTTTAGCGGGGCCAGGGCTTACCGGCTGCCTGACTGTTCAGATTTTTGCAAGCAGCAGAAGGGTATGTGCCCCGGCTGCGGTGAGCACTTCGAGATCGAGGGCATGCAGGCCGATGATAAGACGCCATGGAGCAAGGGTGGCAAGACGGTCGCAGAGAACTGCGTAATGCTCTGCGCCGCCTGCAACCGCAAGAAGTGGGACATCTAAGGACCGCAGAACATACCACCGGAACTGATGCCGGGTTGTTGAGCAGCCCACAGTCACAATCGGTGCACAAGCACAGGAGCAGTACGTCATCAAATCTGTGACAATGAAGGCCAGTAATCTGAGGCCGAACATGCCCCGGTGGCTCTGCTCATAGATGTCCGCTGAGGGATCCTGTACCGGGCGCCCTGATATCCACTGGCAAGGCAATTGGCTTACCGAGGACGCAGCATTTGGCATCTGCTCCCGCTCATTTGAAACCACGAACGCCGATAGCAGCGCATACGTCCACGGCATGGATCTCTCTTACCAGGTGCGGATTTCCCACGCCTCCGTGACGGCGGCCATCGCAGGTTCCTTGGGCGAGATTTCGACGCCGGCAGTTGCCGTGGCGATCTCCGTCAACCCCAAATCGGTCCGCCGCATCCAATAGGCCCAACAGGTACCGTTGCCTACTCTGGATTTGAATTTGACCCCGGCCAGCTCGCTTCCGTCATCGAGGGTCACGCCACGGAGCCATTGTGCAATACGCGTAGTGACGTTCCGATCGTTCGAGAAGGCAGCTGCCCGGTCGATTTCTTCGTGGCCGGTGAAGGCCATGATGTCGACCGCAGGACCTAACGACAATACGTCCAGGGTGGCCTGCTCGTCCATGTCCACCCACACACCCGCACTCTCCGGAACGTCGATAACGTATTTCAGGCGCGAGTCCCGCCAGGAGAACGGGAGGTGGCCAGGCTGCATGTGACCGAGCCGGGGTAAAGTCGTCCTGGATCTCCTTCATCACCTCCTCCGGGGTAATACCCCAGAGTGCGGCTAGTTTTCCAAGCTTTTTCTTGTGGCTGGGCTTCATACGTGCCCAGGCCAGGCACTCGCGAAACGCCGTTTCCAGCGTGTCCGCGATGTAAATGGTGCGCCCGAGTGTGTCCCAGCGGCTCCAATCGTCACGAGGCTCTCCGTCGTGGCGCTGCACGGGATTCAAGGCGCCGTAGGTGGCTGTGGCTATCCTGGACCCGGAAACCGGCCCGAGGACCAAGGCCAGGCCGGTCGTCCTGCAGATGCGTGGGCTCAACCGGAAAAGCCCCCGGTGAGCATGGCGTTCGCTGCTACGCGGACCTCCTTGAAGCGGCCTTCCATGATGGCCTCAACGGGTGAGTCCTCATCCAACCAAGGGTTCGAGCCAATGAACCACAGCCGGGCCACATGCTCGCCGTGCGCATCCGAAAGCTCCGTCCACAACCGGATCGCTGACATGAGCCGGCGAACGGCGGCCGCGTTCGGTTCGGGTCCATCTTCCTTCGCCCATTTGTGGGAGATGCGACGGTCCTTGCTGCCGGTCAGCCCTGCGACCAAGGTCGGCCCGAGACCAGTGTTGAGCCGGCGAACGATCTCCCGTATGCCCAGTTCATTGGTGCGGACAGCCGCCGTTCCCACGGTTGCGTCGATTGACATTTTACGGCTCCTCGATTGTTTATCTACAACAAGACTACTTCCAAGTGAAATCAGATGCCACACAAACGCTACATGAAGTTAGATGAGCCCCCGAGGAAGCAGGCTTCGAACCGGATTCGAACGAAATTGTCCACCAGGGCCGCCACCGTCCCGGCGCGGTTCTTCGAATCCCGCCCTCACGGACATTCATTTCCCTGCCTCAATTTTCCCGCTGTACTGACGACACTGCGGTGCTATCGGGTTTATCTCAAAACCCTCGCCCACTAGTGGCCAGTAAATTCCAAGGCAGACCCCGTCCTGACGGAGGGCGATTCCTCACGCTGACGTCTGGTTGGGGTGTACCTCAACTGGACGTCAGGCATGATGCCTTCTCGCCTGTCAGAATGAAGTCCTTTTTCGATTCATTGACAGGTGTTGTCGCGGGTCTCGGATTTCATCGTGACAGTTTCAATTCTGAGGGACTGTGAACGGCGCTGGGTGACCAGCCGGTCGGTGAAGAACGCTTGCAACAGCGGAGCGAGAGAGGTCATGACCCCACCTGCTCCCGGGTGTTCGCGGCATCAAGGCGTGCGGCAGCGTGAGCGAGCAGTTCGGGAACGGCGCTCAGATACCAGTAGGTATTCGCCGGATCGGAATGGCCTAGATAGATCGATAGGGCAGGCATCTTCGCGGCAACATTGGCGCCGTCGCGATACCAGCCCAGCAGTGTGTTCACCGCGAACGTGTGGCGCAGGTCGTGCATCCGAGGCTGCCGCGTCGCAGTGCGTAATCCTGCGGCAGTAGAAGCGTGCACCCAGTTATCGCGAACGGTCGCGTATTTCAACCGTTTGCCGTCTGCGTCGGTGAAGAACGCCGGCCTGCGATCGTGGTGCTGGTCCTCGCTCCAGTGCGCATAGCGTTCGAGAGCGGCAGTGGCGCTCGGGTGGAGCGGGACCAGCCGTGGGTCGCGGCCCTTGCCTCGACTGATCAGCAGCACTCCGGCATCCAAATCGGTGGTGTCCCGGTCCAGTGCGAGGGCCTCACCGACCCGTAAACCCGTGGCCGCCAGCAGCGCGAACAACACCGGGTAAGTCTGCGCCCGGCTACCGCCCTCCAAGGCGGCGGCGCGGATCACCGCCGTGATTTCAGCAGATGTATAAATGTAGGGAGCCTGACGATGCGTGGGGCCGGCGAAGACCCCGCGTGGCGGAACCTCGTGGATCGGGTTCAGCGCGTGCATGTAGACGGCGAGCCCGCGGACGGCGGTCATCCGCCTCGACGCGCGCGTCAGCGGCCTGGTCGCCACGCCCTCCGGGAGAGAGCTGCACCAGTTGATGGCCTCCGTGACGGTGATTATCTCGACGCCCACGGCCGTGAGGTGTGTGGCGAACTGGTGCAGCAGGTGTTCAGACCAGGCCAGGCGTGCGCCGAGCTGGCGGCGCAGACGCAGATAATCGGTGACGTTCTCGTCCCAGGTCATGACAGTTCACCCCCGGCCGGCCAGGGCCGGGCCAGCTGTCGTAGCCGGACCACGTCCACCCGGGCGTAGTTCGTCGTCGTCGCGGGATCGTCGTGGCGGAGTACTTGCCCGATCGCGGCCAACGGCACTTCGGCGGCAACCATCGCCTCGGCCAAACTGTGGCGCAGCTGGTGGGGCCCGAATTTCTCCAAGTGCGCGCGGGTGCAGGCACGGGTCACGATCCCCCAAACCCCCGGGGAGCTCAGCGGTCGTCGCGGAGCACGGACGGTGCAGAACACTTCCCGCAAGTCCGCATCGGCCGGACGGGCATCCATCAGATAGTCCACCACCGCGGCGCCCACCTCAGCTGGCAGCGGAAGGCACTCGTGTTGCGCGCCCTTGCCACGGATGAGGACCTCCCCGTGGCGCCAGTGAATATCTTCCAACTGCATTCCGGCGACTTCCCCGGCGCGCAGGCCAAGCCGGGCCAGCAGGAGGATTACCGCATATTCACGCCGCCCCACCGCTGTGCTCCGGTCACAGCCCTGCAGGAGAGTGTCGATCTGTTCCGCGCTGGCGCCCAGCGGAAGAAGGGAGGGCAACGGTTCTCGGATCACTAGCGTCGCACCGGTCAGATCACGGTTGAGCTCGCCGGTGATGAAACAGAACCGCAGGAAGGCCCGCAGCGCATAGCCGAACTTCTTCACCGACGCCGGCGCCCGCCCCACTCCCTCCTCAAGCAACGCGCGGGTGACGTCGGCACCGCTCAACCCGGCAAACCCCTCGGACGGACAATGCGTCTCCAGGAACCGGCGGACCCGAACCACATAAGCTGACGTCGTGCGCGCCCCGATACGACGCTCCGTCAGAAGGTAGCGCTCGAACCGGACCAGCACCGTCGGATCCTCCGGCGGCCGGGGAGGACACGCAGCCTCCGCAGTGATCATCCCTGACTCCGCCAGCCAGCCCAGCAGCGGGCGCAGCGCCCTACCGGTGAACAACGCAGTACGTGTCGCTTTGCGTTCGGCGAGGAATGCATCAACCTGCAACACCGTCAGATCGCCAAGACGCATGCTTTCCGCCTCGAGCCAGCGACTCATATGTGCCAGCAGATAGAACTGATTCACAATCGATGTCGGGGTGAATCCCAGCCGCAATAGCTCGGCCTCAAATCCCTCGGCGTGTTTCTTCAGCGGACCGTGGATCTGGACCTGGCCCGCTCGCCTCGTTGCTGTCATCATGTGCTCCTCGTCTGCTCAATCGTTGAGAAGACAAGCCGATCACCACAGAGTGATTATGCCGAGCTTTTTGTTCCTCCCACCGCCTGGAAACTGGGATCGCAGACCAACATCGGCATAACCACAACGTCGGCATAACACGTATAAACCTGCCCGGGGCCGGTGGCGACCAGCTCCGGAACCGTTCGGGGCGGGTGGGTGGCCAGCCGCCGGCGTTCCTTCACCTGCTCGTTCTCCTCCAGCACCCGGTAAAACGTCGACAGTGATCCCAGATAGATCCCCGCATCCAGCAGCTTCGTATAGACCTGCATGGGGGCCAGATCCACGAACTCGGGCGAGTTCAGCGCTGCCAGGATTGCTGCCCGCTCGGCGGCACTGAGCTTATTCTTCGGCACCACCGCTACCCGGTCCCGTGACCGGGCGGGTTTACGGTTGGCAGTAGTGCGGGAAACGCCGGTCAGGGCGGCAGCTTCCCGTGCGGGGATCTTCAATTCCAGCATGCCGCGATAGGTGGCCATCAGCGTTTCTTGGACCGGGGCTCGTCCGGCATATTCTGTGAGGCGTTCTCTAAGAACGCCTGCAGTTTTCCCATCAGATCCAGAGCTGCCTCGGTCTTCTCCAACCGGCCCTGCGTCACCTCTAACTGGCGGCGCAAACGCGCGGTCTCGGCCTGATCCTTGGATAGTTTCCCAATCGATTCCCCGGCTTTCTTCCCCTGCAGAACACCGGCGTCTCGCTGCCTGCGCCACTCGGTCATTTGGGAGGAATACAGTCCCTCCCTGCGCAAGAAAGCACCGCCCTCATTGCTTTGGCAAGCGGTCTCATACGAGGTCAAAAACTCAAGCTTCTGCGACGGGGTGAACGACCTGCGAGGGGCCGGTCCACCGGCACGCGGTCCGGTGCTACTCATAGGACCATCTTCGCGTACCGCATTCAAAACTGGACTGGACATGATTTTTGGATTCCTGGTTCTCGCCCCACGCGATCAAATGGACTTGCTATGAGCCCTTGGTACCGTTCCAGCCTGACACATAGGGCTAAGGGCAAAAGCACTCATGGCCGCGGAGTCCTTTAGTGCCTTCGTACTGCTGGCTCTGGTCATCGCCCGCGCAGTGTCACTGATCAAGTGAGGTCAATACGCTACTGTAACTGCGCATCGAGGCTCTTTCTCGGAGATGATACTGGGTGGATATGTATCCGTGCCGCCGCGCCGGCACGCGCCCGTAAAATTTTCGGCATCAAAGCAGGGGTAAAAATTACCGCAGGGTTTCCCGTCATCCGTGCCTGCGTAGAGCGTTGCATCGCCTTCGATACCTCCGACAGCGGCAACCACAGCTCCCATAAAAACAGAAGGCCCGGCACCTCCTGCGCCCTGTCCCAGGACCGGCGCATCCGGAAAAAGGACGTCTGTGCCGGGGCCAAAGGCCCTGCAGTGCCGCCTCCGGGAAGAAGGCCACAGGCCAGCATCACGTCGGCGCTTGCGGGACCGCCCGGCAAAAATGGCCGCTCCGGACGGGGCGGGACGGAATCATCGCCTAAGCGCGCTGGCCCGGGCCGTGAACCGGCGCTGCTATCCTCTGCAGAGACGGGCCGCTCAGCGCCGCCACCGTCCTGGTCGCTGCCGGCGGCAACCCCGAACGGCTCGCATCGAAAGCGTCCTTCACCTCGCTGAGCGGCGCCGCATCAATCCCGGCATCCTCCGGGCAACCCGTCTGCCACCGCCTCTCCCACGGTGGGAACCGGCACCCGAATAACGTCCTGCACCGACGGTGCTGCTGCGCATGCGCCACCGCGAACCCCGCACGGTGGCGTATCTCGAACTCTGCGGCCCCGAATGACTCACCGACGGAGACATCATCCGCTGCCTGAAACGACATATCGCGAATGAGATCTATGCCGGGCTGATCAACCCTGACGCGGACGAGTCCACCGGTCAGCAGCTACGCGCCATATCAGGACCGTCGGTATTTGGAAGGTGAAGGCCATGAGCTTCACGTTGGTCTTGGCGAGGGCCTCATCCGACACGAATCAAAGGCGTCGTGAAGGTGAGGCCCCGGATGGACGGGCGGCCACACGTGGTGTTTCAGCGTACAGGCGCCCTGGACCGCCATGCTGGTCCCTTGATTGGTGTGTGTCACGAAACGATCCGGTCCGAAAACGTTGCGGGTCAGGAGACCTGCAGGCCGCCGTTGATGTCATACGTCGCCGCGGTAATGTAGCCGGCGTCCTTACCGAGCAGGAAGGCGATCAGCGCGCCGATCTCGTCGCGGGTCCCCAAGCGCGCCATCATCACACCCTCGGACATCTGCTTCTTGCGCTCTTCGGTGAGGGTGCCGCCCATGATGTCTGTGTCGACGGGGCCCGGGGCCACGGCGTTGATCGTGATGCCTAATTCTCCGACCTCGCGGGCGAGGGCGCGGGTGAAGCCGATGATTCCCGCCTTCGAGGCGCTGTAGGCGACCTTCGAGTAGGTGCCGCCGCCGCGCTGGGCGGAGATGGAGGAGACGCTGACGATGCCCGAGGCGGCGTTCGATCATGCCTTTCAGCACCCGCTGGGAGACGAGGAAGGTGCCGTGCATGTTCACGGCAAATACCCTGTCCCACTCCTGGACGGTCGTTTCCATGAAAGCAGTGGGGGAGCTGATGCCAACGATGTTGGCGAGGGCGACGATGGGCGGGAGCTTCTCCTCGACTCTGGTGATGGCGGCGTCGACGGCGTCCTGGTCGGAGATGTCAGCGCCGATGCCGATCGTACCGACGTTGTGGCGGTCGGCGATCTCGGCGGCCGCCTTCGCGGCATCCGCCTCGTTGATGTCGAGAATCGCGACGCACCAGTCCTGGCTGGCGAGTCTCTGGGCGGTTGCGCGTCCGATGCCGCGCTCGGATGCCGCACCGGTGAGTACCGCGGTGCGTTCGACGGGGAAGTCAATGGGCTCGGTCATGATGCTCCTTGCGCGGGATTAGGACGAGGGCTGACGGTGACGCCTGAGGTTCAGCGGGTGGCTGGCTAGACGAGGATTTCCTCCAGTTTCTGACCTGGTTTGATGTTGGGCAGGAAAAACGTGCTGATGCCTTGGCAGACGCCGAGGCCGACGGCGATCACGAGCCAGGTGATGGTGAGAGTGGAGAGATCGTTCAGGAGGGTCCACAGGAGGCTGCCGAGCATCAGACCGCCGACGAACATGGCGCCCATCCAGCCCACGGCTGGCGCTCGAACCCGGGTGGGGAAGCACTCGGCCTGGTAGGAGTAGCCCGCTCCCGACCAGGTGCCATTCGTGGCCTGGTAGATGAGGAAGAAGACGACCGCGACCGCCACGTGGTTGCTGACGAGCAGCACTATGAGGTTCAGTGGGCCCACGAGCGCGCCGGAGACGACGAGCACGTTCCTGCGGCCGTACTTTTCGCCGAGGGCGCCGCCCAGAATGTAGAAGAAGAAGCCGATGCCGCCGCAGAACAGCAGCAGTAAGGCAGCCTCGCCGGGGGTCCAGCCCTTGGCGGTCGTCAGCCAGTAGACGATGAAGAGGTTCGTGGCTACATAGGCGGTCGAGTAGAACAGCCATGCGATCGTGAGTCTGATGAGCGTGGAGCGGACGGGCCCGGGGGTGGCGAACATCTGCCGCACGGATCCCTTCTTCATGTCGGCCACATCCATCGGTCGGTCCGCCCTCAGGCGGGCGACTCCCTTCTGGTCGTCGGCGGCGATCGCCTCCCGCATGGCCTTAAGGTGCAGGAACCGGTCGGATTCGCGGATTTTCATGCGCCCGATCGCGACGAGGATCAGCGGAATCACCCCGAACAGGTAGACGGTGCGCCAGCCAAGGCCCCCCACGAGAAGGAACAGCCCGGAGGCCATGAACACCCCGATCGGCCAGCCGCCCTGCACTATGGAGTAGAGCAGCCCCCGGCGCTTGCCTGGTACCTGCTCGTTGACGAGGGTGACAGAGACGGCCAGTTCCGCCTGGGCGAACCCGGATGCCAGCGCACGTACAAGAGCGAGCTGCCAGAATTCCTGCACGAAGAAGGTCAGGCCGGTGAAGATCGCCGCCATCATGAGGCAGAAGACCCACATCCACTTGCGGCCCTTGCGATCCATGCCCCAGCCCACGAAGAGTGCCATCACGAACTCCGCGCCGAACACGATGAAACCCAGCACGCCGAGCACGCCCGCCGAGAGATGGAATTCCTTTGCGATGGCTGGCATCGTGAGCGTGAGAAGGTTCGAGTCGTACGACGACAGGGACCAGCCGAGCACGGCAATGACGATCAGGTAGATGACGTAACGGCGGTCTTTTTCCTCCTGCGTCGCCAGTTCTTGTTGACTCACGGTTCAGCCTCTCTAGGAGTTTCCGCCCTTGTGATGAAGTGGATGTTCACAACCGTTTCTCGCCGGCCGCGCCCGTCAGGTTAGCTGCCCGGGGCATCTGGCACCCAAGCAAAAGCGCGCCCGGGCGCTCCGGTGCCGCGTGCGACCTTGAGCGGCGCGAAGCAGAAGAGAGCGCCGCGTACGGGCAGTTGGTGCAGGTGCCCGAGCGCCTCGATGAACGCGACCCTGGCGCCGAGGGCAAGGTGGTGCACGGCCGCGCCGTCATGGCTGGAGCCCATGCTCGCGCCGTCCGTTCCCACGCAGGTGACCCCGCGATCCATCAGCAGCTGCATCGCTCCGGCGTCCGGAGCGGGCCAGCCCGCGCTGGTGCCGGTGACGAGGGGGTGGTGGCTGTAGGCGAGACCGGCCGCGCCGGCAACGTAGTGCCTGTCCCAGCCAGTGCGGAATAGCACGATGTCACCGGCCGTGAAAGCGCCATTGTCCCGCTCCCAGTCGGCAAGGGACTCGGCCGTGATGATCGGCGAGACCCCGGGGGCGGAGCCCGGGAGGTCCTTAGAGATGTCGACCACCACGGCGGGACCTATCAACTGCGCCAGGGGGATCTGCTCGACAGTGATCGTTCCGATTTGCGACGCTTTCGGCAGTCCGGTCTTGGGTTCGGGGATGAAGTGGGCGGGGGCGTCCACATGGGTGCCGGTGTGCTCGTCGATCAGCAGCCACCGCGTCTGGTACGGGCCGATCTCGCTCTTCAGCGGCGATACCTGATCATCCCGGGAAACGAAGTAGTTAAACGTCTTCTGCTGATACGGCATGTGCTTAGCCCACGCCGCGGGCAACTCCTCCGCGAGCAACAGGGTGAGGTCCACAACACGACGGTCGAGGAACGTTTTCGTCTGCTCGCTCATGGAGACTCCTAAGTCCCGTCCGGGCCTGCCCGTCCACGCCGCCCCTGCCCATAAGTACAAACGCGGGAAGAGATCATAAGTCGATCTTTCGCCAGAGGCTAACAAAACACTGAACAGCCGTCAAGGATACGACTAGACCCATCAATGATGCCCGCGCAGCGGCTCTCGAAGAATCATTTGGTAGTGCCCGCGTAGCAGCGGGTCGGCCGGTTTGGCGTCTGCCGGTCCGACATTGTGAGCCATGGAGCTTTCGATGAGCCAGCGCAGAGCCGTCACGAAAACCACCGCCGTTCGATTTGCCCGGTCTGACCGTGCTGCCAAGACGCTCATCCTGGATGAGTTGTGCGCCCTGACGCGGTGGCACCGGCACCACGCCCGGAAAGTGTTGAGGCAGGCACATCAGTTGATTCCACGAATCAACCCAAGCGGGCATCGTGACGGTGATGAGGCACCACGAGGTATTGACATGAGGCAACGGGGAACGTTGAGTGGGTATGCGGGCCCGCAGCGAGCGTTGCCCCATTTTTGAACTGAAGGAGCTGTCATGCCAACGGACCAGTACCACGAGCCGCCCGAGGAGTTGTCGGCAGAGACGCGCACGTTCGCCAGGATGTGCGCGTCCCTCTCGGAGGAGGCTGAGGCCATCGGCTGGTATGAGCAGCGGATCTCGGTTGAACCGGACGAGGCGGCCAAAAGCATTATGGTGGATTCGCTGGGGGAAGAGTATAAGCACTTCAGCATGGAGCTCGAGTTCTTGTTGCGCAAGAAGCCGAAGTGGCGCGAGATCGCGCAGGGCATACTCTTTCAGGAGGGAAGTATCGTGAAGCACGGCGAGAGCGCGGAGTCAGCCGCCGACTGATACCGCTGACCATCAGCTTCAGCTCCCCCGTGCGTAAAGAAACTACGGCCACCGCGTGAAGTGGAACTGGGAGGTATCGGCTCTTCCGTGCGGAGCAGGAGCGGGCGTAGCGTGGGCGGTAGCAACCATTAATCCCGCCCCGGCCTGACCCCGTGGCGGAGCAGTGCCCAAGTTGTGGAGGATCGTGCCATGGCTGTTCCCTATAGGACGGAATACAGCTCCGGGACCCCGGAAGGCTATGTTCCGTTGGTGGTGCCACGGACCAAGGGCCGGATCGTGGTGGGCTGGCTGACGAGCACGGATCATAAAACGATCGGGTACCTGTATCTGATCACGTCCTTCATTTTCTTTTGCCTGGGCGGGGTGATGGCGCTGCTGATGCGTGCCGAGCTCTTCGCACCGGGCATGCAGATCCTAGCGACGAAGGAGCAGTACAACCAGCTGTTCACCATGCACGGGACGATCATGCTGCTGCTGTTCGCGACGCCGTTGTTCGCCGGCTTCGCGAACGTCATCATGCCGCTGCAGATCGGGGCCCCGGATGTGGCCTTTCCCCGGCTGAACGCGTTCGCGTACTGGCTCTACCTTTTCGGAGCGATAATCGTCACTGCAGGATTCCTGAGCCCGCAGGGCGCCGCTTCCTTTGGCTGGACTGCGTACGCGCCCTTGGATAACACAACCTATACACCGGGTGTTGGCGGGGATCTCTGGGTTTTCGGGCTGGCCCTGGCAGGGTTCGGGACCATCCTCGGGTCGGTGAACTTCATTACCACGATCATCTGTCTGCGTGCGCCGGGGATGACGATGTGGCGGATGCCGATTTTCACGTGGAACACCCTGATCACGGCCATTCTGGTCATCATGGCGTTCCCGCCGCTGGCAGCAGCCCTTTTCGCACTTGGAGCGGATCGGCGCTTCGGGGCTCACATCTTTGATCCGGCCAACGGCGGCCCGATTCTGTGGCAGCACCTGTTTTGGTTCTTCGGCCACCCGGAGGTGTACATCATCGCGCTGCCGTTCTTCGGCATCGTGACGGAAATTTTCCCCGTCTTCAGCCGTAAACCGGTCTTTGGCTACAAGGGCTTGGTGTTCGCCACCATTTCCATTGCTGCGCTGTCGGTGACGGTGTGGGCCCACCACATGTACGTCACCGGTTCGGTGGCGCTGCCGTTCTTCTCCTTCATGACCATGCTGATCGCGGTACCGACGGGTGTGAAGTTCTTCAACTGGGTCGGCACGATGTGGGGTGGCTCGCTGACCTTTGAAACACCCATGCTGTGGAGCATCGGCTTCCTGATTACGTTCCTGTTCGGCGGGCTGACAGGGGTCATCCTGGCCTCCCCGCCGCTTGACTTCCACGTCTCCGACACGTATTTCGTGGTCGCGCACTTCCACTACGTGGTGTTTGGCACCGTGGTCTTCGCGATGTTCGCCGGCTTCTACTTTTGGTGGCCCAAATTTACCGGCAAAATGCTCAACGAACGACTGGGCAAAATTCACTTCTGGATGCTCTTCCTGGGCTTCCACGCAACGTTCCTGATCCAGCACTGGCTCGGTGTGCTGGGCATGCCCCGCCGCTACGCGGACTACCTTCCCGAGGACGGTTTCACCTGGATGAACCAGTTTTCCACCATCGGTTCGTTCCTCCTCGGTGCCTCGATGATCCCGTTCTTCTGGAATGTGTACATCACCTGGCGCAGCAATGTCCGGGTCGAAGTCGACGACCCCTGGGGATTTGGTGCCTCGCTGGAATGGGCCACATCCTGCCCGCCGCCGCGGCATAACTTCGTCTCGCTGCCCCGCATCCGGTCCGAACGCCCCGCCCTGGACCTGCATCACCCGGAACTGGCCAGTCTCAAAACAGCCTCCTCGAAGGTTCCGGCCTCCCTCGGGGCGGCCGATAGAGGGGAAGAGCCGTAATGACAGCCGAAAGCAGAATATTTCGCTGGGCCTGACCGTGTTCCTGACGGTCGTGAGAGTCGTTCACGGTTTTGGAGCGGCTTCGGTAAGTGAGTCGACGGAACAGCGTCGACCCCTGCTGGTCGGCGTCACCGGCTGACCGGAAAGGAAAGTCTCCACCTCTGGTAAACAGGCAAACGAATCGACGCACGTCCCCAAGAAAGACCCGACGCCGAAATCTTTGAAGGCACCCAGTGAACCGCGATCCTCCAGCCCGTGGAACTGGTGGCCTGGTGGATCGTGCTAATTGGTTGTGCCCTGGCCGCTGTGGCACTGATAGGCTGCGGACTTGAATTCAGCCCGGCGCGCAAACGCCTGTGAGCCTACCGGAATAATTTGTGCGCAGCGCACGGCAGGGAACCTTCTAGAGGGCGTCTTAGATGGCGTCGCTGTTTTGCTCTATGCCCTGGATGCCTTTCAGGAGCCGGGAGTCGAGCGGGGCACCACGTTTGACGATGCTGACGATACCGGTTCCTTCCAGGACGACGACGGCCACTTCGCTGAGATTCCGGATTCCTCCACTTCGGAGGGCTTCCCACAGTTCCAGTTCGGAAACCCGGGCGCGCTTAAGGTTATCCGTGAGCACGCGCTCCCCTGCGACCAGAAGAATAGGCCGGTCGCGAACCAGGAGCGCGCCGGTCCGTGTCCGGGCCAGCCGTTCGGAGACCCAGCGCACCACCGCCAGCGTGGCGAGGGCGATGACACCGGCCACGAGAGTCGGCGTGTAGCCGGTGATGACTCGGCCTCCTACGGACCCGAGAACGAGCAGGACGGCGACATCGAAAGTAGACATCCGTGCCGCCGCGCGCTGTCCAAGCAGCCTTAAAAGCAGCAGTAATGCCAGGGAGATCCCCACCGCAGACACGACCACGGCCACCGCCTCCAACGGCTGGATTCCGAGCACCTTCCACATGCTTACCCCTCCTTGATGCCTACCCTTCCTTCGACCCGGCCGGCGCAGCGGGCTGCTGACTTCTCCTCTGCCGCGGCCACGTGCCCGTGGTCTCCCGTCGAAGTGGTCAGTCCACTAAGGGCGGATGAGCCCGATGACGGGCGGAACTAAGTTCACTGTCGTCGCCGCAGCATGTTCATGGCTGTCATCGTCAGCACCGGCTCGTCGTCCTGATTGAGCATTTCGACGTTCGTGTGAACGATCCCGCGATCGGGTTTCGACGTGGAAACCCGGGCGCTGACGATCGTGAAGCGCACGGCGAGGGTGTCGCCCGGACGCACCGGGCGGAGCCATCGCAACTCATCGACGCCAGGAGATGCAAGGCTTGCAGCGTCGTTCAGGAATTGGGTCGCGAAGACGCGCATCATGATCGCGGTGGTGTGCCACCCCGAGGCGATCAGCCCGGCGAACGGACCGGACGCGGCAGCGGACGGGTCCGTGTGAATCGTTTGCGGGTCGAACTCACGAGCAAAGCGAAGGACGTCAGACTCGGTTACCAGTTCGTGTCCGTAGCGGACGCTGATACCTGGCCGGTAGTCGTCAAAGAACCGATCATCAACAGGCACCGTGAACGCGGACCACTCCGTGGCAATGCTCTCTTCCATAGCTTCCAGCCTACCGAATGGTGCAGAGCGATCGAAGGTACACCCCGCCCAGGGTGTTGCCTTGCCTTACACAATGTTGCAAGGCAACGCAGGGCAAGGCAGGCAAGGTTCAGTGAGGAGGCTCGTACGTTCTCGCTGTCCCCGTCGTACGCAGCCTTTTCCACGACTGTGGTTTGTGCCGCTTTCAGTTCGCCCCCGCGATCGAGGGAGCACCACGGCCGCCACCGCCGCGCCCCCTCCCCACCCATCACAGCAGCGTTTCAGCACCTGCAGCCGGGGTCACAGGCGGGGTATCGGATCGTGCTGAAAGCACGGAACCGGAGAAGGGTTCCGCGGCCGAGACGCCCGGGGATCCGATGGCACTGGCGGCCACCAGGACAACGGGCAGGCCGATCACCATTTCAACGGGCCACGAATAACCCCAAGGTAACCCGGGCAATCTCGCTCCCGGGGGCGGCGTACCAGTCGTCCCCGGGAGGTACGGTCGCTGTCCGCGCATCGAGTAGTTCTCATGGAAGGCCATCGTTCTCGATATCTTTTCCGGCGCGGGCGCAGCTCATTTTTGTTGAGGGGCTTTTGACCGGCCGAATGACTCGCCCGGTTTTCGGTTCGGTGTCCCGCATCCGGCCACCGAACCGAAACGTGACCGGCTAGTGGGTGGCCGGTGACTGGTGGTGGGCTTTGGGTGTGACTGTGGTGGGTCGGTCGCCTCCGCGGCGCAGGGTGAGCATGACCAGCCCTGCGGCCAGCAGACACGCGGCAAGGAAGATCGACGCGGCGAGGAAGCTGCCGTGGGTGGCGTCCTGAAGGAAGCCACCGACGTAAGGTCCGACGAAACCGCCCAGGTTGCCCACGGCGTTAATGAGTCCCATTGCTGTTCCGGCCACTGCAACAGGCATCGCTCGGGAGGCCGAGGCCCAGAAGGGGCCGTCGTAGGCCAACGCCCCGGCAACGGCGATGCTGATGAAGGCGATGGCCAGGAAGGGCATCGAGTTTCCGGTGGCGACGGAGATAACCAGGGCCACGGCACCGACAGCCATGGACAGCAGCACATGGGTTGAGTAGCGTCCGGATTTGTCGGCTGCTTTGGCGTTGTACCAGAGGGCGAACATGGCCAGGACATACGGGATTGCGGTGACGAAGCCGACTTCGATGGAGGATCCGCCGGTGATTGTTTTGACGACCTTGGGGAGCCAAATGTTGATGCCGTAGAAGCCGATTTGGATCAGGAAGTAGACGAGGGTCAGGCGCCACACGATGCTGTTGGAGAATACGTGGCGGATGCTGGCATGTGCTTGTTGGGGTTCGGCAGCCGCATCGGCTGCGAGGCCGTTCTCGATGTACGCCCGTTCTTCTGCGGTGCACCAGCTGGCGTTCCGGGGGCGGTCGGAGATGAAGATCCACCAGATCGGGGCGGCGATGATGAAGGGGAAGAGTCCTTCAACGATGAACAGGGTCCGCCAGTCGGAGAAGGAAAGGATCCAGCCGGACAGCGGGGCGGTAATGATGGAGGCGATGGCGATGTTCATCATCCAGAAGGCGTAGGCGCGGGCGCGTTCTTTGGCTGGGAACCAGTGGCTGATCAGCACCAGGATGGCGGGCCAGATACCGGCTTCGGCCACGCCGAGGAAGAACCGGACGACGAGCAGTTGCCCAAAATTCTGGACGAACCCGCACAGGACGGCCAGCACGCCCCAGATTAGGATCATGATGCCGACGAACTTCTTGGCGCTCCAGCGCTCGGCAAGGTATCCCCCGGGGATCTGCAGCGTCAGATACCCGATGAAGAAGATACCGGCGGCCAATCCCTGCTGGGCGGCGTCAATGCCCAAGTCTTTATGCAGCCCGTTGAGGGCAAACCCAATGTTGGTACGGTCCATAAACGAAATGATGTACACGATGATGGCCACAGGTATCAGGCGCGTCCACCGTTTCCTGCCCACCGGGAGGGCAGTATGAGCAATATTGGCCACAGCGATTCCTTTCAGATTTCCTATAGGATGCTTGCGACCAAGCTAGGCCGAATGGATCCTGCTGTCAATGGCGAAGGTACACCACAACATTGCGGCTGTTTGGGATCGGCAAATTCTTCAGGCAATCCGTCTGTTCCTGCACCGCGGCCTTGGGGTGGCTGGTTGCGCACATATGTGGTTGTTGATCTTTTACGGATTATGGTGGTGCTCCACGCTGGTGGTGGAGGTGCTCATGAAAGCGAAGGATTTGCTTGGTCGGCGTGGTGAGCTATTGGCCGCTGATTTTCTTGAAGACCGGGGAATTAAGGTGATCGACCGGAACTGGCGCTGTCCCACAGGCGAAATCGA
>NZ_JADPVH010000072.1 GCF_026932795.1 Paenarthrobacter sp. Z7-10 | reverse complement strand
CCACACGCGCAACCGCTGATTCATCAAAAAGACCGTCCTGGGCGCCACTATCCATACCCCAATTCTCCCAGCCACACCCACCAGAGCCAGGTTATTCTTTCGGCGTTTTAAAAACAGCGGCCCACGATTATTGACCCATGCACCTAGCTGACACCTCCATCCGGTCCACCCGGGGCGGCTCAAAGAGCACCCGGGTCCGCCGCAACCGCAAATGACACGCCGGAGCCTGGCTTCCTTTCCCGGTCGAACGCCCGGCGCGTATGCTGGCAGCATTAAGGCATTTCGAAACGATATTCGAAATTTTATAGGTGTAGTTCAATGCCTTGAAAATGTTTGTGGAAAAGGTGGCCCATGCATTTATCGGTTGTTGGCACCCGCGATTTGGTCCGCGGGGACGTTCAAGTCCCCAATTCGAAATACCATGCTCACCGCGCACTGATCCTTGCCTCCCTTGCCCCGGGAACCAGCCGAATCTCCGGCCTGAGCGACGCCCGCCACGTGCAGTACACCGTTTCGATGCTGCGCTCGCTCGGAACCCGCATCGAGATTGACGGCGGCACGTTCGTTGTCCACGGCGGACCCTACCGGCTGCGCTCGGACACAATCACCGCCGGCAGTTCCGGCAGCACACTGTACTTCATGGCAGGGCTGGCCTCGCTGGCTGACGGGGACGTCACCGTGACCGGCCAAAAATACTTCCAGCACCGGCCTATCGGGCCGCTGCTGGCCGCTCTGCGGCAGCTGGGCGTCGAGGCCTTTTCCCCCACCAACTGCCCGCCCATAGCTGTGAAAGCGCGGCGACCCACCGGCGGCGTTGTGCACATTGCCGGCACCTTGTCGCAGTGGGTGTCGGGGCTGCTGCTGCTGGCCCCGTTCGCCCAGGACGAGACCACCGTCGTTGTGGACGGACCGCTGAATGAACGCACCTACGTGGACCTCACAGTGCGCATGATGCGGCAGTTCGGGCTGGAGGTGGAGGTGTCCGAGGACTGGCGCCGGTACCGGATCCCGGCCAATCAGCTTCCACAGGCCACCGACCTGGTGCTCCCGCCGGACATCGGCTCGGCCGCCTTCGGCCTGGCAGTAGGTGCGCTGCATCCGGCGGACATCCTGCTGCGGGGCTTGCGGCGGACAAGCTCCGACGGAACCGACCATCCCGAATCGGAGCTTTTGGACATTGTTTCCGCGATGGGCCTGCCGATGACCTTTGACCCGCTGGCCGATGGAGTGCGGGTGCGTCATCAGGGTATGCGGATGGGTCCGGTGGACGTGGACTGCCGCACCGTACCGGACATGCTTCCAGTGCTGGCCACCATAGCCGCACTGGCGGACGGCGAGAGTGTTTTCCGGCACGTCGAGCACGTCCGGCTGAAGGAATCCGACCGGGTGATGGCCATGCTGCAACTCAACAGCATGGGTGCCGACCTCAGTTTTGACGGCAGCAATCTGCGCGTGCGCGGTGTACCCCGGCTCAGCAGTGCACACCTGTCCTCCTTCAACGACCACCGGGTGCTGATGTCCCTGGCCGTGGCGGCCACCGCCGCCCGGGGCCGCTCGGCGCTGACCTATCCCAATGCCTACCGCATTTCCTATCCGATGTTCCTCGAGGCCATGCAGAAACTTGGACTGGACATGGAGGTCGAGCAGGGACCTGCACGGGCGCACCCGGTTCACCGGCATCCGGGGGAAGTGGCCGGTGCGGCGGGCCGGCTAACCGCCGAGGCCGCCGCCCGGGCCGCCGGCGCGGCCGAATTGGTGACGGGCCCTGAATGGATCCGGCGCTGGGCCACAGAGAAACCACATGCCCTTGCCCTGGTGGACGCCCGCTGGAACCGTGCCCCGCACCTGAGCTGGGCCGCGCTGGATCTTCAGGTGGACCAGGCCGCCACCGTTTTCCTCGGGCTTGGTGTCGGCCGCGGCGACAGGATCGCCGTCCAGCTGCCGAACTGGCGCCAATTCGTGGTCATCGCCGCGGCCGCGATGCGGATCGGGGCGGTGATCTGTCCCATCATGCCGATCTTTGCCGAACGCGAAGTGGCCTACGCACTGCGGCGCTCCGGAGCCCGGGTGCTGTTGGTGGCCGATAATTTCCGCGGCCGCCAACACGCCGATGAGATTGCCCGGATGCTGGACGCCGCGGCGGCCGGCACGGATGAGCGGCTGGAAGGAATCCGGCTGGAAAATGTGTTTGTGGTGCATGGAACGCCGGGTACCCCACGGCTGATGCCGACAGTCGTGACCAGCGGCGTGCGGTGGGCGCCGTGGCACCACGCCTGGGCCACCGCCGTCGTCGACCGCGCCGCCATCGATGCGCACGCGCCAGCGCCCGATGATCCCGCGCAGCTCCTGCTCACCAGCGGTACGTCCGGTGCGCCCAAGGGAGTCCTGCACACCCATCGGCGGCTCTCGCGTGCGGCGATGATGGAAGTGCAGCATCTGGGCCTGGACTCCTCGGACAGCATTTTCATTCCGTCTCCGCTAGCCCATCAGACCGGATTCCTCTACGGCATGTGGCTGTCCTTCACCCTCGGTGTGCCGCAGATCGTGCAGAGCGTATGGGATCCGCACCGCGCCCTGGAGGTCCTCGGGAACTGGGAGGGAACGTTCGTCCAGGCCGCTACGCCGTTCCTGACCGATCTGGTGGAGGCGGTGGAGGGCGGCGCGTCCGTGCCGGCACGGCTGCGGATCTTCGTTGTCACAGGAGCCGCGGTGCCGCGGGCGCTGGCCGAAAGGGCCACCCGCGTGCTCGGAACCGCCGTCTGCGGCGCCTTCGGCACCACCGAGACCGGTCTTGGTGCACTCTCTTCACCGGCCGATCCGCCCTCGAAGGCGTGGGGCACGGACGGGCGGGCGCTGCCCGGGGTGCAGCTGCGGATCGTCGACGACGACGGACTGGCACTGCCGCCGGATGCCGAGGGCAACCTCGAGCTGAACTCCCCCACCGTCTTCACCGGGTACCTGGACCGGCCGGATCTGGAGGCCGAAACCTTCACGCCGGACCGTTGGTACCGCACCAGTGACCTCGCCACCATCGACGACGAAGGGTACCTGCGCATCACCGGCCGGGTCCGGGACATCATTAACCGAGGCGGCGAAAAGCTTCCCGTCTCCGAAATCGAACAGCTGATGCACACCCACCCCGCCGTGGCTGACGTCGCCATCGTTGCCATGCCCGATCCGCGGCTGGGCGAGCGGGCCTGCGCTTTTGTCCGGCTGGCGGCGGAAAAGGACCTGGACTTTCCCGCGCTGCAGGCCTTCCTGGCCGAGCACGGCGTGAGCAAACATTACTGGCCCGAGCGGCTGGAGCTGGTGGATTCCATTCCGCGCAATGCGGTCGGAAAGGTGCAGAAGTTCCTGCTCCGGGAACGGGCAGCACTGCTGACCCCCCAGACCCGCCGGCCGGGACGTCGGCACCAGCACGCCAAAGACTAAGGACAAGGACACCTATGACGGTAGAGCAGTTAGCCAGCACGGACGGCCGCGGCAGCACGGTGGACCTCCAAACCTACACCCAGCTCCTGGCGGAGGTGACGGCTTGGGTGCAGGGACCCGGCGAAGAGTGGTCCCGCCAGATCGAGGCCACCGGGACCGTGCCGGCGCAGCTCCGGGCTGAGCTGCGCCGCCTCGGTTTCTTGGGGCTTGCGGCACCGGTGGAACTGGGCGGACGCGGGCTGAGCTTTACCCAGTGGATGGGTCTGATGGAGGTCTTCTCCCGCTCGCATGCCTCGATTCGGATGATCGTGCACGTCGTCAACGGAACCTGGCGCTCGATGAATCCGCATGCGACTCCAGCGCAGCGAGAACGTTATGTCATCCCCTCAGTGGCCGGCGACACAACAGTGGCCTTCACGCTGACCGAGCCCGGAAACGGAACCGGAGCGGATATCAGCTCCAGCGTGCGCCGCGACGGCGATATGTACTATCTCAGCGGCAGCAAGCATCTGATCACCTTCGGTGTGCACTGCGATTACTGGCTGCTTTTTGCCCGGCTGGAAGGCAGCCGCGGCGGCGACGGTACCGTTGCCCTGCTGGTGGACCGGCACGCCGCCGGCGTCACGGTGGAGGATACCTCCAACACCATGGGCGTGCGCGGTACGGATCACGCCAGGCTGACCTTCAGCAGCACCCCGGTGCCGGTTAATCAGCGGCTGGGCGAAGAGGGCGACGGACTAAAGATAGCCCTCGGCGGATTCCTTACCCCCAGCCGGATCTCGGTCGCGATGAGCTGCGTTGGGCTGGCCCAGCGCGCACAGCAACTGGCGGTGGATTACGCCCGGCAGCGGGTCACTTTCGGCAAACCGATCGCCGAGCGGCAGGCCATCGCCTTCCTGTTGGCGGAAAACGCGGCGGACATCGAGGCGGCCCGTGCCCTGGTGATGCACGCCGCGGCCGAATGGGAGACCGGATCCGACCGCGCGCCCGCCTTGTCCTCGATGGCCAAACTCACCGCGGTGGACATGCTCACCCGGGTGACCGACAAGGCGCTGCAGGTTCATGGCGGTCTGGGTTACTGGCAGTCCCAGCCGATTGAGCGGGTTTACCGGGACGCCCGGGCACAGCGTTTCGAGGAGGGCACCAATGAAATCCAGAAAAGTGTGATCGCCAAGGATCTCTTTAACCGTGCTGCGGCGCTTGATAAGACTGCGGCGCTTGATAAGACTGCGGCGCTTGACGAGGCTGCAGCGCTTGACGAGGCCGCCGTTGCGCCAACCGCAGTCCCGACGCGAGGGGAAACCAAATGAGCGCCATGAGTGATTCCAGCACAGACTCCCGCAAGTACACCGGAAAAATTGCCCTGATCACTGGGTCCTCGCGAGGCATCGGCAAGTGCCTGGCCCTGCAGCTGGCGGCGCAAGGTGCCTCCGTCGTCGTCAACTATCGGCAGAACGCGGATCTGGCCAACGACGTCGTCGAACAAGCCAAAGCGCTGGGAGGCGACGGAATCGCCGTGCAGGCCGACGTCGAAAACCCGGAGGACATCATCCGGCTCTTCGACGCGGTCCAGGATGCCTACGGGCGGCTGGACTTCTTCATCAACAACGCCGCCGCCTCCGCCTTTAAGAAACTGCTGGATCTGAAGACCCACCACTTGGATCGCTCTTACGCCATGAACGTGCGGCCCTTCGTGCTTGGGGCTCAGGAAGCCGTCAAGCTGATGGATCAGGGTGGGCGGATTGTTGCCGTGACCAGCTACGGCAGTATGCGCGGCTTCGCCACCTACGCCGCGCTGGGCTCCTACAAGGCGGCCGTGGAGTCATTCATCAGATATATGGCAGTGGAATTCGCTGGCTACGGCATTAATGTCAACGGCGTCAATGGTGGCCTGATTGACTCCGATTCACTCGAGTACTTTTACAAGCTGCCCGGTATGGCGCCAATGGAACGGGTCCTGGAGACCATTCCGTTGCGTCGGCCCGGCACCGTGGAGGACATGGCCAACGCCATCGAATTCCTGCTTTCGGCCAACTCGGCCTACATCACCGGGCAGACGCTGGTGGTGGATGGCGGCATGACCGTGGCGGCCGCCCCGTACTACCACCAGACGACGGACCCGGTGAGCCTGCCGGAGCGTCCCACCCGGCGCTGAGCGTGCCGGGACCACAGCAGCTTCCGCACCAACGCCAGCAGCAGCCTCTGCAGCAGGGCCGAAAGCCGTCCGACGACGACCGGCCCCGCTATCCGCTGGTCCAGCGGCCGCTGAGGATCGGGCGCCTGACCCTGCCGCACCGGGTGCTGATGGGCTCGATGCATCTGAACCTGGAGGCTGGGGATCCCGCCGCCCTCGCCGCGTTCTATCAGGCACGGGTGCGTGGGGGCGCCGGATTGATCATCACCGGCGGTGCGGCCGTTAGCCGGGTGGGTGCAGGCGGCGCCAGCTATACGCTGATCAACGAGGCCTCGCATTGGCCCCGCTGGCAGCAGGTGGTCCGGGCCGTGCACCAAGTCGGTGGCCTGATTGGGCTGCAGCTCTTCCATGCCGGCCGTTACGCGTTCAAATCCAGTTTTGGACTCCAGCCGGTTGCTCCGTCCGCCGTCTACAGCCGGTTTTCCCGCACCGAGCCAGCGCCTCTGGATGAAGCTGGCATCGCCGCCACCCTTGCCGACTTTGCCTCCGCGGCCCTGGCCGCAGCCGAACTGGGCTTTGACGCGGTGGAGATCATGGCCTCGGAAGGATACCTGCTCAATCAGTTTGCCTCGCCGCTGACCAACCACCGCGAGGATGCCTGGGGCGGGGACGCGACGCGGCGGCGTGCTTTTCCTGCGGCGGTTGTGGCGGCGGTGCGGCAGACCGTGCCGGAGATGCCGCTGCTGGTGCGCCTCTCCGGGCATGACCTGATGCCCGGATCCTCTCCGCCGGAGGACGTGGACGCGCTGGCAGTCGAGCTGGTGCGCGCCGGGGCCGACGCGGTTGACGTGGGCATCGGCTGGCACGAATCAAGGATTCCCACCGTTCAGTCTCTGGTGCCACACGGCGCCTGGGTGCAGGTTGCGGACCGCATCAAGAACGCTCTGGTCGCCGCTGGCGCAGACGTTCCGGTGATCGGCGCCAACCGGATCAACACTGTGGCGCAGGCCGAGGACGTGCTGCGCACCACGTCCGTGGACCTGGTGTCAATGGCCAGGCCGTTTCTGGCCGATCCTGCCGTGCTGGCCAAATCCTTTGCAGGCCTGCCATTGCTGGTCAATACCTGCATTGGCTGTAACGAGGCGTGCATTGACCGCTCCTTGGGAGATGAGCCCGTCTCCTGCCTGGTCAATCCCCGGGCCGGGCGCGAGCTGGAGTTTTCAGACCAAGGACGCGACTTCGACTCGGACACGGCAGTTGGCGGCGCGGACGCTGTAACGGCTCCCGACGGCGCGCCAGGCCCCCAGCACGACGACGGGCCAACCCACCGCACGACTGTAACAGCACCCAGGATTGGCGTGATCGGCGCGGGTCCGGCCGGGATGGAGGCCGCCCGCGCCCTTGCCGCCAACGGCGCCACCGTGACGCTGTGGGAGGCCGGACCGCGAATCGGCGGCCAGTTCCTGCTGGCCGGACAAGTTCCGGGCAAGGCCGACTTCCTGCAGACCGTGCGGTACTTCGAGACCGAACTGGCACGTTTAGGGGTGCGGGTGGAGGTCGAGACCACCATCGACTCACCAAACCAAGTGGTTGGGTACGATCACGTCATTGTTGCCGCCGGCGTCCGGCCGCGGCCTGTCAACCTCCCCGGTCTACCGGAGATGGCCGGTCAGGAAGGGTTTGCAGAGCAGAAAGGGTCTGGAGGGCAGAATAATCCGGCTCCCCGCCCCCGGGTCTTGGACTACGCCCAAGCCTTTGCCCGACTGGACTTGGTGGGACCGCAGGTGGCCATCATCGGCGCAGGAGGCATCGCCGTCGACCTCGCGCACCTGCTCGCCACCGGCCACACAGACCGCGCGGCCATCACGATCGACGCAGGCGAGATTGACGCAGGCGAAAGCAACGCAGGGACGATCAACGCGGCCCCGAGAGACGCCGGCACGATGGACGCCGGCGAACGCGGACGCTTCCTGATCGAGCACGGTTTGCGCGTGGGAGCGCTGCCGCCACCGCTGCGGCAAGTGACCATCCTGCGCCGTTCCGGACCCATCGGCGCCGGCATGGGGATCAGCACCCGCTGGGCCGCGGTTCAGGCCATCCGCACCGCCGGCGTCCGCACCCTTACGGACATCAGTTACGACCGCGTGGACGCCGAAGGGGTGTGGATCAGGACCGCCAGCGAACCCGAACTGATTGCCGCGGACACCGTGATCATCGCTGCCGGGCAGGAACCCTCAACCGGACCAGCACAGATGCTGGCGGCCGCTGGCGTGCCGCACACCGTCATCGGCGGCGCACAGCAAACATCCGGGATGAACGCCGTGGCCGCGTTTGAGCAGGGTCTGCGCGAGGGCACCCGGATCGCCCTGCTGGCGGTCAGCGGCCAAAGGTCAGCGGCCGGAGACCAATCCGAGAGCTAAGCGATCCGGAGCCGAGTTCCCTGAGCGGGTCAGGAGCGGATCCGCGCTGCGTATTGGTGCTCCGGTCGACCGGTGGTGCCGTAGCGCAGGTTGACCACCACTGTCCCTTCCTCCACGAGTGAGGAGAGGTAGCGCTGCGCGGTGGCCCGGGAAATACCCACCGCGGCAGCCACTTCGGCGGCGGTACGCTGCGTTTGGGAGCCTTCCAGTGCCTCCAGGACAGCTCTTTCAGTCACTGAACGGGCGCGCACCGTGCTGTCACCGGGATGCAGCTGCCGGAGGGCCCTTTCCACCGCTTCCTGGTCCAGCGCGGCATCACCGGAGAGCAGCCGGCGATAGCGGGCATACGCGCGCAGCCGCTCCGCAAGCACGTCGGCTGCAAAGGGCTTGATCAGGTAGGCGAGCGCACCCCGCCGGATGGCCTTCCGGACCGATTCCGCATCCGCCGCAGCGGTCAGCACGAACGCATCCACATCCAGCCCACGCAGCACATCGAGCCCGTTCGAATCCGGCAGGTAGACATCGATAAGCACCAGATCGGGTCGATGCGTCCTGACCGCCCGGACGGCCGCCTCGCCGCCGCCGACCGGGTCCAAGGCACTGAATCCGGGCGCGGCATCCACATAGGCCACGTGCAACCGGGCGACGTGGAAGTCATCGTCCACAATCAGTACGCGCAGATCCTCAGCCATGAACCCTCCGGCCACCTTCCAGGACCCGCTCGAGCCGGGCCGCAAAGACCGCCCCTGTTCCGCCGGACTCCGTTTCGGTGGCGGACCCGGCCCCTGTTCCGCCGGACTCCGTTTCGGTAGTCGACCAGGCCCCTGCTGCGGACCCGGCTGGTGCCGTCGACCCGATTCTTGCGGTTCCAGTGGAGACCAACCAAACATCCCCGCCATTCAGGCGCGCGATCTGGCGCGAGAGCGCCAGTCCCAGGCCCTCGCCCAGACCGGCGCCGGAGACAGCCGAGCGGGCCGTGGAATAGCCTTCAGTAAAGAGCAGCGCGACGTCCTCCTCGTGCACCCCGTCGCCGGAGTCCGCCACAGCGATGTGCAGGGCTGCCCCGTCGCTGAGCAGTTCTATCTCCACGCAGCGGTCCGCGTTACTGCCAACGGCCGCGGCGGTCAGGGCATTGTCCACGAGGTTACCCAGCACTGTGGTGACATTCTGGGCGTCGGAAACCGCGGAATGCAGCGCGGTCGCGGCGCCAATCCGCAGGCGGACGCCTTTTTCGGCCGCTTGGGCGCTCTTGGCGCCCAGAAACGCCTGCAGATAGGTGTCCGCCAAGAGAGCGCTGTTCTCCAGCGGGTATTTCAATGGCCCGGCCGCCAGCGTCTGGCGGAGATAGTCCGCGGCCTCAAGCGGATGGCCAATTTCCAGCAGCCCGGACACTGTGTGCAGCCGGTTGGCGAACTCGTGCCGCTGGGCCCGCAGCGCAGTGGTCAGCGTTCCGACGGCGTCCAACTGCTTGCTCAACGCCTGCACGTCCGTCCGGTCGCGGACCATCAAGACCCAGCCAAGATCGTGTTTAGCCCGCACCACCTTTCGTGCGGTGACAATGAGCACCGCCTGGTCGATGACCACCTGGACGTTATCCGGGCCACCATCCGCCTCGGAGTCCAACAGCCGCACCACAGAATCGGGAAGTCCCAGGTCCGCCAGCGGACGGCCGACGGCGCCGCCGACGTTGAGCAGCCGCAGCGCCTTGGCGTTGCAGACAGTTACGCGCCGGTCAGGCGCAACACCCAGCACGCCCTCGGCCACTCCGTGCAGCACAACCTCCTGGTCCTGCACCAGGGCGCCGATCTCCTCCGGCTCCAGGCCCAGGGTATGCACGCGCAGCCGCCGGCTCAGCAGACTGGCCCCCGCTGCGCCCAACAGCAGCGCTGCCATGCCGATGCCCAGGATCGGAAGGGCGGAACTGCGCAGACTGTCGGTAACGTCCTGCATTGAATAACCCACGCTCACTTCGCCGACAATGGATTGGTCGTCAAGGGAACGCACGGGAACCTTGGACCGCACCGACGGACCCAAGGTGCCCACCTCCTGGACGGTAATCTCCTGCCCGTTCAGCGCGGCCTCGGGGCTGGTGCTGACCTTGCGGCCAAGTTCAGCGGGATTAGGGTGCGACCAGCGGATGCCGGCACGGTCGGTCACGACGACGAACAGCGCGTCAGTTCGCAGCCGCACCGTCTCGGCGAGCTGTTGGACCGGTCCAGTGAGCAGTGCGGAGGGGTCCACCGGGTCCGAACCTGCGGACGATAACGCGGCACGGATTCCCTGATCTGCGGACAGACTTTGCGCTACAGCCAAGGACTTGGAGCCAATCTCCACGCTCAGCCGCTGGTAGGTGAGCCAGCCATAAACCACCGTGGCCAGCGCCACCACGAGGACTATCACCAGCAGCTGCTGCAGCAGCATGCGGGTGGAAAAGGGCAACCCGCGCAATCCAGGACGGCGCAGTGGTGGTACAGACAGGGCAGCCATCTTCCCCGCCTCCCTCCTGGTTCCAGGACACCGCATGCACCGACGGAACGCAGCGCACGGCTAAGGGTATGCAGTGTGCAGCCGGGACGCCAATTCGCCGTGCGCACAATGCGCACAACTATTTCAATGGGTTGATTGGGCCTTACCGCACTAAACCCCGCGTCGGCAGCGCCAGGCCCGTAACGTCTCTGGGACACAACAAACACTGTGATTCATCCCACAGTCTTTCAGTCCACAGTAATTTCTTCCAGAGCACAGGTCCCCGGACGGGGATACAGGAGTCAACATGCCAGCAACACAGGTGCCACTGATAGAGCTAAAGGCGGCCACCAAGAGATTCCCCAAGAACGGTGGCGGGATCCACACGGCCATCCACAACGTCAACCTGCGCGTGGCGCCCGGCGAATTCGTCGCCGTCGTCGGCCCCACCGGCTGCGGAAAATCCACCGCTCTGTCATTGATTTCAGGCTTGCAGCCCGCTTCGGACGGCGAAACCTTCGTCCATGGCGAACTCGTCACGGGCATTCCAAGGGGAGTCGGTTACATGTTCCAGACCGATGCCACCCTGCCCTGGCAGACGGTTTTGGACAATGTTGCCTCGGGCCCGCGGTATCAGGGGAAATCCCGGACCGAGGCCCGCGAACAGGCCCGCGAATGGGTCCATCGGGTGGGCCTGGGCAAGTTCGAGAAGTATTACCCGCACCAGCTCTCGGGCGGCATGCGCAAGCGCGTTGCGCTGGCCCAGACCCTGGTGAATGAGCCGCAGATCATGCTGATGGACGAGCCGTTCAGCGCCCTGGATGTGCAGACCCGGCAGCTGATGCAGCATGAGCTGCTCCGGCTCTGGTCCGGCACCGACGCCGCCGTCGTTTTCGTCACCCACGATCTGGAGGAAGCCATCGCGCTGGCAGACCGCGTGGTCGTCATGACGGCAAGTCCGGCCACCATCAAAGCCGATTTCCCGGTGACTCTCCCCCGCCCCCGGAACGTGGAAGAAGTCCGGCTCACCCCGGAATTCCTGGCCATTTACCGGCAGGTATGGGAGTCACTGCGTGAAGAAGTTGAACAAGCCCGCATGGCGACAAGCCTGGGCGGATAGGAACAATGACCATGACAACACCGACCCCAACCCTGCCCGCGCCGGCCTACGCACTCTCCAGCGAACGTGAAGCCGCCCTGCTGGCCGGGGCCCGGAAATCCGTTCGTACCAGCACACTGAAAATTTGGGGACTCCGTGCCATTATCGTGGCGCTGTGGCTGGGCAGCTGGGAAGTGACGGCAACGTACTTCATCGATCCGTTCTTCTACTCCAAACCCTCCCAAATCCTGGTCCGGCTGGTGCAGTGGTTCGGCACCGGCACGCAGTTCGGCTCGATCTGGGAGAACCTGGGCTACACCGTGCTGGAAGCGGTGCTCGGATTCGTCATCGGCACGGTTGCCGGCGTCGTTCTGGGTGTTCTCCTTGGACGCAGCAGCTACCTCGCGGAGGTCTGCTCCCCCTTCATCAAGGCAGCCAACGCCGTGCCGCGCATCGTGCTTGCCGCCTTGTTCATCATCTGGTTCGGCTTCGGCATCAGCTCCAAGGTGGCCACCGTCGTCGTCCTGGTCTTCTTTGCCGTGTTCTTCAACGCATTCACCGGCGCCCGTGAAGTGGACGGCAACGTGGTGAACAACGCACGCATCCTGGGGGCCAGCAAATCCAAAATCCTGACCTCCATTGTGCTGCCCAGCGCCACCACCTGGATCCTGTCCTCCCTTCACACCGCCTTCGGCTTCGCCCTGATCGGCGCGATCGTGGGCGAATATGCCGGCGCCAAGAAAGGCATGGGCATGCTGATCGCCAATGCTCAAGGCACCTTCGACTCCGCCGGCATCTACGCCGGAATGATCATCGTCACCGTGGTGGCGCTGCTGGCGGAAATGCTCATTACCACCGCAGAAAACAAACTCCTCAAATGGCGGCCCTCACAGGCCACGACACAAGCACAAGGAATCTGATGACCAAGACGACACTGCAACGACGCATCCTGGCAACCTCCAGCATCATCCTGACGGCCACTCTCGCCGTCGGACTCAGCGGCTGCCGCACCACCAGCGCCGCCTCTGCCGACGCCGCCGCCGAGCCGGAAGTAACCATGATTGTCGGTGGCCTGGAAAAGGTCATCTACATGCCGGCCAAACTCGCCGAGGGCCTGGGATTGTTCGAAAAGGAAGGCGTCAAGGTCAACCTGCTGGGCGAACAGTCCGGCGCCAGCGCCGAAAACTCACTGCTGACCGGGGCCTCGCAGGCCGTCGTCGGATTCTACGACCACACCATCGATCTGCAGGCCAAGGGCCAGTGCATTGAGTCGGTGGCCCAGCTCGCCAATATCCCCGGGGAGGCCGAAATGGTCGCCACCAGCCAGGCGGATAAGATCACCGGCGCGAAGGACTTTGCCGGCAAGAACATGGGTATCACCTCGCTCGGCTCCTCCACGGACTTCCTCACGCAGGCACTGGCCGGCCAGGCCGGGGTGAAAAGCTACACACCGGCCAAAGTGGGGGCCGGCCAGACGTTCATCGCCGCGATGAACAACGGCGGCATTGACGCCGGCATGACCACCGATCCCACCATCGCGCAGCTGGTCAAGAGCGGCCAGGGCAAGGTGCTGATCGACATGCGCACCGAAGAAGGAACCCGCAAGGCCCTTGGCGGGCTGTACCCGGCGGTGTCCGTCTACATGAGCTGCGATTATGTGCAGAAGAACCCGAAGACGGTGCAGAAAGTCGTCAACGCCTTCGTCGGCGCGCTGAGCTTCATCAACACGCATTCGGCCGCGGAAATCGCCGCCAAGATGCCCAAGGAATACGCCAACGCGGGCGCAGATCTCTACGAGAAATCCATCAATGACACGAAAACCATGTTCAACAAAGACGGCAAGATGGATGCTGACGGTGCCAAGAACGTGCTGAAGATCCTCGATTCCTACTCCGCGAACGTCAAGGGCAAGGGATCCTCGATCGACCTGTCCAAGACGTACACCACCGAGTTCGTGGACAAGGTTTCCGCGAAGTAGCACGGACTTCAGCGGTGCCGGCCGTTGGGGGCGGCACCCTGCAACAGTTCCTCAGTCCCAACACGACGACGGCGGTGCCCCGGTTTTGCGGCCGGGGCACCGCCGTTTGGGCTTTCCTGGGCGGAAACTGGTCAGCACCTCTGTTCCCTCTTCATTTCCTGGACCGCCGTCTCAGGACCCGCCGCCGCCGTGCCAGGAACGCCACATGGCGGCGTAGGAGCCACCGGCGGCAACCAGTTCGGGGTGCGTTCCGAGCTCGGAGATCCGGCCACCTTCCATCACGACGATGCGGTCAGCATCCTGTGCAGTATGGAGTCGGTGGGCAATCGCGATGACGGTGCGCCCGGTCAGAACAGCGGCCAGCGCCCGCTCGGCGTGCCGCGCGGTGGACGGATCAAGCAGCGCGGTGGCCTCGTCCAGGATCAGGGTGTGCGGATTCGCCAAAACGACGCGGGCGAGCGCTATTTGCTGCCCTTGGCTGCCGCCGAGCGGCGTGTGGCCCGCAGCGTTCGTATCGAGGCCGTCCGGCAGTTCGCTGACCCACCCGGCGCCGACGACGACGAGGGCAGCGTGCAGTACGGCGTCGGTTGCGTGCGGTGCTGCAATGAGCAGATTCGCCCGGATGGAGTCGTTGAACACGTGGTGCTCCTGCGTCACCAGCACCACGTGTTGGCGCAGCAGCGCCGGCGGCAACGCCGCGATCGCTGCTCCTCCCACGGTGACGATTCCCGACCGCGGCACGTCCACGCCGGCGAGGAGCCGTCCCAGCGTCGACTTGCCGGCGCCGGAGGGGCCGACGATGGCCAGCCGCTCACCCGGCCGGATCGTCAGGCTCACACCCCGCAGCACATCCCGACCTTCGTCGTAGGCGTACCGCACGTCGTCGACGATCATCACTTCGCCGTCGGGCTGCGCCGCGCACGGAGGCGTCGAAGCAACCTCGGCCACGCCCTCGATCCTGGCAAACGAAGCACCACTGCTTTGCAGCGTCTCAGTCCAGATGAGGATGGCATCCAGCGGAGTCGACAGCTGGCGCAGGTACAACACCGCCGCAACAACGATGCCCAGGCTCACGGCACCCGAGTCGTACATCAGACCCCCAATTACCAGCACGCCGACCACGGGAATGACGTAGGAGATGTCGACGGCGGGAAAGAGCACCGACCGCAGCTTGAGGGTGGCGTACCTGGCCCGTTTGGAGGTTTCACTCGCCTGGGTCAGTGCAGCAATCCGGCGCTCGGCCAGTCCCAGGGCTTCAATGGTGCGTGCCCCTGATACGGTGGCGGCCAGCGTTTCGGCGAGTACCGAGTTCGCCGCCCCCTCGGCCAGGTACGCGCTCCGAGCGCGCCTCAGATACCACCGCAGGGCAAAACCGATGCCCGACATTCCGAGGACGCCGCAGATACCAAGCACCGGGCTAAGCACAAACACCGCAACCAGGATGAACAGCGACTGGACGCCGGAGATGAGGATGTCTGGTGCGGCGGAGCGCAGCACGGTCGCCACCTGCCCGGTATCGGACGTGCCGCGGGCCGCAAGATCACCGGTGTCGGAGCATTCAACCACTCCTGCGGGTAAGGCAAGCACGCGGTCAACGAACTGCTCCCGCAGCCGGGCTGCGGTACGTTCACCAAAGCGGTTCGCGATGTACAGGGCGTAGCGCGAGAGAAGAAACTGCGCCGCAGCGAAAGCGACAAGGATCAGTGCAAGCTCGTCGACGGCGGCCACCCCTCCGCCGTTCTGAACCGCCGCGATGATGCGGCCCACCAGCCATGGAGGGGCCAGGCCTGCCCCAGCGGCCAGTGCATTGAGCAGTATCGCCGCCACAAATACCCGACGATCCGTTGCGATCAAGGCCAGCGCCGCACGGCGAACTGCCGGAGGATCCGCGACGGGCAGCAGACGGGATGCCATCAGCTGGATCCCCTTTCAGCGGCTGAAGCGGTCGGA
The DNA here is from genome assembly GCF_026932795.1 of Paenarthrobacter sp. Z7-10. GTDB lineage: Bacteria > Actinomycetota > Actinomycetes > Actinomycetales > Micrococcaceae > Arthrobacter_M. The sequence goes on along the minus strand of NZ_JADPVH010000072.1, from coordinate 1,887 downwards.
GCACCCTCATCGTTTCGGCGCATCAGGGCACGGTACGCCGCGTCAGTGTGGAAAAGTTCGGCGTGCGTCCCTGTGGCCCGCACCCGGCCGTTCACCAGAAAGTGCACCCGGTCGGCGGAGTCCAGCAGCAATGGCGAGGTCGTACTCACCAGCGTGGTGCGCCCGGCCCTGTGGGCCCGCAGCCGGGCCGCCATTCCCGCTTCCGTGGAAGCGTCGACGGCGGACATCGGATCGACCGCGAGCAGGACTTCCGGGCCGGCGGCCAGCGCCCTGGCCAGCCGGATCCGCTGCCGTTCGCCGCCGGAGAGATTGCGGGCGCCGGTATCGATGACGGAGTCCAGGCCATCGGGCAGCGCCTGGACAATGTCCGCCGCCGATGCAACGCGAAGCGCCTCAAGGACGACGTGCTCCGGGCGATCTTGGGCACCGGCAATGACTTCGCGCACGCTGCCGGAGAAAATTGCGGCCTCGTTGTCCGCCACCACAACGCGCGAACGGAACTCGGCCGGGTCAATCGTGGAGATCCTCAGCCCACCCCACGTCGCCACCGATTCGGTAAAACCGCCCAGCCGATCGACCAACGCAAGCACGTCGGCGCCCTCAGCGGAAACCAGGGCCGACAATAGCCCCGGCTCGACCACGACACCAGTTATCTCATCGATGAGCACCGCGGACGTCTGCGGTGCCCACTCGCCGTTCCCGCCGTCGTCGGCCTCCGGTTCAAGCGCCAAAATGGCGACCACGCGGCGGGCCGCGACGAGCGCCTGACTAAGATCCAAACTGCCCTCAACGAAAAAAGCCACCGGCAACGCCAGGACGGCGACGTAACCGTAGACGGCGACGAGCTGGCCGATGCTGAGCATCCCCTCGGCCGCCATCCGTGCGGAAAGCCATACGACGACGGCAAGGAACAGTGCGGGCAGCCCCACCGCTGTGGCCGCCATAACACTGGTCACCGCGCCCAGACGATACCCTTCGGACTGTAACGTCTGCGACTGACGCCGGTACTTCTGTGCGTACACGTCCTTTCCACCCAGCCCGTTCAGCACCCGCAGACCAGCGACGATATCGACCATCCGGCCGGTCAACTCACCCTGCAGGCCGCGGTAGGAAGTCCCGGCGCGCTGCAGCCGGCCCAACAGTGGACCGAGGATCAGCGCCAGCGCCGGCACACCGAGCAGGACGACCAGAGCGAGCGTACCGGAGAGTGAAAACAGCAGCACGGCGATGACGATGTAGGCCACCACAGCGCCCACGCCAGGACCGGTGATAGTCAGACTCCGGCTGATCGCGCCCACGTCGCCGATGCCGATGGTGAGCACCTCGCCCGCCGAGGCGCGGCGCGGCAGTTCGGCACCGAGCCTGACCGCGTGGCGGGTCACCGCATCCACCGTGCGCAGCGAGGCATCAATGCGCACCTTGCTCATGATGCGGTGCCGCATGATCGCCAGGAACGCGTTGACGATCCCCATCGCCAGCAATAACGCCGCCCACACCAGCAGCGATCCGGCACGACCAGATCCAAGACCCTGGTCGATGGCCAGGGACAGCAGGTACGGCGGCAGCGTCAGACCAAGCATCCACGAGCTGCCCACGAGGGCGCCGGCCGCCACCCGGCCGCGTTGGCTGACGATCAGCCACCACAGATATGCCCAGGGCCCCCGAAAAGGCGGCGGGTGCGTGGCGGCGCTTCCATTGTTCATTGCCACTACCTTAGGACGAAGCAGCGTACTTCCGCCTGGACGGGACGTCGCGTTATTTTGTCGGACCCCTCTGGCAGAGTGGGGTTATGGACGGATCCGAGGATCAGGCACTGGCAGCAGCGATCGCGGCCGTGACCCTGCCCCGTGTCCCGGCCTTTGACCCCTCCGATCCCGTACACCGGTT
>NZ_JADPVH010000071.1 GCF_026932795.1 Paenarthrobacter sp. Z7-10 | reverse complement strand
AACAGCAGATGCACTCAAAAGCGGTTTTGAGTGCATCTGCTGTTAGTCAGTTGGGATAAGAGACGTTTTGACGAGTAGCTCCTCCGCAGGAACAAAACCGTGCCTGCGGTAAAAGTTCTGTGATTGTGCGGACGGAGACAGGACCATGCGCGCCGCAGAGATGTCTTGTGAATAGGTGGTCGCCGCCTCCAGCAGCTTGCCGCCCACCCCACGATTGCGGTGGTCCGGGGAAACGAAGACGTTCCCCAGATAAACCCAACACGAGGACTTCTTTCCCGGCTTCGGCATCCGCTCAAACACCATGAGATTCAGCATGCCGATCGGCGTTCCGTCCAGCTCTGCCACGAACATGATGCGCTTATTGTTCTCCTGCCAGGCACGATACCTGTCTTCGAAGTCCGGGTCGTCGACGGGCGCTCCTGCTTGCTCAGCCGTCCAAAGGGCACGCAGGCGGATAAGGTCAGACGTTTCGTGAGGACCGGCCAGCCGAACAATGAGCACCTTAAAACCTTAGAACCTTCGTCTGCTTAGTAGGGATGAAGCATGCAGGCATAGCTGACAGCCGGCCGGACGGGATGGTTGGAGGGGTTATCCACAGATTGTCGCGCTCCTCCCAATTGGCTAACAGCAGATGCATTCAAAAGCGGTTTTGAGTGCATCTGCTGTTAGTTAGTTGGGATGGGCGACGTTTCCGGCGAGCAGCTGCTCCGCGGGAACGATCCGGTACCTGCTCGGCGGGAACGATCCGGTACCTGCCGGCGGGGCGCAGTTGCACCTGGGGGCTTGGCAGGCATCTGCAAGACTGAGTGCATGACGGACATCATCCTTGATCGTGCAGGCATTCCAGTGGTGCTTCGACGTGCCACGTTGGTGGACCTGTCGGCGGTCATCGCGCTCCTGGTGGAGGACCCAATCAGCGCCGCCCGGGCAGATCGCGGCAGCACGGAGGATTGGGCTACTTATGAACGTGCTTTCGAGCGGATCGATGCCGATCCGGCCCAACAGTTGCTGGTCGCGGCATCACCGGCCGGTGACGTCGTAGCCACGATGCAATTGACCGTGATTCCCGGTCTGGCGCGTGTCGGCGCTTCTCGGTTGCAGATCGAGGCGGTCCGCGTTCGGAAGGACCTGCGGGGACAGGGGATTGGCGGCGCCATGATCCGTTGGGCGGTGGACAGCGCCCCCGCCCAGGGCGCGCGGCTGGTTCAGCTAACCTCAGACGCCGGACGAACCGACGCGCACCGGTTTTATACCCGGCTCGGTTTCAAGGCATCGCACGTGGGATTCAAGTACGCAGTCCCGTCCGTCCCGTCCCTGCCGTCATTTGCCGAGCCGCAGCAGGCGCAGTGAGTTGGTGACCACCAGGGCGGAGCTGGCGGCCGTCGTCACTTGCCGAACCGCCGCAGGCGCAGCGAGTTGGTGACCACCAGCACGGAGCTTGCGGCCATCGCACCGCCGGCGATCATTGGGTTCAGCAGGCCCAGCGCCGCGACCGGGATGCCTACCGCGTTGTAGAAGAAGGCCCAGAACAGGTTGGTTTTGATGGTGGACAGGGTCTTGCGCGAGAGTTCGATGGCCGTAGCCACTTGGTCCAGCCCGTTTCCCATCACTGTGAGGTCGGCGGCTTCGATGGCGACGTCGGTGCCGGATCCCATGGCGATGCCGAGGTCGGCCTGGGCCAAGGCTGCGGCGTCATTGACGCCATCGCCGGCCATTGCCACCGTGGCGCCGTCGCCCTGCAGGGCCCTGACGGCATCGACCTTGCCCTGCGGTGTGACGTCCGCGAAGACATCTGCCGGGGCTATGCCGACGGCGGCTGCCACCTGAGCGGCGACGGCGGCGTTGTCTCCGGTGAGCAGGATGGGGCGGAGCCCGAGCTCCTTGAGCCGGCGGACGGCCGCAGCAGAGCCTTCCTTGATGGTGTCCTGCAGGCTGATGATTCCTGCGACGGCGCCGTCGATGGCAACCCAGATGGCCGTGGCCCCGGAGTCCTGCTCGTTCCGCAGGGCGGCCTGGTCCGCGTCCGTCAGGGAGATGCCGTTCTCCATCAGCCATCCCTCCCGTCCGGCGACCACCCGGGCGCCGCCGACCGTGCCGCGGACACCGCCGCCGGGGGCTGAGTCGAAATCCGTCACCGCGGATGTTCCGCCGGCGGATGTGGCAGCCGCCGCGATCGCTTGGGCTATGGGGTGCTCGCTGGCCGCCTCTACGGAGCCTGCCAAGCGGAGGACCTCGGCCTCGGTCCTGGTTCTGCGTGCCAGGGTGCGGGTCACGGCGAGTTTGCCATTGGTCACGGTACCTGTCTTGTCCAGCAGGATCGTGTCCACGGTGCGGGTGTCCTCGAGAACCTGCGGGCCTTTGATCAGGATGCCCAGCTGCGCGCCCCGGCCGGTTCCGGTCAGCAGTCCAATGGGTGTGGCCAGCCCGAGGGCACAGGGACAGGCAATGACCAGAACGGCGACGGCGGCGGTCACGGCGGCCTGCAGATCCCCGGTCAGCAGCAGCCACAGGACAAAGGTCAGCACCGCGATGCCGAGGACAATAGGGACGAACACGGCGCTGATCCGATCCGCCAGCCGGGCGATCGGTGCCTTGCCGGATTGGGCTTGGCTGACCAGCCGGCCCATCTGGGCCAGCGTGGTTTCGCTGCCCACCCGGGTTGCTTTAACCAGCAGCCGTCCGGAGGTGTTGATGGTCGCGCCGGTCACCGGGTCGTCGACGTTCACGTCCACGGGCATGGATTCGCCGGTGATCAGGGAGGCGTCGACGGCGGAGCGGCCCTCAATAACGATGCCGTCCGTGGCGATCTTCTCACCGGGCCGGACAACGAAAACGTTCCCGACGGCCAACTGGTCCGCGGGAATCCTGACCTCGGAGCCGTTGCGCAGGACGACGGCGTCCTTGGCTCCCAGGCCGAGCAGCGCCTTGAGTGCGTCCCCGGCCTTGGCTTTGGCGTTCGCCTCCAGATAGCGGCCCAGCAGCAGGAAAGTCACAACGACGGCGGCGACCTCGAAGTAGAGTTCGGCGTGGTCTTCCATCCCTGGATCAGCCGTCAGCGCGGGATCCAGGGCAAGTGTGAGCGCGGAAAACAGGAAGGCCGCGGTGACGCCGATGGAGACCAGGGTGTCCATGGTGGAGGCCAGGTGCCGGGCGTTGATGGCTGCAGCCCGGTGGAACGGCCACGCCGACCAGGTCACTACGGGCAGCGCCAAAATCCCGGCCACCCAGCCCCAGTTTGGGAACTGCAGGGCGGGGAACATCGAAATCAGGAAGATCGGGATGCTCAGCACCACGGCCAGAATCAGCCGGGGCCGCAGTTGGGCGGCAACCTTGCTGCCGCCTTCTGGGATCCGCTCGGCAGCGGCTGGATTTTTCGCGGCTCCCAAGCCGGCGGTCGAATTTCCCGGCGCGCCGCCGTCGTCGTGCGTGCGTAGGTCGTCGTCCGTGCGTCCGCCGCCGTCGCCCGTGTCAATGTCAGCAACGCCGCCGCCCGCGCCAATGCCGCGTCCGGCCGCGGCCCTAACCCTGGCCTTGTAACCTGTGGCATTGACGGTGTCCACGATCTGCTGGTCGCTCATGCCCTCCGGAACCGTGACCTGCGCGGACTCCAGCGGCAGGTTCACTGCGGCGTGGACGCCCTCGAGCTTGCCGAGTTTGCGCTCCACCCGACCCACGCAGGATGCGCAGGTCATGCCCTCGATCTCGAGTTCGATGACCCGGGTCGGTGGCTGGCGGAGCAGTTCTTCGGTACTCATGAGATGGTCCTTCAATCTCTCTGTCGGCTTAAGTTTTCCGGTCAGGCGTCGCTGGCGATGACGAGGTATCCCGCTTCAGCAACAGCCTCGCCGATTTCTTCGGGCGAAATCGTCAGGTGTGAGGTGACGGTCGCGGTCGAGACACCACCCGCGTTCAGGTCGACGCTGACGTCGTCGACGCCCTTGAGGGACTTGAGTTCCTCCATCACCGAGGACACGCAGTGCCCGCAGGTCATTCCCGAAATGCTGACGGTTGTTCTTATGGATTCCATGTTCCGGTTCCTTGCTCGTTGGTCTGTGGCGCCCATGACAGTGGGGCTTTAGCGCAGCAGCCGGCCGATGGCGTCGCTGGCTTCCTTGACTTTTGCCTGGACGATCGCGGGGTCACCGGTCGCCTCAGACTCGTGCGCCGCTCCGACGACACAGTGGGCGATGTGGTCCTCGATCAGGCCGAGGCTGACTGCGTGCAGGGCCTTGTTGATCGCCGCCACCTGGGTCAGGATGTCGATGCAGTACTTGTCCTCATCCACCATCCGGGCGATGCCGCGCACCTGGCCCTCGATGCGCTTCAGTCTGCGCAGGTAGGCGGCCTTATCCGTCGTGTAGCCGTGGTCGATGTGTTCATCAACTATTTCGCTCATGATGCTTCCTTCCACTGCAATGGAATCTATACCCCTTGGGGGTATTTAGTCAAGAGTGCGGGAGATAACGCGAACTGTCGCAGCCTGCCTCGCTGCTCCCACCGGCCGACAGACTTCGTGGCCCACGCATGAACTAGGCTCGTGCCATGCTGACCGTGCCGCTCGTCGTAACCCCGGACGCAGACGATCCAGGATGCGCGGACGTCACTGTTGACGGGTTCATTGGCGGCCGTCCCTACCGATTCATTCTTGATACCGGCGCAGCCCGGACACAGGTCGTCCCCGACGAGTTCACCTCGGGATTCCCCGCGGTGGGCGAGTCCAGTTCGCAGGCGGTCTTCGCCGCGGCCAGCGACCATCTCATTGATATCCCGGAGCTCACCGTCGGACCAATTACCCGCTCGCCAATGCGCATCACGCGAACCCACCCCTGCCAGCCCGGCGCACGCAACCTCCTGGGTATGGACCTGCTGAAGGAACATCGCTGCCACTTTTCCTTCGAGCGGCAGTGCCTGGAGATAGGGCTGGACAAGTACGTGGTGCATGGTGCTCCGCTGCATTTGGACACAAAGGGCCACCCTTACGTTGACGCGCACTTTCCCCTTGGCGTCGTTGCCCATACCGTTTGGGACAGTGGCGCCGGCATCACGATCGTGGACCAGAAGTTCCTCGCGAAGCACAGCCGCCACTTTCGGGAGGTCGAGCCATCGATGGGTACGGATGGAACCGGGACCAAGGTGCAGACTCCTACCTTTCTCATGAGCGATGTGTCCATCGGGGGAATTCAATTTGCTCCGCACCGGGTGGCCTGCATTGATCTGGCTCGGGCCAACGAAAATCTGGCACTCCCGATGGACCTGATCCTCGGCTACACCACGCTCTCCCAAGCGGACTGGCTGATGGACTTCCCGCGGCGCGAATGGGCCATCACCCGGTGCTGAACACTCTGGAGGTGGACAGCACGCCAGCCTGGTCGGCGCTGGAGTCCGTGTGGCCGCACCTGGACAGGGCTCAGCCGCAATTCAGCCATGGCGCCTTCCACCATGCCGCCGTGCTGGGGCAATCGGTCGTGGCACGCGTCTCTTTCGCCAACGGTCATGCCGCGCAAACCAGGAGTGAGCATCAAAACCTTGAGGCGTTCGCTGATCTTCGGCTTCCCTTCGCCGTTCCATCGCCGGTCCATGAACCCTTTTCCACACGGGCTGGTCCGCTCAGCTCAATTCCTTTGTGAACGGCGCGCACCAATTACAAAGGCCGTGGCATCACGTCCGGACAACGGCAGAACGGGTGCTCAATGGTCTGTGGGATTGCGCCACCCCAGGACCAGGCGCGCTGCGCCCGGTACGGGACTGGTGCGGCGCGGCCCGTTGGCCTCAACTCGTGGCAGAGATCACCGCGCCCCTGGATCGAGCGGTGGCTGGAGCTGCGGAACGAATCGTCGCTGACGTCCTGAGCGCTGAAGAATCTGGGTCCAAGGTCCTGGTTCATGGTGACTTTGGGCTTCAAAATTTTTTGTGGAACGGCGCTGATTTTTCCGGTCTCATTGATCTGGACAACGCGTGTATCGGCGACCCGGCCATGGACCTGGCACCGCTGATCGGCACTTTTGGAACGGCAGCTGTCGCTGACATCGCTCAAGGCGAGCTGCTTGAGAGGGCAGGAATTCATCGGGCTTCGCTTTCGCTGCAGGTCGCCGCCGCCGCGCAGTTGGCGAACGACTGCAAACTGCGGGATTTTGCAGTGCAAAACTTTACCAATCGCTTCAACAACGGAACTTTGTACGACCCCAATGGCCTGCGGCCGAGCTGAGATGTGCATGCGCTTCGACTGGGACGAAATAGTGCCCTGAAGATGGCGTCCACGACGGATTGGCCCGGCGGTTGGTTGACAGAGGCGACATGATGGGCAGATGAGATCGGACCGCCCCATCCCCGGTAATCCATGGCCGCACGACATGGTGATCACCGTCGATGCACCAAACAACATCATCGAATTCTTGTTCATTCACAGCGCCTGGAGAATCGCGTCGGAGCAGCCGCTGCCGGTGCTCGTCCCGGAACCCCATCACGGCACGTCGTCGCCTCCACCCGATGTCGACGTCCAGGAGTGGTCGCGCCGGTGGCAGCACACCTGGGAGCGCGCGTGGCAGTGGTACTCCAGGTGGGACAAAGCTCAGCTCAGGGCCGAGTGGCTGCGCCTTTCGCAGACGCATCCGCGGCTGGATCCGGCGTTCCAGCCGCCGTTCTGGGGGATGGAGCACGGCCGCGACGGGATCGACGGCGAGGCACTCGCCGCGTGGGAGGAGCAGCTTCGCCGCAAAGATGACCGGACGGGGTCGAAGGAGCCCGAGGTCGTCTGCCTGCCCGCGGTCATCGCGGCGTGGCGGACAGGCCTGACCACAGTGCTCACGCTGCCATATGAGGGATACTTCGCAGAACGGGTTCTGGCGACGCACCTCGTCGTTTCGAATCAGACCCGAACGGACCCGCAGTTGTACGCACGTGCGCTGACAACACCGCTGAGTCGGCAAGAGTAGGCACTGGGTTCGAGTCGGGCGGTCAGAGGCCGGCAACGACGACGGCAAGGTCACCGACGACGGCAACGGGGCCGACGACGACGACGGCAAGGGTGCGCTGTGCGGCGGAGCCGGTGTTCCTTAGGGGAGTACTGTCTCGTAAACCTGCTGGGCATAGTCGTCCAGGACGCTGACACATCGGCTGAGATGGTCCTGGGCTACATCCGCCTGCGGCAGCCGGAGGACGTCGCGGGACTTCAGTTCCCGATACCAGCGGCGCAGCCGGTCCAGGCTCTGTTCTTCCTCTTCGAGTTCGCCGAAGGTGAAGTTGGATTTGGCAACCTCGCGGGCTATTTCGGCATCGAACTTCCCACAGTCGGCAATGAACTCCTTCCATTCCTCCTCCCGGGCCTCGCTAAAGGCCGTCCGAAGGAGCTCGGCCCCGGCCTCATCCCGCGGCGCCGCATCGATCACTGTTAGCGTCCCGGATCCACGCTTTGCTAACTCCCGTGCTCGTTCCAGCGCTGTTTCAAAGGCGGGCAAGGCGGGCAGCGCCCATGTCCCCGGCGATACCGGTACGGCCCCCGTCCTGCGGAGTTCGCGCCAGACAGCGACCCGGTGCCGGGACGGTTGGGCAGGGATCTGCACCAGTATCAAAAACCATGTGTAATCTTCCTCTGTCACACAACAGAATGTAGCAGACGTTACACTAGGCTTTGATAATCAGCACATTGGTGCCGGACGTGAGGAACATACTGTCTTGAAGAAGCTGAATGCCGGACAGGTTCCTGCTGCGCTTGGAGGACTTCCCAGCTTCGGGAGTGGGACGCTTTGAACGCTTTCGTGAATACGATCCTGAGCGTAAATCCGCTGCTGGCTTTGACCCTGGTGGGGCTGCTGGTGTTCGCGGAAGACGCCTTATTCATCGGTTTCGTGATCCCGGGAGAGACTGCGGCCGTGCTTGGCGGCGTCGTGGCAAGTCGCGGCAACGTGCAGCTGTGGACCATGGCTCTCGTGGTCGTGCTGGCGGCCATTGTCGGTGACACCGTGGGCTACGAGATCGGCAAACATCTGGGCACCCGCGTGCTGAAATCCAAAGTCATGGACAAACGCCGCGCCAAACTGGACAAGGCCCAGGATTTCCTGCAACGTCGCGGTGGATCAGCCGTTTTCCTCGGCCGGTTCGTGGCCTTCTTCCGCGCCGTCATGCCAGCCCTCGCTGGGACGTCCCGGATGCCCTATCTCCGGTTCCTGACCTTTAACGCCGCCGGCGGATTAGTTTGGGGTGTCGGCTTCGTGCTGCTGGGTTATCTGGCAGGCAACTCCTATGAAGCCGTAGCCAAAGTGGCCGGCCGCGACATAACCGCCGGCATTGTGGTGCTGGCCATAATTCTTTTCGTTGTGTGGCGGATCCGCAAAGCGCGACGCCGCCACGGCAAAGATCCGGCCGCAGACCAGCGCTAAGCTGACGTTTTGGCGAAGGCAGCAATGACTGGCATTTGTGGACGAACTGGGCGGCACGGTCGCCACCACCGTTCAGAGCCGCGCGTCAGCGGGTGCTGCGGTTTCGGCGGGCCGGGAGTGGCGTCCGCGCAGCTTTGGGGTGTCCCGCCGGAGCTGCCGGCGCTCCCGCCGGCCCTCGACCAGCCGATACAGCACGGGGACCAGGATCAGCGTCAGCGCGGTGGAGGAGACCAGGCCGCCGACGACGACGATGGCCAGCGGCTGCGAGATGAAACCTCCGCCGCCGGTAACCCCCAAAGCCATCGGCGTCAGTGCGAAAATCGTCGCCAGGGCGGTCATCAGGATGGGACGAAGACGCTGGCGCGCGCCGTGTTCAATGGCGTCCGCAACGTTCATGGCGGGGCGGTCTCCGGAGGGTCTGCGGTACTGGTTGATCAAGTCGATGAGCACGATGGCGTTGGTCACCACAATGCCTACCAGCATCAGCATGCCAATCAGCGAGGGCAGGCCCAGCGGAACCCGGGAAAGCAGCAGCAGGCCGATGGCTCCGGTAGCTGCGAAGGGGATGGAAACCAGCAGGATCAGCGGTTGGATGAGCGATTTGAAGGTGGCCACCATAATGACGTAGACGATGGCGATCGCCGCGAGCAGGGCCAATCCAAGCTGGCCAAACGACTCCGCCTGCTGCGAACTGGCACCGCCGATCGTCGCAGTGGCGCCCGGCGGCAGTGTCACCGGGGCCAGCCGCTGCTGCACATCGGACCCAAGGCTTCCCAAGTTGTTCCCTGAAGGGGTGATCGAGACCTGAGCACTGCGCTGGCCGTTGGAGCTGGTGATCGACAGCGGTGTCTGGACCTGTTCCACGGTGGCGATGCTGCTGAGGGCAACGGGCCCAGCCGGGGTGGGAACCTGGACGCCCCGCAGTCCATCGATGCTCGTAAACTTGGTGCCCGTGCCAATCTCCACCTGGTAGTCATTCGTATCGATCCGGACCGTGCCGCCGGGCAGCGGGCTGATGGTGGAGGTCAGAAGGCCTGCCACCTGTGCTTCGCTCAGGCCCGCGGCCACGGCCTTCGCGCGGTCCACCCGGACCTCCACCACGGGTTGGGCCGCCGAGAGGTTACTGGAGATGTCGCCTGCTCCCGGCAGGCCCTTCATTGCTGCAGCGACGGCATCGCTGGCCGTTTGCAGGTCCGCGGAATTGGAGGCCTTGATGTTAATGTCCACCGTGCTGGACATGCCGAACCCGCCGGAGGAGGAACCCATGCTGACCTTGCCGGCGTTCTGGACTGTTGCCAAGGACGTCCGCACTGTCTCGGCCAGCTTGGTCTGATCGGCCTTCGCGTCCGTGACCACCTGGAAGCGCGCACTGGACGCTCCCGCCGAGGTCAGCGCCGCGAAACCGGAGGATGCGTTCCCGATCGTGACCTGGACGTCCTTGATGCCGCTGATCGTCCGCAGCTTAGCCTCGACCTTCCCGGCCGCCGCCGAGGTGGCGTTCAGGCTGGTACCCGGCGGCAGCGTCTGGGTGATCGAGAGGCTATTCTGTCCCGAGTTGCCCAGCAGGTTGGTGGGCAGGAACGGGGTCATGGTCGCGGTGCCAGCCAGGATAATTCCGCCGGCCACCAGGGTGATTACGGGATGCCTCTGCGTGGCAGCCAGCACCGGGAGATAGCCACGCTGCAGCCGGCTCTTGCGCTCCTTTTCCTCCACCGCTGCCAGCAGCGCCCGGCCTGCCAATGCCGCGCCGGCTCCCGCGACGCCGGCCCGCGGTGACTTCAGGAACCAGAACGCCAGCACCGGCACGATTGTCAGCGCCACGGCCAGCGATGCCAGCAGCGCTATCGTCACGGTCAGCGCGAACGGCCTGAACAGCTCGCCGGCAATGTTGCCTACGAACGCGATCGGCAAAAACACCGCAACGGTGGTCAGGGTCGATGCGGTCACCGCTCCGGCCACTTCCCGGATGGCAGCAAGGATGGCATAGAGCTTGTCCTCGCCGTAGCTCATGTGTCGTTTGATGTTCTCAATCACCACAATCGAGTCATCCACCACCCGGCCTATCGCGATGGTCAACGCGCCCAGTGTCAGGATGTTCAGCGAGTATTTGGTGGCCCACAGACCAATCAGGGTGATCAGCAGGGACAGCGGAATGGAAATGGCTGTCACCAGCGTCGAACGCACCGAGAGCAGGAACAGCAGGATGATCACGACGGCGAAGCCCAGTCCCAGCAGACCTTCAGTTGTGAGATCGCTGATGGACTTCTCGATGAAGGGGGCTTGGTCCAGCACGGTGGTGAAGTGGGCGTTGGATCCCAGCGACGCCTGCAGATCGGGAAGCTGCGCCTGGATCTGGTGCGAAAGCGAGACCGTGTCCGCCTCGGGCTTTTTGGTGATCGACAGCGCAAGCGTTGACTTGCCATTGGTGCGGGTGATGGACGTGGTGGGATCATCCTGCAGGCTCGCGGCAGCGACGTCGCCAATCGTCACAGTGCCCGCACCAGCGCCAGCCCCTGCGGCAGCGCCTGCACCAGCTCCGGTGGCAGGGCCACTGCCGTTAGCCGCGGCGTTGCCCGCCAGCGGGAGGGACCTGACGGCGGCCAGCGAGTCCACTGGGCTGCCAACCTGCACCGACAGGGTTTTCCCCTGTTCGGTCAGGGTGCCGGCCGGAACCAGGGCCCCATTATTCTTCAGGGCGTCGCTGATGGACTGCACACTGACGCCGGCAGCGGCCAGCTTGGCCCGGTCCGGCAGGATAGCGATGTGCTGGGAGTTGGCACCGGTGACGTCGGCGCCGCGAACACCGTCGATCTTCATCAGCGTGGGCACAACCAGCCGCTGCAGGTCGGTGTTGAGCGCGCTGAGCGACTTGTCTGAGGAAACGGCGAGGAAGACAATCGGAAAATCGCTGATGCTGCCGGCAATGGCCTGCGGCTCCACGTTGTCCGGCAGAGCCCGGCGTGCATTGGAGATGGCCCGGTCGATCTGGTTCCGGGCCCGATCCAGGTTGGTTCCGTAGGTAAAAGCGAGGTTGATGGTGGACACGCCGCTGCGCGAGGTGGAGGTGCTGGACTCCAGCCCTTCGACGGCGTTCAGGGCCGTCTCGAGCGGCTCACTGATCTGCTTGTCGATGACCTCGGGGGAGGCGCCGGCCATCGCGGTCAGCACAGTGATCTGCGGAAATTCGATCGACGGGATGAGCTCCTGCTTCAGCGAACCCATCGAAATGACGCCGAAAACCGCGGCAAAGATCGTGATCAGTGCGATCAGCGCGCGGTTGCCCAGCGAGATCCTGGCTAAGCGGAACATTTCAGCCTCCCAATAAGTACCGCCCGGTTCCCAGGCCCGACCCTAAGGGCCGGTTACCTCGCCGGTCGCTCTCGGGTCCGGGCGCCGGTCCACGCCCGTCCCGCCTCTCGGGTCAGGCGCGGACGCTGTCCAACTGCAGGGCGGCGGCCGTGCTGGCCATGGTCTGCTCCGCAAGTTCCGGGTTCTCGTTGAGCTTGGTTCCGAAGGTGGGCATCATCGCCCGCAGCGAGTCCTGCCATTCCAGCTTGAACTTCCGCGGGAAGCAGCGCTGCAGCAGTTCGAGCATGATGGGCACCGCCGTGGACGCGCCGGGTGAGGCGCCGAGCAGGGCTCCGACGGATCCGTCCGAGGAGGTGATGACCTCAGTGCCGAACTGCAGGATGCCTCCCTTCTTGGGGTCCTTCTTGATAATCTGGACCCGCTGGCCGGCGGTGATCAATTCCCAGTCCGCTCCATTGGCCTCCGGGAAATACTCGCGCAGGGCGTCAACCTTGCCGCCGTGGGTCTTGAAGACCTCCGAGACCAGGTATTTCACCAGTCCCAGGTTGTCCTTCCCGACGGCGAGCATCGGCACGATGTTGCCCGGCCGGATGGACAGTGGGAGGTCCAGCAGCGAACCGGTTTTCAGATACTTGGTGGAGAATCCCGCGTAGGGTCCAAAGAGCAGCGAGCGTTTGCCGTCCACATACCGGGTATCCAGGTGCGGCACCGACATGGGCGGGGCGCCGACGGAGGCCTGCCCATAGACCTTGGCGCTGTGCTGAGCGGCGAGATCCTCGTCGGTGCAGCGGAAGAACTGGCCCGAGACAGGGAAGCCGCCGAATCCGTTTCCCTGCGGGATTCCGGTTTTCTGCAGCAGATGCAGCGCACCGCCGCCGCTGCCGATGAAAACGAACTTGGCGCGGATCGTGCTGTGTTCTCCTGAGGAGGCATGTTTCAGCGCCAGCTCCCAGCGGCCGTCCTTGCCGCGGTGCACATCGGTGACTTCCATGCCGTAGTTGACTTCGACGTCGTTCGCGTCCAAATATCCCGTCAGCTCGCGGGTAAGGGCACCAAAGTCGACGTCGGTCCCCTCCGCCGCGCGGGTGGCGGCAACCTTCTGGCCGGCCGGCCTGCCCTTCATCACCAGCGGCGCCCATCTGGCTATCTCCGCGTGGTCCTCGCTGTACTGCATGCTGGAAAATAGGGGATTCGGCTTGAGCGCGGCGTAGCGCCGGCGCAGGAATTCGACGTGGTCATCGCCGATCACGAAGCTCATATGCGGCACCGAATTAATGAACTTCTTCGGTGACCCGATCATGGAGCTGGTCACCAGGTGGGACCAGAATTGCCGGGAGAGCTGGAACTGTTCGTTGATCGACACCGCCTTGGCCGGGTTCACCGAACCGTCTGCGGCCATCGGCGTGTAATTTAACTCACAGAGCGCGGAGTGGCCTGTGCCGGCGTTGTTCCATGGATCCGAGCTTTCCAGCCCCGGGCGGTCCAGCCGCTCGAACAGGGCGATCTTCCAGCTGGGTTCGAGCTGTTTGAGCAGCACACCCAAGGTGCTGCTCATGATGCCGCCTCCGATGAGGACAACGTCGGCGTTTTTGGTGTCTGAAATGAAAGTCACAGTCCATCTCCGGTAGCGGCGGGCCTAGCGGTAGAAGCGTATCGCGCCAAGGGATGGTTACTTAAATTGCACGGCGCCTCCGTCCCGGGCACGGCGCGTCCGTCCCGGCCCCGCGTTCTCAGCCGGCGGCACCCCGGAACTTCTAGTCGGCGAGTTTTATCTTGTTGAAGACCTCATTGAGCACCGGGCTGACCGGATAGCTGGCTACCCGAGCGGACATTGCCAGGGCGGAAATGGGGAATGCGATGGGAATGGCCGGCAGCGTCTGCACGATTTGCGTATTGATGGACTGGTACGCATCGTTGCGTTCGGACCCGTTGGGCAGGCTGCGGGCCCGGTCGATCTTGCTGACCAACTGCGGATCGGTCAGGCCGAACTCCCCGTTGGCCGAGCCGAACAGCGGACCCACGAAATTGTCCGGATCCGAATAGCCACCGTTCCAGCCCATCAGGTGCAGGGCGTGATCGCCCGGGCTGGTGACCTTGCCCAGATAGTCATCGGTCCAGGCGATGGGCACCGGTTTGATGTTAAAGCCGACGGCGGTGAGCTCGCGGGAGATTTCCGCATACACCTTTTCCGGCGTGGGCAGGTATGCCCGGGTGACGTTCAGTGGGTAGTAGAACCGGATCGGTTCGCCCTTGTAGCTGGAAGCCGCCAGGGTCTTTTTTGCCTTTGCCAGGTCGTAGGGGACGCCGGGGACCGAATTGTTGAAACCGCTGAGCTTGGGCGGGATGAACTGGGACGTCGCCTGCGTACCGTCGATGAAGAAATCATGAATCAGCGTTTGTTTGTCTATTCCCATGGCAATGGCTTGCCGGACCTTGTCATCGGCCATCACGGGAACAGACTGATTGATGCCCAGGTACATCACCGAGAACGGGTCACGCTGCAGGATCTGCATGCCGCTCTTCACCAAGGAGTCAAAGTTTCCCGGCGTGACCAGGTCATAACCATCGATCTTGCCCTGCTCCAAAGCGGCCAAACGGGCCTGTGGCTGCTCATAGGGAATGAAATTGATCACATCCAGCTGACCCTTTTCCCCCCAGTAATTCTTGTTTGCCTTGAGGGTAACGGTGCCGTTCTCCCATGAGCTGAAGGTGTATGGTCCGGTGCCCACCGGGTGCAGCCCATACTTGGAAATCCGGTGCCCGGCCACGGTCTCGGTGAGGTTGTTGGCGGCCATATCGGCCAGCGCCTTGGGCGAGGATATGTCGAAGGCAGGCAGCGTCAGTGCCTGCAGGAAGCCCGTCAATCTGCTGTTCAGCTCGATTTTGACGGTGCCCGGATTGGTGGCAACGCAGTCCTTGAATACGGATTCACGGGAGTCATTGGCGAAAGCCTTGAAGACCTGCTTAAAAGGCACCATGGCGCCATCCCCGCGGGTCGCCGCGGGAAGCGTGAACCAGCGGTGAAAGTTGGTGCAGACGGCCGCGGCGTTGAACGGCGTGCCATCCTGGAACGTGACGTTGTCCCGGAGTTTGAACGAATAGGACAGGCCATCCTGCAGTTCCTGCCAACTGGTGGCAAGACTGGGCGCCGGCGCGCCCGTGGTTGGATCCACGGTCACCAGGCCCTCCAAAATCTGCCGCGTGACCCGGTACGATTCTGAATCAGACACCAGTGCCGGATCCAGCCCCAGCGGCGTGACGCTGGTGCCAAAGTTGAAAATGACAGGCCCGCTGGCAGGATCCTGCGTCGGCGCGGGAACCGGCTGCGCCGTGCAGGCTGCCAAGGACAGTGCCAGCAGCGCCGCTCCGACTCGGGCGCCTCTGCGCACATGCGCTTTTCCCAGCACTAAAACTCCACTTCCTGACCATCAATACCGCGATTTTGCGGACAGCGTTCCAGTCTAGTGGACGGCGGAATTACGCAGCCCGAAGGCTGGTAACCGCGGCCAGCGTTATCGGCTATTATCAGACGCTGAATCAGTGGAATATATCGACATCAGCGAGAGTTGGACCCGGCATGGCAACAGATTATGACGCACCACGGACAAAGGACGACGACAGCGCCACCGAGTCGCTGGAGGCCCTGCAGGCCAACCGCGGCGGCGGCTCCCAGACAGCGCTGCTGGACCTCGAGGAGGCCGACACGGCCGAAGGTCACGACCTGCCCGGGGCGGATCTCTCCGGCGAAGAACTGCTGATCACGGTGGTACCGGTTCAGGCTGACGAATTCACCTGCTCCTCGTGCTTCCTCGTTCGGCACCGCTCGCAGAAGGCACGCGAGAAGAACGGGCTGGTCTACTGCAGGGACTGCGAAGGGTAGAAGCGTGAAGGCTGGAAGCGAGGGCACAGCACAGATAGGAAGAGCGGGTGTCCGAACGTTTCCGTCCGGCCACCCGCCCGTTTCCCTTGGCCAAATTAGAGGAGTCAACCAAGGATCCTGTGTCGGCACCCACCCGCCATGCGCAGCGGGGGGTGCCTCAAAGGCTATTCGGCAGGCTGTGCCGCTGGGATGGGTCGCGGCACGGATTCTTTTCGTGCAACTTTTCCGGCTTGTGCGCGAGGCGGGACTTGAACCCGCACACCCGAGGGTACAGGAACCTAAATCCTGCGTGTCTGCCAATTTCACCACTCGCGCCTGCTGATCGGCCTTCCGGCAAAGATCAGCTTCCATCCTACCCGGCGGCGACTCGTGGTCCCCGCCGATTCCAGCCGTCAGGAGCCAGGAACGAGGCTAGTCCAGTCCGAGGTCCCGGCGCAGTTTCGCAACGTGGCCGGTGGCGCGGACGTTGTACTGCGCCAAGGTCACTTTTCCCTCGCCGTCGAGGACTACTGTCGATCGGATCAGGCCCTCGTACGTCTTGCCGTAGTTCGTCTTTTCGCCCCACGCACCATAGGCCTCCGCCGTCGAGTGGTCCGCATCGGAGAGGAGAGGGAAGTTCAAGCCTTCTTCCTGCGCAAAGGCGGCGAGTTTTGCCGGCGCATCCGGCGATAAGCCGAGAACTTCGTAACCGGCGGACTTGAGTGAGTTAATGTTGTCCCGGAAGTCACAGGCTTCCGTGGTGCAGCCGGGAGTGGCGGCGGCCGGGTAAAAGTAGACCACAACGTTTTTCCCGTGCAGATCCTTCAACGCAACAGGATTGCCTGTGGAATCGGGCAAGGTAAAGTCCGGTGCTGCATCGCCGACGGTCAGTTTTTCAGCCATGGTTCCTCCTGCTGGTGGTGATATCTATTTCAGCTTAGCCGGGCTGTCCTCATCGGATCGCCGCCTGCCGGGCAAGTGTTCCATCCGGGTCTATAATGGCTGTTATGCCAGACATGGACCAGTGGCCTACCGGGCGCCTATTATCAACCGCCGCGCGGCTGGTGGAGCACGCGTGGAATGAACGCCTTGCGACCATTGGAGTAACGCATGCTGGCATTATTGCGCTCGATGTCCTTGCCGCGCAAGGTCCCATGACGCAGGCCAGACTTGCCGGAATCATCAAGGTCCAAGCTCAGACGATGGGCAAAACACTGGCCCGGATGGAATCGCATGGACACGTCCAGCGAGTCCGCAACGCCGAGGATCGGCGAAGTCACCTCGTGTCGCTGACCGATGCCGGACGTACCGCCATCACTGAGGCGCACTCCATGGAGGAGGGACTCCTGGACAGTGGTGGCTCCAATCCAGAGGAACTGCGCGGCAGCCTCCGAAGAGTCATTCGATCGCTGGCCGATTCCAAGGTGTCCAACATCCGCCCAGCGTTGTCCGCTGTCCCGGACGAGGCGGAGCCGCGGCGCAGTTCCGCCCAAAACGGCGGCTAGGAGCCTCCAAAAGGCTTTCAGCAGGGTTCTCCTGCTAATTACTTTTCTTTCTTCCCAAATTTTCGCTGCCCTGCGCTCCTCAAATTCGCCCTGCCCGCGGAAGTGGGCGCCTGTGCGCGCGTCACTACTTGGACGGCCGGTCCCGCAGGGTTTGTGCCGGCGCCGGATTGCCATATTGCGCGGACATTAGATGACCTTTTTCCGCAGACTTTGATGGCCTTATAGCCGGCGCCGCACCGCGCAAATGGATGCAGCAGCGAGTGGCTAACTGGTGGTACCAAGTAGCACGGCTCCTTAAACCGAGTGCAGCCCCGGAGCAACCGCGTGGCCGGATCCGGCCCCAACAAAAATAAACAGGTAGCAGCACTCTGTCTGCAGCTGCTCCTGATCTGCCAATGTGGGCCCATCGGTCTCCGTAGGCCTCCTCCGAGAGTCCGCCGATGAACAGCCCGTGCAGCACAGCCTGGCACCGCCGGTCCTAGCCGCACCCCGATCAAGGAGTTGCCCCATGCGCAAAATGTCGAAGAAGAACAAGATCATAACGGCCGCCGCTACTGTGGCCCTGGTGGCCGGCGGCGGCGGGGCAGCGTTTGCCTACTGGACCACCACCGGATCCGGTACAGGCACGGCAGCAAACTCCAGCGGTGGGGGTACCGTGACACTGCATTCCACCTTTGCCGCTGGCCTCACGCCCGGTGGCAGTGTGGACGTCGCGTACAGCGCGGACAACGCGACCACCTCGAGCACCGTCGTTGGTGTCCTCACGGCGACGGTCACGACCAGTGACGCGGCATGCCTGCCCGCATGGTTCCATGTCACCGCTGTGACAACGAACTCCACGGTAGCGCCTTCCACTACGGGGACTGCGGTGGGTGCGGGCAGGCTTTCCCTCGATGACCTCGGAGTCAACCAGGATGCCTGCAAGGGCGCCACGGTTACCGTCACCGTCGCCAGCAACTAACTAAGACACTGTCCGCGGCCGGCCGGAACAGCGGCCGGCC
>NZ_JADPVH010000070.1:14954-18289 GCF_026932795.1 Paenarthrobacter sp. Z7-10 | reverse complement strand
ACAACCGCTGGCGCCCACACAGCCACAACAAAGGACTCCCACCGACCACCGCAATGACCAATTTCAAGCCAAACCAGCAATCGCTGCCAACCGCTGCCTAACCAACAAGAAACCAGCCGACTGTCTCACATCCTTGACACACCTCAGTTGGTACCAGCGGGAGTTATGCGGTTAGTTTTTCGGTGTTTTCCTTGGGCTGGTTGATCCATGCCGGTCCGGGTAGGGCCAGGATTTTGGGGTCGGTGGTTTTGGTGAATCGGTTGGGATGTTTTGCCCTCGCTGTGGCGAGGGTTTCGGAGCGTTGCTTGGCGATGCCGCTGGCGAGTCCGTAGTGGACGTTGGCAGGGGTGTGGAAGCCGATCCCGGAGTGCTGGTGGTGATGGTTGTACCAGTCCACGAACTCGCTGATGAACGCCCTGGCATCGGAGCCCGCGCGGGCCGGGGCGGGAGGCGACAATAGGTTTTCATCCGTTGGGCGGTGGACGTCATTGCCCGGTAAGGAACTTCTCCGGGTTGCCGCCGGCCCGGGTGCCGGAGTCGAACCACGCTGTTAGACCGGAGGATTACGGGCGGCGCATTCGTCCATGGGTGACCAGGTCACAATGGACACCGTAGCCGGATGCTGGCAGTTGGACGAAGGAGACTGTGCTAGCCGTCCGTGAGAGTGACCTCAAGGCCGCCCACCAGGATGGCGCTCACGTTGTACACCAAAACCCCGATGGTGGCCGAAACACTGATCAGGACAACGTTCACGAGAGCAACGATGGTGGCAAACGCGGCAACACGGTTCAGTGGCAGCGCATGCCTCAGATCCACGGGAGATCCCAACGAGGTGCCCACCACGCTGGTCAGGAACGCGCTCAGCTGATCAAAGAATCCCGTAGCAGCGAAAATCATCCATAAGGCCACGTATCCGGCCACGGTAAGGACGCCCAAAGCAATGGAAAGCAAAAAAGCTGTCTGCAGGATCTTCCAAGGCGACGCCTTCGATACCAGGAGCCGCGCCCGCCGGGGCTGGGTTGGCCCGGCTCGCACCGGGCCCCGGCCTGGTACAGGATTCACGCTGGACATTTCGTGGGAGTCCTCTCTACAGGTGTTACAACCCGCCCCCTCAACAGTAGTGGAATCCGCGCCGTGGCCCCACGCTATCGCTCCTGGGATGGCGCACCGAATCGGTATGGCGTCGGCCAAACGTGTCCCGTGTGGGTCCACCCTCCCTTACGGACGGACTTTGGCTAGCTTCCATCAACAAGCTTCATGCCAGTGGTTACCCGCGTCGGCGAGGCCTCCGCACACGATGTATGCCGTTTTCTGTAAAGCGCCCCCCTACTTCCCGTCCCCGGTCAGCCCTTCTGCCTGCGGTTCGCATCGCGCAGCCCGTCGCGCTCAGCCAGGAGGCGGTCACGCTCCCCCGCTACGGCCTCGGCCCGGGCCTCCGCCTTATCAGCCCGGGATCGCTGCTCAGCCAGCGCCTCCCTGCTCCTGGTCTCAGCAGAAGCTGCCTGTTCCCGTGCGGCTACGGTCTCCGCCCGCGCCTCGTCCCGCGCGGTCGTCAAAGCCTCATACGCGCTAGCATGCAAACGTCCCGCGTCCTCCAACCGCTCAGCCAAGGCATCACGCTCAGCCTCAGCCCTCTCAACATCCTCCACCGCAGCATCACGCTCGGCCTGGGCCCGCTCCACCGTGGCCTGCCAACCCGTCCGGGCCTCCACGAACTCGCCCCGAGCGACGGCCACGGCCTCGCGCCACAACGCAACGAACCGCGCCTCAACAGCGGCCGGAGGCGCGGGCACGGCTTCGGCCTGGGCTTCGCGGTCATTCCAAGTCCGCGCAACCTCTACCGCCACGGACATACGCACACCGGACCGCTCACGTACAGCACGGGCCGTGACAGCAGTCCCGCCGGCGGCCAGCGCCTCGGCAGCCTCGCCGGCCCGCTGCTCAGGTGTCTGCTGCTCAGCCATAAAACATACCTCCAGTTAGTATCAAAAGTAACGGTGTTTCCTGTTTCCTACGTTACCCTCTAGGAGATACTTCCACCAGTCCCCCATTTCAGGAGGCTCCGTACCTGGCCCCTCGCCCTGCTGAGAGTTTTGTCCGGGGGGGCTTCCGTCCACGATTGGCGAGCCGGGTTGGTAGTCTCCACTGCATGAACGACAGCGGAGGCGACGGTGAGACGGTGCGGATGTTCCGGGCCGGCATCCCGGCTGCCACGATCGTTGGCCTGACCGGTGCGCCCAGGTCAACAATATTTCGGCGGATCCAGGTGGCCTCGGCCCGTGATCCAACACTGCGCTCTGATCACACTACGAACCGGGAACCTCCCCCCGGAACGGAAACCAAGCCCATTCCGTCGGGCTGGGCGACACGGACCCAGCAGATCCTTAAATACCAACACCGGACGGGTTACTGGCCACACCAGCACTCCCCTGACGCCCAGACCAGGACCATGGCCCGATGGCTGGCGGACCGGTTAACCGCGTGGCGCCACCTTGAGCTACCACCCAGGCACGAAGCATGGCTCGATCAGCAGATCCCGGGCTGGAAGCAACCATCCCGGGCCGTCAGGAATGCTCAGCGCTGGGTGGAACGACTCACCCAGCTGGCGACCTTCACAACACAAACAGGATCGTGACCACGGTACCCGGCGGCAGCCGAAGACCACGAACGGGTCCTCGGCGTCTGGAGACATATGCAGCGACAAAAACTCAGCCAGGGAACACTCACCCCGAGCAGATCACCGCTCTCGATGCACAAGCTCAGGGCTGGCAGGGGTTCAGGACCCCCCGAACCTAGCGTTTTATTCGGTGGGTGACGTTTCCCGGTAGTACCGCTTTAGTACCGAATCGGTACTAAAGCTAGTTGGCTTCCCGTTCGAGCCGCTCGACGGCGGGCCGAACGATTTTGTTCAGCATGTACTGGATGCTTCGCTCCTCTTTGGCACATAGGGCCTTGACAGCAGGCTTCGATCCCGTCACTGCTGTGGTCGACTCCACCACCCGGGCCGGCTACTACCCCGGAGCCAAGCCCATCCGCACCAAGCTCGTCGCCGAACGCGGCACCGGCCGGCTCCTGGGTGCCCAAATCGTCGGGGAGGAAGGCGCCGCCAAGCGCATCGACGTCCTGTCCGTGGCCGTGTGGCACGAGACCCCGGTCGAGGAGCTGCTCAACATTGACCTGTCCTACGCCCCGCCGTTCTCGCCGCTGTGGGACCCCGTCCTGATCGCCGCCCGCAAGGCCTGGCAGGCCGTCGAGGACGACCGGTCCCGGACCGAACCTTAACAGGCACGGCCGCCCCCTCGATTGGACACAGTGGCGAAGCCTTCTTATATGCA
>NZ_JADPVH010000070.1:0-14944 GCF_026932795.1 Paenarthrobacter sp. Z7-10 | reverse complement strand
TAGAAGCTGTCCTCACAAAAAAACCTTTCACTATTGTGGATGGTTTCAAGAACGTTCCACGATCGGGAGAAACTATGCGCATCGGTGTGGCCGCCGCAGCCGTCGGCATGACGACCAAGGCACTGCGGTTCTACGAGGAGCAGGGACTGCTCTCACCGGCCGAGCGCTCCGCCAACGGCTACCGCGACTACCCGGAGGAGATCCTAGGGAACCCCGGGTTCATCCGCCGCGGCAAGGACGTCGGACTGGCCCTGGCCGAGATCCACGAGATCCTCCGGATCCGCGGCGCGGGCCAGGCGCCCTGTACACACGTGGCCGATCAGCTGGCCAGCCTGGACGAACAGATCGTTGAGCTCACCACTTTGCGGGCATCCGTGGCCGAGCTCCACGCAGCAGTCGCGGCGGGGAACCCCGACGAGTGCGACGCCCAACAGGTCTGCAGCTACCTGTGATCCTCGGTCTCGTCGCATCCTCCGGGCTCATTGCGTGCTCGTACCTGAGCTGTGGCCCCGCCCCCTTCCGGTGGGGCACCTCTTCCGCGCCCGTTTACCACGAATGGACGGGCCGACGGCGGGGTTGATCGAGTGCACCGCAGGTGGCAAAGTAGGCGGACGCGCGAGGACGTCCACGCAGAGGCCCCACGGCGCGGAGAACGACAACACGAGGCAGTTCGATGGGACCGCAGGCCAGGGAACCCTTGCCAAGCGATCGTTGGGTGCGCGGGTTCATGGGCGACACGCTCGTGATCGACAGCCGCGAGCAGTTGCTCGTGTGGGAGGCGCAGCTGCCGGTGCCGCGGTACCTGTTCCGGAACGAGGACGTCCGTGCGGAGCACCTAATGCCGACCGATGCACCGGAGCAACGGGGCTACCACCACCCGAACTCCGAGGTCACCGCCTGGTTCGACGTCGTCGTCGGCGACCGCACCATCCGCCACGGTGCCTGGCGCAGAGAAGGTTTCGACGGCTGGACCGGAGTGACCTGGGAACGCGGCGCACTGGACCACTGGTACGAGGAAGATGTGGAGGTCTACGAGCACCCGCACGACCCGTTCGTGCACATCGATGCCCTCCCCAGCTCACGCCTGGTGACCGTCCGCCACGGCGACGTCCTGCTCGGCGAGTCCCGCGAGGCGATCTTCCTCTGGGAAACCGGGCTGCCGAAGCGCTACTACCTGCCTAGACGGGACGTGGACCTCGGCCGTCTCACGCCGTCGGATACGGAGAGCATGTGCCCGTACAAGGGCTTCGCCACCGAATACTGGAGCGTAGCCGGTGAGCCGGAGCTGACAGACATTGCGTGGTCCTACCCGGACCCCTTTTTTCCTTACCGCAACATCGCCGGAACGGTCGCCTTCCAGCACGAGAGGCTGGAAATCTCCCTCGACGACATCCCCCAGCCACACCCTGTGCCGAAGCAGTGGTCAGCACGGTCTCGACTGGAATGACAAGGTTCCAGCCGGGGTAACTACACCGTGGAATGAGGATCGGGTCCGCAGTGCGGTGAACCAGTCACAGCACTGGGCCCGGGCGATGTCCGAGATCATGCTGTAGGGCATCTATCCCGGTCGCACGCCGACGAAGGCGTCACCGGCAGTCCTCAGCTCTTGTCGACGTGCAACCTCACGAGTCCGCCCCGGTGCGGTGTGCCCTCCGGCCTCACTCCTCGATCGTGACGACGTCCCCGTAGAAGGCCACATGGTCTTTGATGGACATCGCCGCGTCTTTGGGGTCCGGGTAGAGCCAGGCGGCATCCATGCTCTGCTGCCCGTCGTCCTCGAGGGTGTAGTAGTCCGCCGTGCCCTTCCAGGGGCACACTGAGTGGGTGTCGCTGTCCTTCAGGTACTGGTGTTCGACCGAGTCCTGGGGGAAGTAGTGGTTGCCCTCGACGACCACTGTGTCCTCGGACTCGGCGATGATGACTCCGTTCCACACTGCTTTGACCATGGCTGCTCCTTCGTTGTTGGTGATCGGTGTGCGCCGCGGCAGTGGCCGGGCGCATGCAGTCAGACCCTGGTCAGGCGCCCTGACCGGACATCTGCATCAGCCCGCCGTCCATCACGTAGGTCGCCCCGGTGACGTAGTCACCCTCCCCTCACGCTGATTCGTGCGAACCTTCCAGCACTGGAAAATCGTCTGGGAAATGCGGTGCCGATCCTTGCGCTGACCACTGACTGGCTCGATAGGCGGATTTCCCGCGCGACCGGTACCGAGACCCTATTCGGGCGGCAAGCAGACTTCCTGGCCGATACCGCACTGTGGACCTGGTTCACCCTCCGGCACGAGCCCAACTGGTGGCTGCGCACAGCGACGTTCACGGCTTGGGGGGCGAGCGTTGTCGCGGTCACCACGGCAAGTTTTGCCAGTGGGGCAATGAAGGACATGCCACGATCCCGCTGGATTCGTCCGGCCGCAACGCTACAAGTCATCACCGGCCTGAGGATTGTGCTGAGACAGATCAGCCACACCAGGCGCAAACTACATAGAGAAGCCCTCCCGGCTTGACCTATGCGGGATGCAAGTCGAACGAGCCCACGCCCCAACCACCCACAACAGCACCACGTACTACCTCTGCTCGGATCGATGCCATGACCGCTTCGTGGCCGAACCCGGCAAATATGCCATTGAATCAGCCGGTACCGGTCAACTCGTTTGTGACAGTCTGATCAGTGCCAACCGGGTTGCGCGGGGGTAGACGGCCCCGCTGTTGCTGATCCGAATTTGAGAGGCGGAGCAGGCTACGACGGAAGACGTCCTCTATTTACCGGTATGCATACGTTGAGCCTGCGATGACATTGTGTTGATCCGGGACACTTGGCGGAGCCGGGGCTCGATGAGGTTGTTCCAAAGTGGCAGCCAGAACAGGATGGCCGCGGTGCTGATCAACAGAGACCCGGCAACATCAGTTGGGTAGTGGACGCCAAGGTAGAGCCGTGACGACGCCACGGAGACGGCAAAAAGGCCACCGATGACGGCGGTAATGGCCCGCTGTCTGGGGGTTCGGGCGAGGATGAGGATCGCTCCCCAGACCAGGGCGGCCGCGAATGCGGTGTGACCGCTCGGAAAGCTGTCGTGCCCGTTTTCAAGGATCAGTGCGTGCGTGACGGAACCCGGAGGCCGGAGCCGTGCCACAGCCACCTTTCCAATTTCTGAGGAGACCCAGCCCACGGCCACTGTAGAGCCGAACGCCAGGGCGGTGAGTGGCCTGCGCAGTACGAACATCAGGACCACGCACACCACGACAAGGATGATGATGTTCCCCATCGGGGTGAGGACAGCGTTGATGATGAGGGCCAGGGCTGTCAGTGCCTGGTTGCGGTCGGCGATGAGGCTTACGTCCACATTGAGATCCACTCCGGGTGAGCCGAAACGCGTCGCCAAAACCCCCATCGACAGGGTGAAAACGAACAGGACCACGGATACGGGCAGCAGCCACCAGGAGCGCCAGGGCAGGCGCAGAGGCGGGATGCTGGAGGTGGGGTGTTTCAACGTCTTTCCTTACGGGAGTATGGTCTCGTAGACCTGTTGGGCATCGCTTTCCAGAGCGCTCACGCACCGGCTGAGATGGTCCTGGGCCATGTCGGCTTGGGGAAGACGGAGGACGTCGCGGGATTTGAGTTCCCGGTACCAGCGGCGCAACCGCTCCAGGCTTTGTTCTTCTTCTTCGAGTTCCCCGAAGGTGAACTTGGATTTGGCGATCTCGCGCGCTATTTCGTCCTCGAATTTCCCGCAGTCCGCGATGAACTCGGTCCATTCCTCATCCCTGGCGGCGGCGAACGCTTCACGGAAGAGTACCGTCCCAGCCTCATCGCGGGGGGAGGCGTCGACCACGGTCAGGGTCCCGGACCCGCGCTCGGCCAGTTCGCCGGCCCGTGCCAACGCGGATTCGAAGGCCGGCAGGGCCGGCAGGACCCAGGTTCCATGGGATACCGGGACCGCCCCGGACCGACGCAACTCGCGCCAGACCGCGACGCGGTGCCGGGACGGCTGGGCGGGAATCTGCACCAGAATAACCAGCCATCCAAAACTTTCCATGGTCACAGTATCAAATGTATCATTTGTTACTGTGACCAAACCTGCCGGATGGGACGCAACAAGTGAGGAGCGGGCCATGAACCCCAAATCGATAAGGGAGGACGACCTGATGCGCGGAATCCTCCGTCTTCGCACCCTGAGTGGAGGACGTGCCTCGTGAGCGGGTTTGTGGATACTATTCTGAACGTCAGTCCGTTGCTGGCTTTGACGTTGGTGGGGTTGTTGGTGTTCGCGGAGGACGCTTTGTTCGTCGGGTTCGTGCTCCCGGGAGAAACGGCCGCGGTACTCGGCGGCGTGGTCGCCAGCCGGGGCCACGTCCAGCTGTGGATGATGATGATCCTCGTCGTGGTTGCGGCCATTATCGGAGACACAGTCGGCTACGAAATCGGCAAACGCTTCGGGCCCAAGCTCTTGAATATGAAGGTGTTGAATAAACGCCGCGCCAAATTGGATAAAGCCCAGGATTTCCTGCGCCGCAGGGGCGGGTCAGCGGTGTTCCTGGGCCGGTTCGTGGCGTTCTTCCGTGCGGTCATGCCTGCCCTCGCCGGGACATCCCAAATGCATTATCCCCGGTTCCTGGCCTTCAACGCCGCCGGGGGCCTGGTCTGGGGTGCCGGGTTCGTGCTGTTGGGTTTCCTTGCCGGCAACTCCTACGAGGCCGTCGCCAAAGCAGCCGGACGTGACATCACCGCCGTCGTGCTGGTGGCGATCGTGATCGCGTTCATCATCTGGCGGGTCCGTAAAGCACGCCGGGAACACAGCAACGAGCAACCCGCAGCCGAGCCGGAGTAATGCCAGCAGACAAACAGCCCACCCGCGGTGCAGTGTCCCGGCGGCACCTGCTTCCCTTGTACGCGGCCGGTTTCACAACAGCTTTCGGCGCCCATGCCGTAGCGGCGAATCTTGGCGCCTACAGTGCGGGCCATGGTCAGTCCCTGCTGCTGTTGGGGGTGATGCTGGCCCTGTACGACGGGGCAGAGGTGCTGCTTAAACCCGTCTTCGGGGCGCTCTCGGACCGGATCGGTCCCCGACCCGTTCTGCTCGGCGGTCTGGTGGCCTTTGCACTGTTTTCCGCCGGCTTCGTTCTGGCCCGGGACCCGGCATGGCTGTGGCTTGCCCGGCTGGGTCAAGGCGCTGCAGCGTCAGCGTTCTCCCCGGCCGCCTCGACCCTGGTCTCGCGGCTGAATCCCGTTGGCCGGCAGGGCAGGGCGTTTGGGTCCTACGGGTTCTCTAAGAGCATTGGATACACTGCCGGACCCTTGATTGGAGGGACACTGGTCGCCGCCGGCGGATTAGGATTGGTGTTCATTCTCACCGCACTCCTTGCCTTGTTGGTAGCGGTTTGGGCCTTTCTGGGGGTGCCCGTGGTATCGCCGTTGCCCCGTTCACGGCAGAGCGTCGCGGATTTGGCCCGACGCCTGAGCGACCGCGCTTTCCTGGCCCCGACCGCCACCCTGGCTGCCGCAACGGCGGCCCTGTCCGTGGGTGTAGGGTTCCTTCCCCTCTCCGGTGCCGCTGCCGGACTCGGGTCCGTGGCCACCGGAGCGGCTGTCTCGGTCCTGGCACTTTGCGCAGCTGTTGTCCAACCGCTGGCCGGCCGGGCATCGGACACATCAGCTAGCCACCAGGGCCGGCTCGCGGGGCTCGGTTTAGTGTTGACGACCGTCGGTCTGGCCGCCGCGATGCTGCCCGGTATCGCCGGGTTGCTGGCTGCCGCCGTCGGTATCGGCGCCGGCACGGGCATCATCACCCCGGTTGCCTTTGCCGCCCTGGCCAGAGCCACACCACCAGAGCGGCTGGGCCAGACCATGGGGGCCGCCGAAGTCGGCCGTGAACTCGGCGATGCGGGCGGCCCGCTGCTGGTCGGGGCAGTAGCCGCCACCGTGAGCCTCACGGCCGGCTACGGCGTCCTCGCCCTCCTGACCGCCGCCGTCGGCATCTTCACCCGGCCTTCCCGCGCGGGCACCGGAAGAAGGTCCCAGGCGGCCGTGGAAACCAGCCCGACCCGAACAGAGTTGGGATGAAAACCGACCGCACGTCCGCCGCGCTGGTCACGGAAAGGGCGATAGGCATGATGAGCGCACCGACGCTCAGGTACGGGGCAATCCTGACAGCTGTGATCGTCCTGACCGCACTGAACGCCTATCTGTTGAAGACGTTGGACGTCGTCGGAATTCCGGCGATCTTTACAGCCGCTTTGCTCGCGCAGCTGCTGCTGCTCCTTGTGTTCGTCTTCAGCCTGATCATGGTTCTGCGGACGCCGCTCAGGATTGCGTGGTCAATACTGTCCTCCGCGTGGAAGGGCATCCAGGTCAACACCCACGTCGTCGGGCTCCGTCAGCGCTACCCACGCCTCGTTGGCTGGGCGGGCCGTCGATTTTCGATGAAGCAGCCCACCGGGCTGGTCCTCACCATCGGCACGTTCGCCGCGGCCGCGGCCCTGTTGCTGTTCATCAGCATCACCCGGGCTGTCATTTTGAAGACCTCGTTCGCCGGCATTGACCAGCGGATCCTTAATCTGGTGCCCGATATCCGCACCAGCGCCCAGGATAGGTTCTTCAGCGTCGTTACCTTTGCCGCCAGTTCGCTGTCGGTCCTCGTCTTCATCATCGTCGTGGGGCTAGCCTCCTGGGGGCGGCGGCAATGGTGGTTGCCGGTCCTGCTGGCCGGCGTCTTTGGCTTGGAAACGCTTACTTCCACGATCATCAAGCACGCAGTGGCACGGTCCCGACCGGACCGGGCCCTGGCATTGCTGAACGAACACAGTTTCAGTTTTCCCAGCGGACACACGCTCACAGCGACCGTCATGGGTGGCCTCGCAGCCTACCTGTTATGCCGCAGCGTGAAATCTTCCATCGGTCGGCTCATGATCGTCCCGGCAACGCTGACTGCAGTTTTACTGGTCGGTACCAGCCGGATATATTTGGGCGTCCACTATCCGAGTGACATTTTGGGCAGCCTCACCCTGGGCTTGTTTCTTCTCGCCGTCATCATCACAATCCTGGAGATCAACGACCGGTTCCGCCTGGTAAAGCCGGCGAAGCTCAGCCCCGCCGCCAAACGACCGCTCCTGATCGCCGCAGCCGCGGCTGTGCTGTTCGCCGGGATATTCGGTGCCCAGCTCACACCCCTCTCCGTCGTCGAACGTCAGCAGACTGCCAAGATACTCCCGGCCCAAACGCGGCGGCCATTCGGCAGCTGCCGATCTACAGCGAAACGCTGACCGGAGCCAGGATGGAGCCCATCAACTTCATCTACCTTGGCAGTCAGGTACAGATCGAAAACCTGTTCAAACAAGCCGGATGGTACAAAGCCGACCCGTCGACCCTGAGCAACACCCTTCAAGCCATCCTTGTCGCAGTACGCAACGACCAGTACCTCACGGCCCCAGTCACGCCGTCATACCTGGACGCCCGGCCCGAAACCGTGGCCTTCGAAAAACCCACCGACGCAAACACCTTGGTCCAGCGACACCATACGAGGATCTGGCGAACCAACTTCACCATCGGTGGCCAGCCCGTGTGGGTCGCCACGGCAAGTTTCGACCGGGGCATCGGGATAGGTACGAAGTCCGGCCTGCCCACGCATCACATTGACCCCAACGTTGACACGGAAAGGGCTTACATCCTGCAATCACTAAAAGTGAGCAACCCGCGCCTGGTTCATGTCACCGACGCCCAGCTCGGACACAACGCAACCGGCGACGGATTCTTCACCGACGGCCAGGCAGCAGTACTCGACCTTAAACGCCTGAATCAGTAGATATGGAAAATATGCTGCCGTTCGGCGGAGGCCGGTTTGAGGGAGCATGATCTCCCGGTCCCCTCTCACCATTCAGCTATACCGTGCGCACTGGCCGTGGGCCTCAGCACCCCTTAACCGGAGCGTGAGGTCGGCGTCTTATCAAAGGAACCATTGACAGGATTCACCGCGGCCGACCTTCTGCGCCGCAAGGGCGCGGCTTCTCGCGGCTCCGGGTTGTCCCGATAATGTATCTCATCCCGATATTCTCGGCATCAGACGAAACCATCCTTTGATGGGACGCCGGGAATCGAGAATCGGGATGCGCGTTGGTATGAAGTTCGGCCCTTCGTAGCGGCGTTCTGTGCTCACTCGATGTCGCAGTTGTCGGCGTCAGGTGGCGTCTTGCACGGCATGGGATTCGACACATATGGGATATGAGACGCTGCACCGCCGATAGCGGGCTTACCCAGACTGATCAGGCGAAATGGGCGCCGACCGCTACTACCTCTTCGAACTTGGGCTCGCCTTGTTACAAGGGTTTGTTCCGCGCAAGCGGCATCTTCAGTTGCTAGCGCGTCGCCGTTGCGAGTAGCTGATCTCTAGCGATCGGCCGGGGCCCGTTCCTCGCCGCGGAGCGCAGACGCTCGCCTGCGAACGACGAGTATGGCCGCGAGCCGGTTGACTCCGAATGACAGCAGGATCAGTCCCGTCGCGTCTGCCAGATTGGCACCGAGAGCACCCGCCAACGCGAAGTTTGCGATTCGGATGACGATGAAGAGGCCCCACAGGAGGATGCCTGTTCCGGTGAGCCGATACTGGAGTTGGCCGCCAGCGCTGCGGAAGTGAGTGACGTAGCCCATCGCCGCACCGGTGAAGGCGACCAGACCGAGTTCAGCGACGACCAACCAATCCGCGGTACGCCAGCTAATACCTCCCCACAGCTCGAAGGGCAAGTAGACGATTCCGGCGGCGATGACCAACGTCGGCATGCGCAGCATCCGACTTATCTCCGCTGAGCGCCAGATGAATTGCCGCACGATAAGGATGGCGATCCCGACCACGATGACGATGTCGTCTACAGCCTGATTGATGTAAGCCCAGTTCCAGCTCATTAGATCCCCTTTTCCATCACTTGTGATGCACTTTGAATCTATCACCAATGATTGAATATGGGGATGAACGCCGCAGAACTTCACCGCCTCGCACGCGATGTCCGCACGATCGCGCTGCGTGCGACCGAGAACACCGGACCAGACCGCGTCAACGCCGGGGAACTGTCAGTACTTGAGGACATCGCTCGAAATCCTGGCGCGACGGTTTCCGAGATCACGCGCCGTACCGGTCTCGCCCAGAGCTTGGTATCCCGCATCAGCCGCGCTATGGCAGACGCTGGAGCTATCAGCATCACTCCGGACACTTCTGATCGCAGGAAAGTACGTATTGACCTCACTCCACACACCCGTTCGATGATTCTCGATCGCGCCAACAAACCGATCCTGGAGGCAATCGCCGCCAGCACACCCAAGCTCTCCCCTGATCAACAGCTTGCCCTCGAACACCACCTCAGCGAGGCAGAAAAGTTGCTCCGGATCGGCGTTGAAACCTAGTCGGTGAGATGTCTCATAACCCTAGGGATGCAAGACCGGCTGGCGAGACACTTAGGTACCCCTGATTCTTCAGCCTTTTCGGTGTCTTGCCACCGTGTCTCGCATGCTGCCGCTGGACTGACAGTCATCAATCATTGTTGCGAGACATGTTAGGGGCGGAAATGATGAAGCGGATCGGCTACGCCCGGGTCTCCACCAGTGCGCAGGATGCGGACCGGCAGGTAGCGGACCTGCTGGCGGCTGGCGTTCGCCGCGATGACCTCTACACGGACCGAGGGGCCAGCGGCGCGCGGGCGAGCCGGCCCGAATTCGACAGGGCCCTGACAGCCCTGGAGAAGGGTGACACCTTGGTGGTCACCACCTTGGACCGGCTGGGACGGTCCAAGGCGAACATGCTCTCCCTGGCAGTGGAACTGCGGGGGAGGGATATCAACTTGAATGTGCTGAACCTGGGCGGCGGCACCGTGGACACTGCCACCCCCATGGGCGGGATGACCTTCACCGTCATGGCAGCCTTGGCCCAGATGGAACTGGACATCAAGCGTGAACGCATCACCGATTCCGTGTCCAAGCGCCGGGCCGCGGGCAGGGACTTGGGCGGGCGCCGGGCACAGTTCACTGACAGCCAGGTCAGGAACGCCCGCCGGCTGATCGACGGAGGACAACCGGGCACCCAAGTGGCCAAGGATCTGGGCATGTCCCGGGCCACCCTGTATCGGCGCATGGCCGAGATCCAGGCCCGGGAATGGATCGGGCTACAGGCCGGAGTAGTTTCGGAAGGTATTCCCCGGCGATCTGGCATGATGCCTTAATGACCCTATGGCTGCTGCTGAGCCGGATGTAGCCCAGACGTTGACCGCTCACAGTGCCTCCACAATTGAAAGTGTCATGCGACCGTGGTCGCTCCCGTAGAGGATCCCGTAATGCAAAAAGCCGGACCGCCACCGTGTAGGCAGCGTTCCGGCTCTTACTGCCCCGCGCGTCTAGTGAGCTGTGACCGGCTCACGTTTGGCTGCTGCGTTGCCGTGCGGGTTGGAGAGCGACACCCCGTCGCCGCGACGGCGGAACAGCAGTGCTGAGAGCACTGCGCCGAAGGCGAAGAATCCGCCGCCGACCCAGTACGCGGTTGCGTAGCTGTGCACGGCTGCTTCGGCAGCGACTATGGCGGTGGCTGGAGCATGGGAGGCGACATAGTTGGTTGCGGCCGTGGCTGCCAGTGTGTTGAGCAGCGCAGTCCCGATTGATCCACCGACTTGCTGACTGGTGTTGACCATCGCTGAGGCGACGCCGGCGAACTGCCGGTCCACTCCGAGGGTGGCGGTCTGCATGGACGCTGGCATGATCGAACCCATCGCAAATCCCATCACCATGAGCGGCGGGAGAACATCGGCTGCGTAGCCGCTATGGAGATCCAGGCGGGTGAGCAAAACCATTGCGATAACACCGAGGGTCATGCCGAACGGCACCATGATTTTTGGTCCGAATCTGGGAACGAAGAGGTTCGTGCCGAATTGGGCAGCGAGGATAAGCATGGCGATCATCGGCAGGAACGAAAGGCCAGCCTGGACCGGTGTGTAGTCGAGTGTCTTCTGCAGGTAGTAGGTGACGAAAAGGAAGACTCCGAACATTCCGATTCCCGCGATGAGCACCGAACTGTAGGCTGCACCGCGGTTGCGGTCGAGGATGATCGACAGCGGCAGGAGCGGGTGGGTCGCACGCCGCTGCCGGAGTACGAATGCGGTCAGTAGCACGACGGCACCGGCGAGCACACCCCAGGTGAGAGGGGAGTTCCACCCATCGGTTTCGGCGTTGGAGAAGCCGTAAACGAGGCCGAACAGGGCGCCGGAGACAAGGATGGTTCCCGGGACGTCGAGCTTGGGACGCGGACCCGTTCGAATACCATGATCAACGTATATGGCTGCGCCGATGATGGCGATGAGGCCGATGAAGACATTGATGTAAAGATTCCAGCGCCAGTCGAAATACTGGGTGAGGTAGCCGCCGAGCAGCAGACCGACGGCGCCTCCCGCTCCGGCAATCGCCCCAAAGACACCGAAAGCACGAGCGCGTTCCTTCGGAACGGTGAAGGTTGTGGTCAGAACGGCGAGAGCGGTCGGGGCGAGCATTGCGGCGAAAGCCCCTTGAAGTGCGCGGGCACCGACGAGCATGCTGAAGCTGTTCGCGGCACCGCCGAGCGCGGATGCCAGCGCGAAGCCGATGAGGCCGATAATGAAGGTCCGCTTCCGGCCGATGAGGTCGGAGAGCCTCCCGCCGAGGAGCAGCAAACTGCCGAAAGCGAGAGAGTAGGCTGTGACGACCCATTGGCGGTCTCCATTGGAGAAGCTAAGGTCGGCCTGGGCTGCCGGCAACGCGATGTTGACGACGGTGGAGTCCAGAACGACCATGAGCTGGGCGAGGGCAACGACGCTGAGCGTCAACCACCGGCGACGGGATACCACAGGGGTGTCAGAGGAGGCTACAGACGTGGCGGAGGAAGACATGAGACCAACTATATCCGAAACGTTGCAGTTTCGGATATAGTTGGTCTAGAATTGTTTTGTGCGAAATATTTGGCCGCTCGCTGCGGTCTCCCGCGAGTTAAGGAGTTCGCCGCAATGACGTCGATCGATCTCACCGCTCCGGAGGCGGCGACGCCGAAGCTTGGTCGCAAGCGTGACCATACTCGTGATCCGGAGATTCTAGCGGCTGCTTTAGACGTGCTCGCTGAAACTGGCTACGACCGCATGACCATTGACATGGTCGCAGCGCGCGCTAAGGCTGGGAAGGCAACGCTGTACCGCCGCTGGGCGTCCAAGGCCGAACTGGTGATAGACGCTGTCGCGTGCATGAAGAACGCCGATATTGACATGGCTAATCTTCCAGATACCGGGACACTCCGCGGTGACCTGGTTGCCAGTATCAAATCTCATTCGATCGAGGACGGCGACCGCAAAATTCATGTGATGGCCGGCCTTATGTCGATGATTTCCTGCGATCCAGGGCTAGCGGACGCTGTGCAGTCCGCTATCGTCGAGCCTCGCGCCGCTGTCAACCGAACCTTGCTTCAGCGCGCGATCGACCGCGGCGAAATCCCGGCCGACTGTGACGTGGAAAACTTGTCACTTCTTGTCACGTCCATGGCGATGTACCGAACAATGGTGCAGCGCAAGACAGCTAACCGCGAATTTCTCATATCGGTTATTGACGGTTTACTGCTGCCAGCGGTGGGATTACGGCCCTAGTTCAGCCGCTGGTATTTTTTCCTCTGCTTCGACACGAAGGCGGCGCTCCTGAACGAGCTCAACGTCAGCCTGAAGGGCGAGATGGGAAAAGCAGCCCTTGCCGGCCTGAGCGCCGAGAGCGACCCCCACGGTCAGCTGCTCCACATGTGGACGCAGTGGATGTGCTGGGCGAGGACCAAGGCAGAGAAGCGGCGGGCACTGGCCCAGCTCCAGGCATCGGATGACATCACCACCGAAAGCCATCACGCGGTAGGTATCGCACTCTCTCAGTTCCTGGTTACGGGATTGTGCCCAATGTGGTCAGGCGGAGCCCTCCGCACAGCTCAGGGCTGTCCACACTGTGCGCAACCCCGGGCTGCCTTGAAGGAACTGACTGCAACCCCTAATATTGTCTTGCAATAACCTATTATTGTGGGATAATATTCGTATGGCGATCAGGTGGGCAGACAGCGCAGACAAACATGGAATTGCCCGTGCGGATGCGTTGAATGCGATCCTGAACCAGATCTACCACGTTGAGCAGTTCGATGAGCCGCGTGTGGAATCGGGTGCACGTCCGGATCTGTTTATCGGCCCCTCCCGGGACCGCCGGATGATTCTCGAAGTCATGGCGGTCATTTCACCGCCCAACGACATCCTGGTCTTCCATGTGATGGAGGCGAGGCGGAAGATACTCGACATTGCAGAGAGAGGAACAACGGAATGAGTGAGAAGAAGGCCAAGGGCGGCCAGGGCCTGACCCCGGAGGAACAAGCCCGATTCCATGCCTTGGGGGAATGGGCGGAGACCGCCGATATAGGCCCTGACGCCCGCATCACCAAGGCGTCCGGGCCAGGTGCCGGACGCGCCCTCCTGGAAACAGCCCTGGGTTCCCCCGAGGCGGTAAAAAGAGCCGTGGGCAAGCCGTCCCTGAGCAGTAGCGGAACATCCCCGTCCCGGACCGTCCGGCTCCCGAAGGACATGGACGCGCAATTGGTCGCCCGGTCCGAAATTGAGCACCGCAAGCCGAGCGAGATCCTCAGGGAAGCGCTGGTGCAATACCTTGCCAAAGCTTCCTGACAGGCAGGCAGGTGATTGACGTGTACCCCTCGAGGGTCCCGACAGCCTTGACCGTGGCCTGGATCTGATCCGTGTCGGTTTCCGTGAAGTACGCAGAGGCAGATTTGATCTTTTAGCTACCGGCATTCTTCGCCTCGGGGAAACGCGTTGGAGCAGGGCGTTGTATACCTTTTCATAGGTGGTGGCGCGCACTTCGGCGGCCGCCAGCTTGCGTGCTGCGTCTGCGGCCTCTTTGGCAGCGGCCCGCTCGGACTCCCGTGAATCCTCCAGCTGCTTGCCGATCACAGCAAGCTGGCGCTCCAACGCGACACGCCGCGCCTCGAGGCGGGCAAGTTCCTCGGCATATCCGGCCGCGGCACCATCCTTCTCGGCGCTTGCCTCTCGGCAAGAGCAGAAAATACGGCAGAATAGAACACGTCAAAGTGGCTCAGTTTTCAACCCACAAAACGGCTCACTATTCGACCATCGCTGACAGCGGCATCCATCAAAGTACAGCAGTTCCAGGGTCACTACCCCATGTACTGCAGTACCAGGGTCATTACCCCATTCTGCTTTGTCTCGTCTTCTGAGGAAGCCAGTTATCACGCCGGGACGCAATGGGAGACGAAAGCCGCAAGGTCGGACATTCATAGGGGATGGATGACCGACCCGGGCGTAAGAATACCCGGTCAACCCGTTTGTGAGAGTCTGATCAGTGCCAACCGGGTTGCACGGGCCGTAGACGGCCCGCTGTTGCTGATCCGAATTTAAGAGGCGGAGCAGGCTAAGACGGAAGACGTCCTCTATTTACCGGTATGCATACGTTGAGCCTGCGATGACATTGTGTTGATCCGGGACACTTGACGGAGCCGGGGCTCGATGAAGTTGTTCCAGAGTGGCAGCCAAACCGGCCGCAGGATCTGTAACGCTCGTCGTGGCCCAGTGCCGAACATGACCGTCCCACATAGTCTCCGGATCGGCTGCGTTAGCGTTTCAGGAAGAGGGTTCGTCCTACGGTTTTTCTGCTGCTTCGTTGAGGGCGTGAGCTGTGGATTCCATGAAATCAATGATCCCGGGGGCCGCATAGTTCCCGTCCCGGGTCATGGTGGTGATGACTGCTGCGGCGACCTGTTCGGAGCCCCAGGGCTCCTGACATGGTGAGTTAATACGGGTGGGCTCAGGTACGGTTTTTGACCGCGTAGCGCAGGATGAGCTCGGTGTCGGGGTATCGGGTTTGGGTGCTGGTGAGTTGTTCGCAGAGTTCGGCGATCGCCGTTGT